>LFTN01000195.1:0-633 GCA_001513495.1 Clostridiales bacterium DTU087
CACTGGATGCCCGGCGGATAGCCGAGATGAGGACTGAGGTGAGAGATAGATGATGACAGCGGTCAGAGATAATTTGCCTGTGCTGGTTGTGGTGGCGCCGTTGTGTGTTGCCTTTGTGCTGCCGACCCTTGTGCGGCGGCTGCGGCTGGTGGAGAGCTTGGTGATCGCCATCACTGTCATCGGCCTCTTGGGTGCCGGGTATTTGGCTTCCCGTGTTTATCCGGGCGGCGGAACTGCCCTTGTCTACAGTGTGGGCGGATGGCCGGCCCCGTGGGGTATAGAACTGATAGCCGGCAGCGCAGGCACCTTGGTGCTGCTGATGGTGGCAATGGTTGTCTTGCCGGCGGCCCTCTTTTCTGCCGGCAGCTTAACCCGCGAGGTGGGCGGTTCCAGCCGGGCGGTCTGGTTTTATACGCTTTTTCTCTTGCTGAATGGAGCCTTGGCCGGCATGGCGGTGACCAATGACATGTTTAATGTCTTCGTCCTAGTGGAAGTAGCTACCCTAAGCTGCTGTGGTATGGTAGCGGCCCGGGGCCATTCTCGGGCGGCGGAAGCTGCTTTGACCTACTTGATTTTGGCGTCATTGGGCTCGGCATTAGTTCTAGGCGGTATCGGGTTTTTGTATATCATCAC
>LFTN01000195.1:752-1122 GCA_001513495.1 Clostridiales bacterium DTU087
GGTTTTGGTGTGAAATCGGCACTCTTCCCCTTACATGTCTGGCTGCCCGATGCCCACTCCTATGCTCCGTCACCGGCTAGTGCTGTCCTATCGGGGCTGGCGGTGAAAGGCTACCTTATTTGTTTCATGAAAATCCTATACAACGTGTTTGGCCCCAGCCTAATTCAGGAGTTTGCCATGGACCGGATTATCACAGTCCTGGGAATGCTGGGCATCATCGCAGGGTCTTTGTTTGCCATAGCCCAGGATGAGCTCAAGCGCAGGCTGGCTTTTTCTACTGTTGCCCAGCTGGGCTATGCCTTCTTGGGAATGGGCCTCATTAATAAAACCGCCCTCACAGGGTCTATCTACTACGTAATCGGTCATGCGG
>LFTN01000195.1:1135-4561 GCA_001513495.1 Clostridiales bacterium DTU087
GCAGTGAGCAAGGCGAGTCTGTTCCTGGCTGCAGGTGCGATCATCGCCGCCACCGGCAAGGAACGGATCAGCGAGTTAGCCGGCATCGGCAGGAAAATGCCGGTTACCATGGCGGCCTTCACAGCCGGCAGTCTCAGCTTAGTGGGTATACCGCTGTTTTCAGGTTTTGTCGGCAAATGGCATCTTCTCCTCGGCAGCCTAGAGGCGGGCAATTGGCTGGCGGCAGCGGTGATCATCGCGGGAAGCGTGCTGTGCGGTGCCTACCTGTTTCCCATTCTCCGCATCGCTTACTTTGAGCCGGCGCCGACAGCCGACGGGATGGATCCAGGCATGCCGCAGAAACTGGCAATGGTCCTGTTGGCAGCGGTGGTGGTCATCCTGGGCGTGGCACCGGGGCCGTTTCTGGAACTGGCCGGGAGGGCAGCTGTTGATTTCTTAGCAATTCGTTAGGGGAGGCCGAGGGGGGTCTGATTTCATGATTGATTTAGTCTTAGCTCTGTTGAGCGGGGCGGCGGGGGGAGTAGTCATTGCCTTAATGCCCCGGGCCGGCAGGCGCTTGAGGAATACAGTTGTGCTGGCCTTTGCTGCCCTTGGTGCTGTCTTTGCCTGGCGGGCTGCTGTAAAGGCCTTGAATGGCCATGCGGTTGGAGTCGACTTCGGGATCGGCGGACTGCCACTAAGCCTGCAGCTTGATCCTTTGGGGGCAGTCTTTGGCATCATCGCCTCCACTTTGTGGCTCTTTGCTGCGGTCTATTCCTTCGGCTATATGGCGGCAGAGCATAAGCAGAGGACTTATTACACTTATCTCTTGCTGGCTTTCAGTGTGACTCTGGGAGTTGCTTTTTCCGGTAACTTAGTGGCCTTGTACCTGTTCTATGAGCTGCTTACCTTCGTTACCTATCCTCTGGTCATCCACGGGCGCAGTGAGGAAGCTGTAAGGGCCGGCCGCAAGTATGTGTTGTACAGCCTCACAGGTGCTGGTGCCATCTTGATCGGTATAGTCATCACCTACGCCTGGGCCGGGAGGCTGGATTTTGCCCGGGACCCCTTGCTGGCAGGTGTCGGCCCTAGAGTGGGAGCAGGCTGGCTGCTGGCCTTATTTGTGGCCGGGTTTGGGGTGAAGGCTGCTGTCATGCCGCTTCACCGCTGGCTGCCAGCGGCAATGGTGGCTCCAACTCCGGTCAGCGCCCTGCTGCACGCTGTGGCGGTGGTCTATTCTGGAGTCTTCGGTATCTTGCGGGTGGTGTACTCAGTCTTTGGGCATGAGCTGGTGAGGCAGCTGAGATTTGGCCGTCTTCTCCCTTGGTTAGCCGCCTTTACAATTCTGGCAGGGGTAATAATCGCGACAAGGCAGGATGTGTTGAAGCGGCGGCTGGCCTACCATACCATCAGCCAGCTGTCGTATATTCTCTTAGGTGCGTTCACCCTCCACCCCTTGGGATTAGCCGGGGCAGTGCTCCATATGTTTGGCTATTCCATCCTAAAGGTCAGCCTGTTCTTTGCAGCGGGAATCATTGCGAAGCAGACTGGGAAGTTGAAGGTGAGCGAGATGAACGGAGTGGGGTGGAGGCTGCCCCTCACCATGACAGCCTTTGGCATCGCCAGCTTAGGGATGATCGGCATGCTGCCCCTGAATACATTCTGGAGCAAGTATCATCTGATGAGGGGCAGTGCCGCCGGGGGCATATGGCCGCTGGCCTTGGTGCTGGTGGGCAGCGGTTTGATTAACGCCTTCTGCTTCATCCCCACTGTGGTAGCTGCATTTGCTGGAGAAAGGGGTCAGCCGGTGTTGGAGAGAGGCCGCGAGGCGGCCCTCACGTTGGCCCCCACTGTCATACTGGCCTCTTTGGCGGTATTGATGGGCCTATGGCCGGGCATGATTTGGCCTGGGGTTGAGTCTGTTGTCAACTGGTTTTTCTGAAGATAGGAGGTAAGCCGTATGCTGCTGGTAGTCCTGATCGGTGTTCCGCTCTTGGGTGCAGCTGCACTCCTGAGGCTGCGGAATCACCGTGCCGATATCCCCTTGATTGCCAGTTCCCTTGTCCTCGTCTTGGCAACGTTGGTGCTAAGAAGCGCCGCTCAAGGCGGTGAGCTGGCGTACAAGCTTCAGCTTTCAGGCCCCTTCGTGCCGAGCCTGCGGGCAGATGCGCTGTCGATGGTTTTCGTGCTGGCCGCCGCCTTCCTCTGGTGGGCAGTCTCCATATACTCACCAGCCTACATGCATGAGGAGGGAAGGCCCCGCAGCTTTGCCGTCATTACTCTGTTGACGTTGGCGGCGGTAATGGGGGTGTTCTTCGCCGGTGACTTCTTGACCTTGCTGCTTTTCTTTGAGCTGATGACCATAGCCTCCTACTTCTGGGTTGTTCACCGCAGGGACAGAGAGGCGATTCGGGCTGGGTATTTCTATCTGTTTTTCAGCATTATCGGCGGGCTTTGTGTGGCCTTGGGGATCGTGTTGATTGGAACAGCTGCGGGCAGAGTGCCGACTGTCGGTGGAGGGCCTTTGCACCCGCTGGAGCCTAGGCTTTTCAAACACGGCATCGCCGCACTGTTGGCAGGGTTCGGAATTAAGGCCGGTATGGTGCCGCTGCATCTTTGGCTGCCCCACGCCCATTCAACGGCACCTACACCGGGGAGTGCCCTGCTGTCAGGCCTCTTGATCAAAGTGGGTGCCTATGGCCTGATCCGCACCGGTGAGCTGGCCGGGTGGGGCATACCCCAAGCAGCCAGTACTGCACCTTGGCTGGGGACAGTGCTTATCATTCTGGGCGTCTGTACAATGCTGGCCGGAGTAGCGGCGGCTCTCTTACAGAATGATGCCAAGCGCCTTCTAGCCTACCACAGTGTGAGTCAGATGGGCTATATCATTCTGGGGCTTGGCCTAGGGCTCTACTTGGGAGACCAGGGTGGGCTGGGGCTTGTGGGGGCGATCTATCATATTGTCAACCATGCCCTGTTCAAGGCGGCCCTGTTTCTCGGTGTGGGAGTCATTTATGTCCACACCCGGCAAACCAGCCTGTACCGCTTGGGCGGCCTCTGGCGGGACTTTCCAATCACAGCTCTGTTGATGCTCTTGGCGGCCCTGGGAATCACCGGTGCACCTGGCCTCAATGGATACGCGAGCAAGACCCTGCTTCACCATGCCGCCAGTGCAGCTGCCAGCAGCGGAGAGCCTTGGCTGGTTTGGGTGGAAAGGCTATTCCTGTTGGTAGGGGTGGGGACAGCTGCGTCCTTTACTAAACTGTACTATCTAATGTTCCTCGGCAAGGCTGCAGAGCCTGCTGCCGTTAGGGTGTCCCATGGTGGCGTGAAGCGGTTTCACATATCGATGGGGCTGCTGGCAGTGGTCATGGTGGGCATTGGGCTGAAGCCCGATCTCCTGCTAGGAGCCTTGATAGTGCCTGCAGCGGAAGCATTGGGTATGAA
>LFTN01000132.1 GCA_001513495.1 Clostridiales bacterium DTU087
AGATGTGTATAAGAGACAGGATCCTTGAACTAATGAGAGAGCTGCAGCGCCGGCTGGATATGGCGGTCATCTTGATTACCCACGATCTGGGTGTGGTGGCTGAGTTTTGTGACCGGGTGGTGGTCATGTATGCCGGCAAAGTGGTTGAGGCCGGGCCGGTGGAGGATATCCTGTTTAGGCCCCGGCATCCCTACACTAGCGGCTTGCTAAAGTCAATTCCCAGAATCGAAGACCGCCATCGTCCCATCCAGACTATACCGGGGATGGTCCCTGAACTATACAATCTTCCCAGCGGCTGCCGCTTTCGGACCAGGTGCCCTCTGGCTGAGGCTGAGTGTGCTCAAGAGGAACCGCCGCTGATTAACGTGGCAGATGATCATCAAGTCAGCTGTTTACAGGCCATCGCGTAGGAAGGAGGTTTCAGATGCAAGAACCCCTTGTTAAAGTAAGAAGCCTCAAGGTACATTTTCCCATGAAGCAGACTCTCAGGGAGCGCCTTGCCGGAAAACCGCCGAAGAAGATTTGCGCAGTAGATGGTGTAGATCTGGACATCTATCCCGGCGAGACCCTGGGTTTGGTAGGCGAAAGCGGCTGCGGCAAATCCACTTTGGCCCGGGCTCTGCTGAGGCTGCAAGAACCCACGGCAGGGGAGGTCATCTTTGACGGCAGGGATATATTGAGACTATCTCCTGAGGAGATGCGGGCTCAGCGCAAGGAGATGCAGCTGATCTTTCAAGATCCATACGCGTCTTTGAACCCCAGGCGGACAGTTGAGCAGACCATAGGCTTGGCCCTCACGCTGCATGGGACATCTCCCAACCAGGTGCGGCCCAAGGTCAAAGCGCTTCTCAAGCGAGTGGGACTGCATGAAAGCTCGATCGATCGATTTCCCCATCAGTTCAGCGGAGGCCAGAGGCAGAGGATTGTGATTGCCAGAGCACTGGCTGTTAAGCCCCGGTTTATCATTGCTGATGAGGCGGTTTCAGCTTTGGATGTTTCCATCCAAGCTCAGATTATCAATCTATTGAAGGAGCTCCAGCGAGAGTATCAGCTGACGTACTTGTTTATTACCCATGATTTGAGTGTTGTCAGCTACGTCAGTGACCGCATCGCGGTCATGTATTTGGGGCAGATCGTTGAACTGGCGGAAACAGAAAGGCTGTTTGCCAATCCGCTGCATCCCTATACAAAAGCTCTGCTCTCTGCCGTTCCCCGGGTGGACCGGCAGAAGCGGGAAAGAATCATTCTCAAAGGCAATGTGCCCACCCCTGTGGATCCGCCTGCCGGCTGCCGGTTCTATTCCCGCTGCTTCCTGGCAGAGAAGAGCCCCGACTGTCTGTCCGCCCCCCAGCTCAGGGAGGTTGAGCAGGGTCACTATGTCGCATGCCATTACGCCGCCTTCCAGTCACCATTCTTACAGCGGGGAGTCGGATAATCCGCCTTCCTCGCTCCCTTCTCTTGATAGGCCGGCTTGTATTTGTCTCAAGTTCAAAGTATTCTTTTTCTCAGCTTCGCCGCCTTCCCTAGTATGGTATACTATTATCCGTGGGCTTGTATAGGACGCTGTACAGATGCTGAAAGGATGACGATGTTGGGCCAAAACACGGACAAGGCTCTGGAGAAGGCTCGGAGCCAGGGAATTGGACTACTGCTGGAAATCTTTGTGACTTTTTGCCGAGTCGGTGCCTTTACCTTCGGCGGCGGCTTGGCTATGCTTCCCCTGTTTGAAAAGGAAGTAATTGACAAGAAGGGCTGGATCACCCAGGAGGATATCCTGGATATTTACGCGATCAGCCAGTCCCTGCC
>LFTN01000186.1 GCA_001513495.1 Clostridiales bacterium DTU087
GGAGTCCCCTTTATCCCCCTGGTCATCGGCATGTTCGGCTTCAGCCAGGTTATTGACATGGTAGTCAATAAGGAGAAGTACGTCTCTGTCGGTGTCCACGAGGTCAGTTTTCGAGACAGCATGTTGAAGGGGACAGAGCTTAAGCGGATTCTCCCTGTCAACCTACGTCAGGGAGTTCTGGGGACAATCGTCGGCGTCATGCCGGGAGCAGGCGCTACAGCTGCTTCTTTCCTGTCCTATATTATGGAAAAGCGGATCAACAAGAATCGGGACAACATTGGGAAGGGTGCCATTGAAGGCATAGCGGCGGCAGAAGCCTCCAACAACGGTGCTGCTATGGGTGCCTTTGCACCGCTGTTGACCCTGGGTATTCCCGGCGGCGGTACTACTGCGGTGCTGCTGGGAGGGCTGATGATGTGGGGCTTGCGGCCGGGACCCCTTCTCTTTAGAGAAAACCCTGATTTCGTTTGGGGCCTGATCAGCTCCATGTATATCGGCAACATCATCTGTCTCATCATTGCCTTTGCCTCGATCCCCTTGATGATGAAAGTAGTCCGGGTGCCGGCAAGCGTGATGATTCCCATCATTTCCGTAGTCTGTGTAATTGGAACCTACACCGTAAACAACAGCCTCTTCGATGTGTATCTCATGATCGTCATGGGAATTCTGAGCTACTTCATGGGTATCGCTGGTATTCCCGCAGCTCCCTTGCTGCTGACCTTCGTATTGACCCCGATGCTGGAAGGTTATGTGAGGCAGGCCTTTGATATCTCCAGGGGCAGCCTCAGCATTTTCGTCGGCAGCAATATCGCCAGGGTGCTGTTGGCTCTGACGATTATCTTCTGCCTATCGCCAATAGTGGTAAACATTATGCAGAAGCGCAAGGCAAAGAACGGTGAGGCACCGGCCTAGGAGAGGCCGGCTGCTTCCCGGAGAGTGGTAGAGTAGTATGGATCTGTTAGTCTTAGTTGCAGAAAGAGGTCGGTAAAATGTTGGGAACCAAGCCAGTCGTTGGTGTATTATTGGGAGATCCTACCGGCATCGGCCCGGAATTGGTAGCAAAGCTAGTTGCAGATCAGGACCTCAGGGATCTGGCACAGACTGTGATCATTGGCGATCAGCGGGTCTTTGCCATGGGCCAGAAGATCGCGAAGACCAACACCGAGGTGCCGGTGTTCAGCAGCTATGAAGAGATTCCTTTCCCACTAGAGCAGCCGGTGCTGCTGGACTATCCTACTGTGGATCCGGCAGAACTGGAGCTGGCCAAGGTGGATGCAAGGGCAGGCCAGTCTGTTTACGACACGTTGATGTATACCATCGACTTGGCGAAACAGGGTAAGATTGATGGGTTCGTTTTTGCTCCTTTCAATAAGGCAGCCCTCCATGCCAGTGACTGCCCCTTTGAGACAGAACTTGATCTCTTCAAGAGTGAGTTCAACTGCCCGCACGTCCGGGGTGAGTTAAATGTGGTGGAGAACGCCTGGAACGCCAGGGTCACATCCCACGTTGCACTCAAGGATGTCAGCTCTTTGATCACCGTTCAGAGTGTCTGTGAGACTATCGGTTTCGTTAACCAAGTCTTGAGAGCGTACAAAGGAGAGGCTCCGAAGCTGGCTGTCTCCGGGCTCAATCCACATTGTGGAGAGAACGGCCTGTTTGGTACAGAAGAAGGGGATGCCATTGCACCGGCCATCGAAAAGGCTAGAGCAGAAGGCATTGACGTATTGGGGCCCTTCCCCAGTGATACCATTTGGCTCAAAGTCTTGGCTGGGGAGTATGATGGAGTTGTCTCCATGTACCATGATCAGGGCCAGATTGCCTTGAAGATTCTCGGCTTTGATAAGGGTGTCACTGTCCACGGCGGGATGCCGGTGCCCATTGCCACCCCTGCCCACGGCACAGCCTTTGACATTGCTGGCAAGGGTGTGGCAAATCCCCAGGGTTTGAAGCGGGCATATACCATTGTCAGCCGGATGGCGGCAAATCAAAAGAGCAATTCTTAAGGATGTGGTAAGATGTCAGTCCGTGTTGTCAGTCTAGATTCCATTGAGCCGCAGCACTTGCCCGGCCGGGATTTGCAGTGGCTGGTTACACCGGAGACCATTGGGGCAGAACAGCTTTCTATAGCCATCATGACCTGTCCCGCCAAGTCTGTGGTGAAGCCTTTGCACAGCCACAAGGATATTGAAGAGGTTATCCTCATCCTGGAAGGTGAAGGCGAAGCATATGTCGATGGACAAAAGGCCTTTTTCAAGAAGGGCGATGCGGTCCTATTTCCGGCCAGTTCCAAACACCAGGTGCGCAATACCGGTGACGGGCCGTTGATCACTGCCTCCATCTTTTCGGCACCAACCAGCCCCGATTCCTACGTCGTCTATGATGAAGACGCTTTTGAGTAGGGCATAATCCCATCTTGCTGCTTACGGGATTTGTCTCAAGCTTAGGGGGTGCCCGTCTGGGAAAATGGGCACCCTCAAGATGGAGGTTTAGGTGAATGCCGATTGTAGGGTTAATCCATTCTACCAGGCTGGTCATACAAGCGGTACACGATGTGGTGGCCAAGGCCGATCCGGAACTGGAAATCATCAATGTGCTGGATGAGGGATTGCTCAAGTGCCTGCGGGAGGGGGCGTACCACCGGGTAGGCCCCAGGATGGCGGCCCTGGCCAAAGAGCTGGAGGAGGATGGTGCGGAATTAATCATCGTCAGCTGTTCTTCCCTTTCTCCTTACGTCGATGGGGTACGGGACAAGCTCAATACACCTGTCATCAAGATTGATGAACCGATGGTCCAATGGGCGGTAGAAAACCACAGCCGTATTGGAGTTGTCATGACTAATCCCACCACACAGTCGCCTACCGCCAGCTTGATTCGGGAAGTCTCCCGCCGGTTAGACAAAGAAGTCAAAGTAGAATACCGGCTCTGTGATGAAGCCTTTGCCCGGCTCAATCGGGGTGATGTGCAAGGCCACGATGCCGCGGTGGTGGAGGCGGTGAAGAATCTGCTGCAGGAAGTAGAGATTGTGCTGCTGGCCCAGATTTCCATAGCTCGCGTGGTTGAGCAAATCCATCCCAGCATCAGGGGAAGGGTTCTTTCCAGCTTGGATTTTATCGGGAAAGAGCTGCCGCGGTAGATTACAGTAAGCGGCAAGAGTCCGCGATAGATTGCAGTCAGTGTCAAGAGCTCCCGTGACAGATCGCAGCAAGAGTAGAAACGATCTTAGAGGCATTAGACATGTAGCACGGTGCAAGTAATGCAGGCGCTGCAGAAGGCGCGGCGGCCGGGGATTTTTAGGGTAAGTAAGGAGCTTTGAGTTATAGGAAAGGAAAGCCTAGACTAGAGAAGTTACAGGGAGGTGGGAAGATCAATGGCACAGAGGATAGGTTTAGCCATCGCCCCGGAGACAGCTTTGCCATCAGCTTTTGTTGTTTTTCGTGACCGGCTGGAGACCAGCATCAAAAAGGCTGCCCAGCTAGGCTATGATGGTATTGAACTGGCTCTTTTAGACAGGAGCCAAGCCGATATTGACGGCATCAAGCGGCTGCTGGCCGAGTATAACTTGGAGCTGCCTGTGGTATCCACCGGGCAGATTTATGGACAGTCGGCTTTGTGCTTTACAGATCCCGATGAGGGGAGGCGGAACCAGGCCATCGCCCAGTTTAAGGGCCTGATGGAAATCGCCGCTGAGTTCGGTGCTATGATCAACATTGGGAGAGTCCGGGGGCCGTATTTTGACTCCATCAGCCGGGGAGAAGCTGAAGACAACTTCCTGAGGTCTATGGAGGAGCTGGCACAGCTGGGGCAGAAGCTCGGGGTTGATCTGCTCCTGGAGCCTGTCAACCGCTATGAGATTGATTTTGTCAATTCCTGCGCCCAAGGAGCCGAGATTCTGGACCGATTGGGATATGATAACGTCAAGCTGATGCCAGATTTGTTCCATATGAATATTGAGGAGCCCTCCATCGAAGGCTCACTGCGGAAGTACATTGACTACATCGGCTACATTCACTTTGCTGATTCCAATCGCCATGCTCCCGGCAGGGGCCACCTAGATTTTGCCTCAGTCTTCACGACACTGACTGCACTGCAGTACGATGGGTTTATCACCGTGGAGATTCTGCCCTATCCTGAACCGGATACGGCGGCCAGGGAAGCAGTCCAGTATCTGAGGAAGTACTGCTAGAGGTGAAAATGAGGATAGGCGGGGCAGGCAGCTTCAGCAGACAGGGGAGTGGGCCTGCCTTGTTGATCGTGTCTCGGAGAGTTCTTATTGCATTGTAGGAGGGCTTGTATGTTTAAAGGTATCGAGCATGTTGGATTGATGTCCAAGGACCCAGAAAAGCTGGCGCGCTGGTATGAAGAAGTATTGGGCTTTCGCACTGTGTTCAAAACCGGTTCTCCTCCCCAGGTTTTCATTGCCGGCAAGGAAATGGGCATGATCGAGATAATTCCCTGGGAAGAGGGTGTTTCCGAAGAGAAGGATAAGAAAAGCCATATCGCCATCGAGGTAGCTGACTTTGAGGCTGCCGTCGAGCACCTGCGGAATGCCGGTGTGACTGTCGAGGAGCCCCGGGACATCTTCGCCAACGGCAAGGCGGCTTTTTTCCGGGATATTGACAATAATGTGCTGCATCTAGTTTACAGGCCGGAAGCAGTCTGGAGCCTGGATTAGTAGAGGGGGTCACCCATGGGTAGAATTGATGAGCAGCGAACTAAGGAATTAGAGCAAATTGCCAACGAGCTGAGAATTGCAGTAGTCAAGAGCGTCTACAATGCAGGGTCTGGACACCTGGGCGGCTCTTTGTCTGCGGCCGATATCATGACCGCATTGTATTTCGACAAGATGCGCATTGACCCTGCCCAGCCCGATTGGGATGGTCGGGATCGGTTTGTCTTGAGCAAAGGCCATGCCGGGCCGATCCTCTACGCAACTTTGGCCAGGCGGGGTTATTTCCCAATGGAGGAACTGTCCACCTTAAGGAAGCTGGGGAGCAGGCTATCCGGACATCCGGCCTGTTTCAAGACTCCGGGAGTCGATATGACCAGCGGCTCCTTAGGCCACGGCCTGTCCGCCGGGCTGGGCATGAGGCTGGCCGGGAGAGTTAGAGGGAAAGCGTTCCGGGTATTTGTCCTCTTGGGAGATGGAGAACTTCAGGAGGGGCAGGTTTGGGAAGCCGCCATGGCAGCCGCCCACTTTAAGGTGGACAACTTAGTAGCCATCGTTGATTACAACCGGGTGCAGCTGGACGGCACAGTTGATGAGATCATGGAGGTAGCCCCACTAGCAGATAAATGGCGTTCCTTCGGCTGGCAAGTCCTCACCATGGACGGCCATGACATGGGGGATATTCTCGTCACCTTGGATGAAGCAATTGCCCAAAGCCAAGGGGGGCCGGTGGTCGTCATCGCCGACACTGTGAAGGGCAAGGGCGTATCCTTTATGGAAGGCAAGTCTGCATGGCACGGTAGATGCCCCACTGAGGATGAATACAGACAGGCTCTGGCAGAATTAGGAGAACAAGGTGGTGCAGGCGCATGAAGACACAGAAAATGATTGCCCAACGGGAAGCTTACGGGGCCGGCTTGGTGGAATTAGGGAAGGCTAATCCCAATGTGGCTGTGCTCGATGCAGATGTCTCCAGTTCTACCAGGACTTTGTATTTTGCCCAGGAATTTCCGGAGCGCTTCTTCAATTTCGGCATTGCTGAGCAGAACATGATGGGGGCAGCGGCAGGTATGGCGAAGTGCGGGCTAATCCCCTTTGTCAATACCTTTAGCTTCCTGGCTACCTATAGAGCTGCTGATCAGCTGCGGACATCCATCGTTTATCCAAAGGCCAATGTCAAGATTGCCGCAACTTACGGCGGGCTTTCCGACTCCTTTGATGGGCCGACACACCAATCAGTCGCCGATCTGGCCATGGTCAGGGCGCTCCCTGATTTGACAGTAGTTGTGCCTGCTGATGCAGTGGAGGCGGCAAAGGCCCTGCCGGTATTGGCTGAGTTCAACGGCCCGGTTTGGCTGCGCCTATCCCGGAATCCTTCGCCGGTGATCTATAGTGATGATTTTGAGTTTACCTTGGGCAAAGCGACCGTCTTAAAAGAGGGAACAGACCTTACCTTGATCAGCTGCGGCACCGTCTTGGGGCGGGTGCTGGAAGCAGCTGATGTGTTGGTGCAGGAAGGGCTTAACCCCAGGGTGATTTCAATTTCCACCCTGAAGCCTCTAGATAGAGAAGCCGTCTTGTCAGCAGCCCGGGAGACGGGAGCCATTGTCACTGTGGAAGAACACAGCATCATCGGTGGATTGGGAGCTGCTGTCAGTGAAGTAGTATCGGATGAGTATCCATGCCCGGTGAAGAGAGTAGGCATTCCCGATACCTTTGCCGACACAGGGCCGTATGAGGAGCTCTTGGATAAGTTTGGGCTGTCGGTGGGTAATATCGTGAAAGCGGCAAGAGAGGCTCTGGCTTTGAAAAAGGGCAGCTGCTGACCAAAAGCCAAGAGTTGGAGCGCAGAGGGATCGACCTTAAGAGGTTAGGCACGTTAGAGGTTAATACGCTAGAGGTAAGATATGTAAGCAGATAGATGGATGAAAGAAAGGGGGCCCATGCCCCCTAATTATTTGCTTTACCGGCGATGCCTGCAATTGGCACATGCAGAGAGCCGTTGGATGATGCGCCACCAGCAAGAGTTGGAGCGATGCTAGCTGTTCGCGGCTTTTCGGGCCTTTAGCTCCTGCTGATTGAGCAGAGCGACGATTCTGGATGAATCTTCATTGCTGATGGACTGGAATTTAATTCCGGTGAACCACTCTTCATCATCTCCCTGCTTCAGCCAGACGACTTCTCCCGTACAGGTGATGGGTTTCTCCGTCTCCTTAAAGATGATTTGGATTGTGCTGTTAAGCGGCAGCCGTACCGGACAGCGGACTTGGACACCGCTCACACTGAGGTTAACGGTAGTCCCGAAGGTGGGCTCTTCGCGAATATCCTCAGGCACAGCTACATCGTGTGCCAGCTCCAGCAGGTGAACCTCAACGGGCAGCGCTATCTCCACTCTCCGGTAAGCGCGGCGGTCAAGGGCGAGGCGGCCGTACTGGGGATGGAAGGCACACTGCCATTTATGAGGGCAGTATTCTGTCAGTTCCACCGAATGGTTGCTGCTGCACAGGCAGCGAATCAGCTGCTGTGAGTGTTCGTAGGAGATCTCATCGATCCACTCAGTAGACTCGTACCCAAGTTTGTTGGCTAGCTGTCGGGCAAAGGATTGAGGTACAAGCAGCGTATCTTTCGCGTTTGGCCGCCGTACTCTAATCGCGTACTCGACACACCCGATAACAGAGTCGTCCTTTTTCAGCAACTTGGTCATCACTGTATAAAGGCTCTTACCGAAAGCCAACAGCTTTCCTTGGACTTCTTTACCGGTCTGAAGTGTGCGGCCAATTACGGTAAGGGGCAGCCCTCTGTTTAATACCTTACTGAGATCCTGTCCAATGAGGTTTCTAGGCGCACGCTCCCGGCCGGTAACCTCTTTCACCAGCTCGATACCCGGTTCATTTATGTAGATGATGCGTCCGGCCTTATCTATAGAGACGATCGCGATGGCTGATGCTGCATGCCTGAGTGTTTCAGGCACTATGGGTTTAAGTAGTCTGCGAGACCTAACAACGTCCAACAAAGCCACAAGAACTCCCTTCGCTTAGGCTCTAAGTCCCATGTTGAATCACCAAGACCTAGGCACAAAGTCCTACGTGTATGCACACCATTACCAATTTATCCCAAAACAAGGGCGGATGTAAAGTTAAGTTTCTGGAAATAAAGCGCGATCAATCATAAGTCGTTTAGTCAAGTTATAGCTGCGAATGTGGGAGGTAAATAGTCTTCTTTCACAGAAGAAACGTTGTGGAGCGTGAGTACCGCGATGCAGCAGTAGGAGATGCACTCACACGGAAGCAGCGGTAACCAGAACCCGTATTCTAGGAAGGGGAGACCTGATGTCTGAGTCTAGGCCGGATTACAGGAATATCGTGGCGGCAGCGAGGAACCAAACTCCAGAGCGGCTTCCGCTTTACGAACACATCATTTCAGGGAATGTGATGGAGGAAATACTGAACAGGCCTATTGCCCAACTGTATGCAGGTGATGATGCAGATCGCCTGGAGTTTTTCCGTGCCTATACCGGCTTTTTCCTGAAAATGGGCTATGATACAGTGAGCTTTGAGCGCTGCATCGGGCCGGCAATGCCGGGCAGCGGCGCCTTGGGAGAGCACAAGCCGGGTGTAATTGCGACAAGGGAGGATTTTGACCGGTATCCGTGGGATCAAGTCCCCGACTGGTATTTCGAAAAATACGGGCGGGACTTTGAGCTGCTGAGGAAGACCATGCCCTCCGGCATGAAGGCAATCGGCGGCCCCGGCAACGGAGTTTTTGAGCTGGTACAGGACGTGGTGGGTTTTGAGAGGCTCTGCTACATTAGAGTAGATGATCCCGAGCTGTATAAAGGCCTATTTTCTGCTGTAGGGGACCTGATGGTGACTATCTGGGAACGGTTTATGCAGGAATACGGCGACATCTACGCTGTCTGCCGGTTTGGAGACGATCTGGGCTTTCGCACATCTACACTCCTACCCCCCGATGACATCCGCACTTACATACTTCCGCAGTATAAGCGCATAGTGTCCCTTGTCCATTCCTATGGGAAGCCTTTCCTGCTTCATTCCTGCGGGAACATCTTCGAGATCATGGATGATATTATCACCGTTACCGGGATTGATGCCAAGCATTCCAATGAAGATGCCATTGCTCCCTTTAAGGTATGGCTGGAGCGCTATGGTGAGAGAATCGGCAACTTCGGCGGAGTCGATATGGATGTGATCTGTCAGTATGATGAAGAGTCGATCAGGGATTATGTAAATGATATCCTTGGATACGCTGCCCACGGCTGGGGAGGAGTAGCTATCGGTACCGGCAACTCTATCCCGGACTATGTGCCGGCTGCCGGCTATCTGGCCATGATCGAGACTGTCAGGAAGTTTCGAGGTGAATGAGCGCTGAATGAATGGATGCAGCGCTATCCAGTACGGGGTGTGGTCTAGTGAACATAGTGTTTGACATCGGCAATGTCTTGCTCGCCTTTCGCCCTCCGGAGTATCTCAGGGGCTTAGGTTTTGGAGAAAAAGAGGTGGAGCTGTACAACGGCATCGTCTTCGGAAGCAGTCAGTGGGTAGATCTGGATCGGGGAGTCATCGATGAGCGGGAAGCGGTGGCTCAGCTCAGCGCCGCCTATCCGGATCACGCCCGGGGGATCCGGCAGGTGTTTGCCGGCTGGTATGACATGTTCACTCCCCTAAGAGGCATTGAGCTCTTGCGGGAGCTGAAGGCGGCCGGCTACCCGGTGTATGCTCTCTCTAATTTCCATAGAGAAGCTTTCGCCCATGTAAGAAGCAAGCATGACTGGTTCGGCCTGTTTGACGGCATGGTCATTTCCTATGAAGTGCATGCCGTCAAGCCAGAGCCTGAGATATACCGGGAACTGATTGACCGGTACCGGATTGACCCCCGGGAAAGCGTATTTATTGATGATGTTAAGGAAAACGTGGACGGGGCCCGGCCCTTTGGCTTTCATACGATTCACCATACTTCCTTCGTGGAGACTGTGAGAGAGTTGAGGAGATGGATAGGGAGCCGTCGAGAACCGGCTGGTAGGTGATTGGATAGGAGTATTGCAGTCTGCAATGGACTTAGCTAGTTATGCGAGATCAACTCGATAGAGTGGGTTTGAGCGATCTGTAGATGAATGCGGTGAGACGGTTCGACTGAGCGCTTGCCAGGAGCAATGCACAGGTTCCTTCGCAAGATTCTGAGAGGGGGCAGCGCTAGCATTGATTTGCCAGCGCTGCCTTAATTGATGTTTGAAGGGGTAAATGCGGCATCCTTGTCTCAGGGTGTTGCGCTCCTAGCTTAAAGGTGCCTCGACGATCAAGAAAAGAGTTGTCTCATAGGCGCCTTCCTTCAGGTTCTCGATTTCACCCGCCTGGCCAGCTTTAGCCTCAATGTCGAAGTATAAGTCGTATCTGTTGGGTCCTTCCAGATTTCCGCTATTTTGGGTTTGCTCACCAGGTGTGCTACACGTCATCTTAGATATAACCGTCACTGGGTCGCCACTTGTCTTACGATAGACCCGCGCCTCAAGTGGGAAGTAATACTCTCCGCTGGAGTCGGACAACATGAACGGCCCATCAATTATGGCTGTTATAAGTATGTTACCGTTAGTCGCAATAGTAAACGGCACCTTACCATCGGGAGAGCTGTATTTGCTTCCTTTCAGTTTGAGTTCTGCTATATTATATGTTGGGTCGTCCAATCCATCGATTTGCGCGTACAATGGGTTCGTTACTTGAGCCGTGAAATGAGCTTGATCAAGTGGGTTTGCGTGGACCAGAAGGCTAAANNCAAACTAGACTCAGCGAATCTAAAACAATAATGAAAACCTCAAAACTTCTCTTGGTTAATGTGTATATGTCATTAAGAGATCCCTGTTTGGAACGCACTCTCTCAGACTTATCCCGGATGCAAGAGGTTGGGGCTTTCCGCACTCATCTCGCTTGGCATGGTTCGAAAAGATGCTGTAAAGTGTTTTTCATCATGCACCTTGAACGGCTGTCGAGCTCACCAATGACCGAATTGCCAGAAAAACCTCTCCGTGGACTGCTGCAGAAGATCTCAATTTTGAGGCCGCCTAAGGGGCTTTCGCGTGATGAGGTATCGAGCGTACAGCTTGTCTTTGGCATCGGCTATGTCAGGCTCTCGTTGTCCTTGCAGGAGAGACCTCTCAGTCGATATTGTCAGAAGTGCCTTTTTTTGCCCGCAGACTGAGTTAGTTCATTCCCCAGGGATGGCCCCGGGTCTTACGTCTCCGTGAACATAGGCTGAATTATGGACAGGAGCAGGAAAGGCGGCGCAGAAAGAAAAAAACTGTACACGATCAGGCAGGAAGTCAGTCTTACATGGAGAAAAGAGAAAACGAGATAGTTGCTTTTGTTTTGATATGGCAAAATGTAATCGATACCATTGACTATCCGGGTGTGTCAGACATGACGAAGAGGCGGATTACGATAAGAGATGTGGCTAAGAGAGCAGGAGTCTCCACTGCTACCGTGTCCCGTGTGCTTAATAAATCTAAGAAGGTACATTTCAGAACAAGGCGACTGGTGGAGGATGCCTGTGAGGAGCTGGGCTTTTACCGAGATCCCATTGCCGCTGCCCTGAGAACCGGCAAGAGCAATACAGTACACCTTTTGATCGAGCGGTTTGACGGCAACTTCATCCCCGATATCCTGGTTGGCATCGAAGGCAAGGCGGATCGGGAAGGCTATCGGCTGGTGGTGAGTAAGCTGGATGCTGCGGTGAGCGGCATCTGGGAGCCATCTAACCAGTACATAGACGGGATTAT
This sequence comes from Clostridiales bacterium DTU087, assembly GCA_001513495.1. Classification (GTDB taxonomy): domain Bacteria; phylum Bacillota; class Limnochordia; order DTU087; family DTU087; genus DTU087. The sequence goes on from LFTN01000186.1 coordinate 11,454, forward strand.
CGTCATCTCTGACAGTGTCCATACTCTTAACCTCAGTGAAGTAGCAGGCCGAGATAACATACCCCTTATCTGTGTCTATAGCTACAGCCAGAATCCTAGATATCCCTCCGTACTGCCCGATGACTACCAGGGAGCCTATCTGGCAGTGCAGCATCTAGCAGATAGCGGCTGCAAGGCTGTGGGATTTATCAGCGGGCCCAGCGACTGGCCGGCTTCTCAAGATCGATTGCGGGCATACAAACAGGCGGTTAAGGATTTTGCCCTGAGAGATGATCCGGACCTAATCGAAGTGGGTGATTGGTCTACCGAGAGCGGCTATCGGGCTTGCCAAAGCCTCCTTCGAAAGGCGGCGTTTGACGGCCTCTTTGCCGGTAATGACCCGATGGCCATGGGAGCTATCTATGCATTCAAAGAGCACGGCCTGGAAGTGCCCCGGGATGTGGCTGTGGTCGGTTTTGACGATGCTGTCTTCTGCCGATACGTAAGGCCTACCTTAAGCAGTATTGCCATGCCCCTCAAAGAACTGGGAGAAGTGGCCATGGACAATTTGATTTCCATGATCAGAAACAACGGCCAGCTGAAGCATGATGAACACATGATCAAACTCCCTTGTGTACTAAGAGAAAGGGATTCAACTAAAGTGAGCTGAGAATACCGCAGGGCAGAAAGGAGAACCGGATATGTCAGCAGCAACCAATGGCAAATTGTCACCAGTTTCAGTAGCACAAGTGGTGATTGACGATAGCTTTTGGTCTCCCAGGATAGAGACCAATCGGACGCAGACGATACCCCATGAGTACACACAGTGCAAAGAGACCGGCCGGATTGATGCGTTTGACTTGACCTGGAAGCCGGGAGATGAACCGGTGCCCCACTATTTTTGGGATTCCGATGTCGCCAAATGGATCGAAGCCGCCAGCTACTCCCTGGCTGCGCATCCAGACCCGGACCTTGATCAGCTCTTGGATGAAGTCATTGAAAAGATAGCAGGGGCGCAGCAGCCCGATGGCTACTTGAATGTGTACTTCACCGTTGTGGAGCCGGAGAAGCGGTGGAAGAACCTGGGCATGTGGCATGAGCTTTACTGTGCAGGCCACTTGATGGAAGCTGCGGTAGCGCACTACGAAGCCACTGGCAAGCGCCGCCTGCTCGATGTGATGTGCCGCTATGCTGACTACATAGCCTCGGTATTTGGGCCTAATCCTGGACAGAGATATGGTGCTCCCGGACACGAAGAGATTGAGCTGGCCTTAGTTAAGCTCTACAGGGCGACAGGGAACGAACGGTATCTAGAACTCAGCAAGTTCTTCATCGATCAACGAGGCCAGAAGCCCTCGGTATTTCAAAGGGAGCTGGAGCACCTTTCAGAGGAGGATGCCCGGATTAACCGGCACTTTTTCGAAAAGAACGGGTTTGACACCAGCTACTGTCAAGATCATCTCCCGGTGCGGGAGCAGAGCGACCCGGTTGGCCATGCAGTGCGGGCCATGTATCTGTACTGCGGTATGGCGGATATAGCGGTGGAAACCGGCGATGAAGAGCTGCTCCGTGCCTGCCGCCGGCTGTGGGACAATGTCTGCAGCAAGAAGATGTATGTTACCGGCGGGGTCGGATCATCCCGGCATAATGAGGGCTTTACCGATGACTATGACCTGCCCAACAAGGATGCCTACGCGGAGACCTGTGCGGCCATCGGCCTGATCTTCTTCGCTCAGCGGATGCTGCATGTAGATGCCGATGCCCGGTATGCTGACATTATGGAAAGGGCGTTATACAACGGCGCGTTAAGCGGCATTTCCCTTGATGGCAAGAAGTTCTTCTACGACAATCCTTTAGCCAGCAATGGGGATCATCATCGGCAAGATTGGTTTGGCTGTGCCTGCTGCCCGCCCAACATTGCCCGACTAATCGCCTCTTTGGGTTCATACATATATTCAGAAAGTGACACCGACCTGTACATCCACCTGTATATTTCAGGGCACGCAGACCTTAGCGCGGGCGGCACGCCCGTTAAGATCTCCCAGCAGACTGACTACCCTTGGGATGGGGAGATCGAGGTCGAGGTTGCTCCTTCTGAGCCTGCTGAGTTCGGCCTGAACTTGAGAATTCCCGGCTGGTGCCGCAAGGCGGTGCTGATGGTAAACGGCATCGAGATTGACACTGCACCAATTCTAAGATCAGGATATGCCAGGATTTATCGAAAGTGGCAGCCCGGTGACACCGTAAGGCTGCATTTGGCCATGCCTGTTGAGCGTGTCACCACCCATCCTCGGGTTGCTGAGAACATCGGCCGTGTTGCACTCAGCCGCGGCCCCATCGTTTTCTGCCTGGAAACAGCCGATAATCCAGTGCCTTTGGATCGAGTGGTCCTGCCCAGGGATGCGGAGCTGACAGCTGTCTTTGATGAGAAGCTGCTGGGGGGAGTCGTCAAGATCCAAGGGGAAGGGCTGCTGATGGACGATGCTGATTGGGACGGCCAGCTTTACCGTTTTGAGCCAGTTAAGATGCGGCCGTATCCGTTGACAGCAATTCCGTATTACGCCTGGGATCATCGCACACCGGGAGAAATGCGTGTTTGGATTCGCAGTCTGTAGTTGAGCCTATGCAGTTTGTCTGGGAGGTGAGACGGGGAGAAGATCTGGTTTTGCAGCTGTAGTCATAGGAAGTAAGGTGAGCAGGAAGATATCCAGATAGGAGGGTATACTGTGATGCTGGCAAAGAAAAGCTCAAGACTTATGATCTTAGTATTGGCAGTTGCGTTATGTTTGAGCCTGTTCGGGGCAGCGGCGTCTGCCGAAAAAGTCCACTTGAAGTATACCTATTGGGGCAGCCCGCTGGAGAAGACAGCACAGGAAGAGATGCTGAAGGACTTCATGGAAGCTTACCCCCATATTGAGGTACAGCCCATCTACATCCCCAGTGATTATGTTACCAAGATCACAGCTATGTTGGCTGCTGGCGATCCGCCGGATGTGGGACAGCTAGGAGAAGGCCAAGTCCTGGCCTGGGCTGAAGAGGGTGTGGTAATGGACATTACGCCCTTCATGGAGCGGGACCCTGAGGTCAGCTTCGATAGCCGGCTGCCGATGACCTGGTACATGTACGATGGTGGCAAGAAAACCGTCGGTACCAACTTGGCAGCAGAGATCATGATGATGTTCTACAACAAGGATATCTTTGATGAGGCTGGAGTTCCCTATCCGTCAGCTAATGCCGATGAGTGGACATGGGATGACTTTGTAGAGACTGCGATAGCCTTGACCAAGGACCGCAACGGCCGGCGTCCAGGGGAGGCGGGGTTTGACCCGAATAATATTGATACCTATGGTGTGGCCTTTGGGACTTGGTGGGCACCGATTCTGCCCTTTGTTTGGAGCAACGGCGGCGACTGGTTTGACGACGAAGGCAGAGAGACCCTAATCAACCAGCCTGAAAGCGTAGAAGCCCTGCAGAAACTGCATGATCTGATCTACAAGTATCATGTAGCTCCGACACCGACACAGATGCAGACCTTCCCTGCCTTCAATATCCTTCTGCAGACCAGAAAAGTAGCCATGGTAGTTGATGGGCAGTGGGCACTCTTGGACTTGGCCAAGTCCGGGTTCAATTTGGGTGTTGCCCCTATCCCGAAGTTGAAGGAGCCTGTATGTCTAGAACTAGGTGCGCCCAACGTTATCTTCTCCGGCACCAAGCATCCGCAGGAAGCTTGGCTGTTGTACAAATGGAGTACCAGCTCCTCTAAGGTAATGCCGCTGATTCAGGCAGGACTCTGGATGCCTTTGGGTATGGAGTATTACACTGAGCCTGAGAAGATCAACGAATGGCTGACAGAGGGCGTCCACCCGCCAGAGTATAAAGAGGCGGTGATTGACTACGTCCTAGATTACGGCCGGCGTGCTCCTTCCTATTATATGAGGAACTGGGAGGAGATCACTTCCGCCATCAGCCAGGGGTTGTCCAACTTCTGGCTCGGCAAGGAAGATGCCCAGACAGCAGCTGATAGGGTTGCAGAAACGGTCAAGCCACTTCTGCAAGGCAGGTTTGACCGCTAGTCTGGTTGATGTACCCTTGACTGTAAGCGGGGTAACTCCCCGCTTACAGCCTATTACATTGGAGTCCGCAGCTATAGCTCAGGTCAGGCGGGAGGCGATAACCGGTGAGGAAAAGATCTCGAACATTACAGAGCGTAGAGAACCGCTGGGGTGTCTTGATGGCTCTTCCTGCCATGCTCGGTTTTCTCTTATGGAATTTACTGCCAATGATAGCCAGCCTGGTGATCAGTTTTACTGAATGGACTGTTGTCACTAGGCCCAAATTCGTAGGCACAGCTAATTTCAGCCGTATGTTCACCCAGGATCCCTTATTTTGGAAATCATTATACGTGACGGCTTATTACACTTTCTTGAGTGTTCCCTTGGTGATCGTCAGTGCCTTCTTGGTTGCGACCCTTCTCAACCAGCAAGTGAAGGGACTGGCAGTCTTTCGTACCGTATTCTACCTGCCTTCTGTGGTGCCGGCCGTTGCCAATGCAGTGCTTTGGCTTTGGCTGTTTAATCCCGACTTCGGACTATTGAACACAATGCTGGGGAAGATTGGCATCGGGAAATTACTTTGGATATATGATGAAGCATCGGTCCTGCCGTCACTTGCCCTGATGAGCGTATGGGGTATGGGCAATACTATGATCATCTTTTTGGCCGGACTGCAGGGAGTGCCCAGACAGCTCTATGAAGCGGCTGAGATCGACGGCGCGAACTTCTTCCAGCGCTGGCTGCATATTACACTTCCCATGGTTTCATCTGTAATCTTCTTTAATCTGGTCATGGGGCTAATCGGCACCTTCCAGGTGTTTTCCCAAGCCTATGTCATGACCGATGGCGGGCCAAACAACGGCAGCCTATTTATGGTGTATTACCTTTTCCGCAATGCTTTTCAATATGGCAGAATGGGCTATGCCTGTGCCATTGCCTGGACCTTGTTTGTAATCGTTCTGGTTTTTACCATCATTGTTTTCAAGACTTCGCCGGCTTGGGTTTACTACGAAGGCGAGAGGAGGTAGAGTCATGGCTGTAGATAAGGAGATGAGATACGGTTCAGAAGGGATCCTGCACAGAGTTTCAGCCCGAAGGGTTATTTGGCGCACCTTTATCTATACGGTTTTGATCTTAGGCTCTGCCGTTGCCCTTTTTCCCTTTGTCTGGCTGGTGCGGAGTTCTTTTATGGAGATGCGCCAGATATTTATCCTGCCGCCGGAGTGGATTCCAAAACCTTTTGTCTGGCGTAACTATGTAGAGGCCATGACGGTTGTGCCCTTTGGCCTGTATTTCCAAAACACCATTAAAATAGTCATCGGTGTCATGTGCGGCACACTCCTGAGTTCATCACTGGCCGCGTTCAGCTTCTCCCGTTTGCGCTGGCGGGGGCGGGATGGGATCTTTGGGGCACTGCTGACCACAATGATGCTGCCCTATGCTGTGACCCTTGTCCCCACCTTTATTCTGTGGAGCCGGCTGAACCTGGTCAACACCTT
>LFTN01000184.1:0-1339 GCA_001513495.1 Clostridiales bacterium DTU087
AGGAGGCGGCTGGCCGGATTGCGGCAGCGGGCCTTGAGACCGCCAGTATCGGCGGCCAGAGGCTTCTGGGGGATAACCGAGTCCAGAGTTTTGAGGCTCAAAACCTGGGCGGTGATATAGAGCTCAGCAGCAGCGGCGCTGAGCTGAAGGTTATGGGTATTGTCCAGGCCGATGGAGGCAATATTGTGCTCTCCAACCAGGATGGCGGGATTGCCATCAACGGGCTGGTCCGGACAGAAGACAGCATCAGCTTGATTTCCCAAGGCTCGATCACGCAGGAAGCAGACGGGCGCTTTGCCGATGCTGCATCACTTAATACTCACAGTGTCGGCGGCCAGGAGCTCTTGGGTGATAACACAGTGCAGCGGTTCTCAGCCGTCAATGCCGGCGGAGGCAAGATCTTACTGAACAATTTGGCCGCTGAGGGCCTAGAGATTATCAGTATACTGCAGACCGAAGGCGGCGATATTGGGATTTCAAGCATGGGAGATGTTAGGATCACAGAGTATCTGCGCTCAACCAGCGGCGATATTGACATTACAGCAGCGGGAGCCATTGGCAGCGTCCATGGAGACGTGGCTGTCCTCGGGAGAAACATAAGCTTGGATGCCCAGGAAGGTGGAATTGGAACTAGGGACGCGAGAATGGTGGTTACTGCCAGCGGCCGCACCAATCTTCTAGCTGAACGGGATATCTACCTTGAAGAACGGGACTCAGACCTAGATTCCGACTTTATCATCAGCAGGCAGGGATCTGTTGACCTATTGGTGCCGGCCGGGAGAGTGAGGGTGAAAGAGCTCAGGGCAGCGAGATCTATACTGATCGATACATCTTCCGACTTGGAACTGGGCAGGGCTACAGCTTCTCGGTTGGGCCTACGGCTTTCTGGTATAGGAGCTCAGGTCAAGATGGCCGATGCGCTGGTTTCTGAGGGAGTAACAATTGAGGCAGACCGCATTGAACTGGCCAACCTGGTCCATACAGGTGCCGAGCCCTTACGCCTCAGTATTGGCGGCGGCAGCAAGAAGATGGCTGATGATCTTACAATTCGAGGGCGCTCCGGAGTTGGCATGGTTTTTGACCGCCTGGAAAGCGATCAGGCCCTGATAGATGTCGATACAGAAAACCTGGGGATCACCTGGGCGTTTATCGGGACCAGGGCCCATGTCCGCAACAGGTACCATTCAGTTGTAGCTGACAACGTAAACAAGCAGCTGTTCTCCGCCGATGTCCAGCTTTATCCGGAGAATAAGCCGTTCTACCTAATCCTGGGAGCGGAGAGGCTGATGATGACCAATGCCTGGGTAGTGAACTACGATGATGATTACATTGTCAATCA
>LFTN01000184.1:1379-5798 GCA_001513495.1 Clostridiales bacterium DTU087
GGCTTCCCGGCTCAGCTTTGGAAGACAATGATGGGCTGATTACCGGCGGGATTGACGTTTCATATAGCTTCTTGAACGCCCCGCAGCTGACCGCATCTGATGAAGCTGACTACGACGAGGAAAGCGCACTACAATGAGAATATTAAGAGGCAGTATAAAACAGACGATAAAGAAGCTCGGTTTGTCAGCGGTGATCCGCAGCCTTGCCCTTGCCGCGGCCCTTGGAGTTGTCTGCTTGGTTACGACCTCGGCAGCATCCCAGGATTTGACAGCCGATGATGTCCTGGTAGACGTCAGGGAGGTCATCATCAATCAGTCGGAAATCTTGACTGAAGGAGAAATCACTGCCATCGTTGACCCGATGATCGGCCAGCGCATGTCCATGGAACAGCTGCAGGAAGTCCTTGACCAAATCAACCGACTCTATGATGAGAAGCAGTTCATTACCGCCAGGGCTGTGCTGCCGCCCCAGACCATCGAACACGGAGTGGTGAGGATTCAACTGGTTGAGGGCAGGGTAGGGGATATCACAGTAGCGGACAACCAGGCAACTAAAGAGGCCTACTTTCTCAACCGGATATCCCTGCAGCCTGGGGATCTGGTTAGGCTGGATGTTCTGGAACAGGATCTATTGTACTTTAACGCGACCAATGATGTGCAGGTGCGGGCAGAGATCAAGGCGGGCAAGGAGTTCGGTCAAACTGACCTAATGATAACGGCAGTTGAGCCGCCTAAGTACCAGGTAGTGGCTTTTGTTGACAACGGCGGACGGGAAGAAACGGGGCTTTACCGTCTGGGAGTTACTGCTGTAAACAACAGCCTGTTTGGGAACAGGGATGCTGTCAATCTTGGCGTCACCTATGCAGAAGGAACCATAGGTGCCAGTATTGGCTACGATATGCCTGTAGGCCGGCAGGGAAGCCGATTGGCCGTCAGCTATGAGTATAGCAAAGCCAAGATCATATCAGGTATCTTTCAGCCGGTGGATATCGATGGCCGGTCTACCAACATTGGGGCAAAATTTACCCATCCACTCTTGGTTAGGCCCCAAGGTAAGCTATCTGGCGGCCTGGAGTGGCAGCCCAAGCAAACCGATAACTACTTTTCAGGCTCAAAACTGCTCACTACTGATCTCCACACCGCGACATTAGGAGTAACAGGTCAATGGAGCTGGAAAGGCCAGGGCCTGTCTGGAAGGCAGGATATTGTCTGGGGCCGTGTCCAGTCTCCTAGAGAAGAGGATTTTCTGAAATACTTCGGGACTGTGACTTGGCAGCGGGTGCTGCCCAGAAGCGGGGTTTTGACTTTGCAGGGACAGTGGCAGCTGACCAACAGCGAGCTGCTTCCCTTTGCAGAACAATTCTCCCTTGGAGGCATGTCCACTTCCCGGGGCTATCCCGCAGGGACACTAACTGGCGACGAGGGATTCTCTCTCAGTGCAGAGGTAGATTATCCCATTGGTACCCGCATCAGAGGCATGGTTTTTCTAGATTACGGCGGGGTTTTCCCCTACAAGGGAAATCAGGAGCCCATCGGTCCGGAGGATTTCTTGGTCAGCTGCGGCGTAGGTGCTGTTGTAAGGCTAACTGAGAGAATCTTTGCCAACTTAGTCGGTGGGTGGCCCATTGGTGCTGTATCCGGTGAACCGCAGCTGCATTTGTTTTTCCAGGCAAGGCTGTGGTAACTGGTGTTACGGGGTCGATCTAAGGGCAGCTTGATTGCCATTTAGAGCTGCGCCTAGAAGTAGATTGCAGCAGGGTACAAAGCCTAACGAAAGGAGAATACAGCGATGAAACACTTAGCTTGGACTTTACTGTTCGCGATAGTTGCATCTTTTGCTGTTCCCGTGATGGCGGCTGAGGGGAAGGTTGCTGTCATGGATCTAAACACGATCATCACCGAGTCTGAAGCCGGCAAGGCAGCAGGCGCCCAACTGGAGGTCCTGATCCAGGCGAAGCAAGCCCTTGTTGATGAGAAGGGAGAAGCCATCTTAAAGCTCCAGGATGAGATTGAAAAAGCTGCACTGAGAGACGGCAAAGAAGACGCTTCTAAACAGGAAGAGCTTCAGCGATTAGTGGAGGAATATGAGATGCTTGTGGCCGAATCTGAAGCCGAGATTCAAGCACAGGCTGAGGCAATGCGAAACCAGATTCTCAGCGAGATCAGTGAGGTTATTCGACTCATCGCGGCCCGGGACAACTACTCATTGATACTGGATATCTCCACAGTTCATTTTTACTCCCAGGCGATCGACATCACTGGGGATGTGATCAGTGAGTACAATAGCTTGAGGAACTGAAGCAGTATGCTAAAGTCCATAAGAGAGGCAACGACTCCCCATCCGTAAGGAGAGGAGTCTTTTTTATCCTGATGCTGGCCAGCTAGGTTTTTCGATGGAGGGGCGCTTTAGGAGACTGACACACTAGGAGAAGCTGCTGTGGCTGCCCCGCCGCACATGCAGTGAACCCCTCTAGACAAATGATTCCCGCAGGACTATTATGGGGTGTATACAAACAGGCGGCGCGCTGCTCCCTGAGTCTGGAATCTGTCGGCTGTCTTGGTTTCATCATATAGGAAATGTGTCAATGGCTACACTAGGACCAGTGTTGGCATTATCCATGGAGAGTTCAGTTCATGGCCGCTGACAGAAGGGAAGGGATGGGATCCAAGTGCGGGTAATTGTTGTCGGAGCCGGCAAAGTAGGGTATCAGATTGCGGAGACCCTGGCGGAGGAGAACTACGATGTGGTTGTCCTAGACCGCAATCCCGAAGTAATCAGCAAGGTCAGTGACAACTTGGATGTGCTGGCCATCCGGGCCAATGGGCTGCTCAAGCCGCCCCTAATGGAACTGGGCATCAGAAGTGACGATGTCTTGATTGCCGTTACTGACAGCGATGAAGGCAATATGATCGCGTGTCTTTCAGCTAGGAACCTGGGCGTTGGACGGACAATTGCCCGAATCCGCAACCCTGAATTCAGCAAGGATCTGGCGGTTTCCAAAGCCGATGTGGCAGTGGATTATGTGATTAACCCTGAGAAATCTACCGCTTATGAAATCTCCAGCCTGCTCACCTTTTCGCCGGCAGGCCAGATGGGGGACTTCGCCGGGGGCAGGGTACAGATGGTCCAGCTGCCGGTGAAGCCTGACAGCAAACTCAGCGGTATTACTGTTCAGCAGTGCGGCCAAATAGCCCACATCCTGGTGGCGGCCATCTCCCGGGGAGGGCGGATTATTATACCCCGGGGCTCTGATGTAATTGAAGCCGGCGATGATATCTTCATCACCGCCAAGCGGTCTGAGATCACGAGTTTCTGCGCTGCCGTCGGCCTGATCCCCAAGCGGTTTAGGCATGTGATGATTGTCGGCGGCAGCAGGATTTCCTACTACCTGGCGGAAAACCTGTACCATCACGGCATGTCGGTGAAGCTCATCGAAAACGACCAGCAAAGATGTCAGATCCTTTCGGAACTGCTGCCCCACGCCCTGGTGATCTGCGGAGATGGAACTGATCCCAGGCTCCTCAAGGCAGAGAACATCGCCGGCATGGATGCCTTTGTAGCACTGACCGGCCGAGATGAGGACAACATCCTGCTGTCCCTTCTAGCTAAACAGCTGGGAGCCGGTAAAGGCATTGCCAAAGTCAGCCGTCCCAACTATCTGTCTTTGGCGCAGGCCATCGGGGTGGATGCAACGGTCACTCCCAGCCTGATCACTGCCGGTGAAATCCTGCGGCTGGTGCGGGGTGGTCCGGTGATGTCGCTGTTCATGCTCTTGGGAGGGCAGGCTGAGATCATTGAGTTTTTGATTAGGCCCGCATCAGCGGTAGTCGATTACCAGCTAAAGCAGTTGGCCCTTCCCAAGGAAGTGTTGATTACAACCATAGTGCGGGATAATGATGTCATCGTCCCCCGGGGCGATACGGCCATTAGAGCCAATGATCGCTTGATTGTCATCTGCAGGATGGAGGAAGTGCCGGCGGTTAAGAAGCTTTTTGGTTCCGAGGAAAGGAAGTCGGGCGGTGGATTTTGGCGTCGTCTTAAGGGTATCAAGTTTACTGCTCATCGTTGAAGCTGCCGCCATGATCCCATCCCTTGGGATCGCCGCCTATTATGGGGAAGGCGATTTAACCGCTTTTCTCATATCCATCGCTGTCACCCTGGCGGCGGGTTTGATGGGGTATTGGCACACCGGCCGGCGCGGCTTTGTGCGCTACCGGGAGGGTTTCATGATCGTCGGTGTTGGCTGGCTGCTGGCATCTGCCTTTGGCATGCTGCCTTTTCTGCTCTACGGCACATTTGATTCAGTCATAGATGCCTTTTTCGAAGCTGTGTCGGGATTTACTACTACCGGCGCCACCGTGCTGCAGGATATTGAAAGCCAGCCCCACGGGATTCTCTTCTGGCGGGCAATGACCCAT
>LFTN01000045.1 GCA_001513495.1 Clostridiales bacterium DTU087
GTCAAAGTCGCCGCACCGGCTGGCGCACTAGTTTGGGTGCTGGCCAACATCGATGTCGGCGGGATGAGCATTATCGAACACCTGGCGGGCTATCTCGAACCCGCCGGCCGGCTGATGGGCATGGATGGGTTTATCCTCTTGGCTTTTATCCTGGGATTGCCGGCTAACGAGATCGTTATCCCCACCCTGATGATGAGTTATTTAGGGGCAGGCGCTCTAATGGAACTGGACAGTCTGTCAGCAATGGGCGAACTTCTTGCGGCTCGGGGATGGACCTGGCTGACCGCCCTTAACGTCATGGTGTTTTCTGTACTGCACTTCCCATGCGGGACTACACTGCTGACTATCAAGCATGAGGCCGGCGGATGGAAATGGACGGCAGCCGCTGCCGCATTGACCACCGGCACTGCTTGTCTTGCTTGTATTCTGCTTACGCAGGCGGTCCGCATCCTGAGGCTGTTATTCTTACTCTAGTCCCATCAGGATCGGCAGCTTATTCTTCCCCTCAACGAAGGGCCCCCAGGTGTACCCTGGGGGCAGCTGGTCTTACAGGATCTCCGTCTCAATTGTTGTCACCGAGACGGCGGCTTCTCTGTTGATGCAGGCAACGATGGCCTGCAGCTGACTGTCGGCATGGGAAGTGGAGGTACCGATTACTGCAGCGGCGATGGTGCACTTTTGCCATAGGTCTTGATCATCGACTTCGGCAATCGCTGCATTGAATCTGTTTCTTAGCCTTGTAATCAAGCTCTTTGTAATACTGCGCTTCTCCTTTAGGGAGCGGCAGTCGGCAACGTGTAAACCTATGCGAGCAATACCCACTACCATTTTGTCACCTTACCGGCGGGGGGATGTATGAACCTATCCCTGGATGGCCGCCCTCAAGTTCTCCAGCCCCACCCGCACACTGTCGGTGGGAGCCATATTGTACTCTTCAGTTTCGATGATCAGCCACTGGACCCCTACTTCAGGCGCTGCAGCTACAATGCCGGCTAGATCGATATCCCCTGTCCCCACTTCAGTCTGAGGGCCGCCCCGCTTGAAGTCCTTAACATGTACCAAGGGACAGCGTCCCTTATGTTTTTGCATATAGGCTATCGGATCCACGCCGGCATGGAAAGTCCATCCTAGATCGATTTCGGCAATGACACTGTCCCGGCCGGCCTGGGCAAAGAAGATATCAAGGGCGTACTCACCGTCAAAGGTCGTGAACTCCCACGCGTGGTTATGATACCCTAGCTGGAGCCCTTGCTCCTTGACCTTCGTGCCGATTTCAGACAGCCTTTCTGCAAATGCCCGCCAGTCATCGGCTATGCCCTCGGCAATCAACTCTCTGGGGGGAGCTGGGCAGATAAGGTAAGGGCTGCCCAGTTCCAAGTTATACTCCATTACCTGGCTCAGCTCTTGGTCAAGCTGCTGAAATCCGATGTGGGAACCAACCGCTGTTAATCCCAAGTCTGCCAAGATTGCTTTCAGCTGGGAAGCTTCAAGGCCCCCGTAGCCTGCGAATTCTACCCCTTCGTATCCCATGGCCGCTACTGTCTTGAGCACGCCGATGAAATCTTCGGCGGCTGCCTCCCTGAGAGAATAAAGCTGTAAACCAATGGGGATTGACATTTCACGCTGCCTCCTTCATTTGATGTGGCGCCGGAACGCTGCAATATATATTACTTGTCCAGCCGATGGTGGAATCCTCCAATGCTGTATCAGCCGGCAGCCGTTAACTTCAGGGCGGGCAGGAGATCCAGCAGGGGGTAGGGAATTATGCCTGGCACGGAGTCTGTTTGCTGGACATACTAGGTATCGGGAATTGGATAGCCCAAAATCGCGGTCTACAGCTGCTGGAGCAGAAAGGTGTTTGTGAAAATTGAAGGACCATATACAGGCAAAAACAGTGCCGGAGATGTTTCGTGGATATGTTCTTGACGGGTTCCAACAGGAGGCCATTGCCCGCCTTTTAGAGGGAGCCTCAGTTTTTGTGGCGGCACCGACTGGCTCAGGCAAGACGCTAATCGCCGACTATGTGGTGGAGATGGCCCGGGATGTTCAAAAAGGAGTAATCTATACTGCTCCCATCAAGGCCCTGAGCAACCAGAAGTTCAAGCAGTTCCGGGATAACTTCGGAGAAGAGAATGTAGGCCTCATTACCGGCGATATAGTCCGCAACGACGATGCTCCGGTACTTGTGATGACAACCGAGATCTTCCGCAACATCCTTTTCGATCACAGCCGCTCTCTAGATGATATCGCCTACGTGATCTTTGATGAAATCCACTACATCGCCGATGAAGACCGGGGATTTGTCTGGGAGGAGAGCTTGATTTTCCTGCCGGAACACATCCGGTTCTTGGGCTTGAGTGCCACCATCGCCAACGGCAGTGAGCTGCGGAACTGGATGGCCTCTTTGCGCCCTGAGCCGGTGCGGGTAGTGGAATACCGGCATCGGCCGGTACCCCTGCACCACAGTTATTTTGCCCCGGGGCTGGGAATTACCAGCCTCGATGGACTGGAACAGTATCTGCGGGATACCGCTGCCGGCACCCAGGATGCTCGGCAGGGCAAGCCGTCATTTCCCCTGCCCAATCACGGGGAGTTGGTGGATACGTTGGGTGAGGAATACCTGCCCCTGCTGTTTTTTGTCTTCAGCCGGCGGGGATGCGAAGTCCATGCCGTTGAGCTGGCCGGGGGCCACAATTATCTGACTCCCGAAGAGGCATCGGCCGTCAGGGAGGCTGCCCAGCGTCATCTGTGGGGTAGGGAGCTGCAGGATTTAGGCAGTGTCACCCAATTGACTTCCATCCTGGAAAGAGGGATCGCCTACCACCATGCAGGGCTCTTGCCGGCCTGCAAAGAACTGGTGGAAGAGCTTTTTGAACGGAGACTGATCAAAGTACTCTATGCCACCGAGACCTTTGCCGTCGGCGTCAATTTCCCCGTCAGGACCGTCTGCTTTGATAGCTATACGAAGTTCGACGGCCGGGGTTTTCGGCCGTTGACAGTAGGCGAGTATTTCCAGATGGCCGGCCGGGCTGGGCGCCGGGGCATCGACAAGCAGGGCTTCGTTTTCACCATGGTGGATCTGAATTTCTACCAGCCTGGTGAGCTGCGGGACCGGGCTGAGGATAATGTGGAGCCCTTGTGGAGCCAATTCGATTTGACCTACAATTCGGTGCTGAACTTGACAGCCCGCTACAAGACAGCTGATCAGATCCGGGAAGTGCTGCAGCGAAACCTGCTGGTGTACCAGAATCAGAGGCTGTATCAGAGCCTTCAGCAGGAACTCTTGCAGGTCTCGGACAAGATAGCCAGCCTCACCGCTAAGCGCTGTCCCCACTACCGAAAAGACACCTGCACTGAGCAGGCGAGAAAGGCCCGCCGGGAGATCGATAGGCTCAATCAAGAGTTGGTCCAGCTGCGGGGCAGGAGCAGGATCAAGCGGCGGAAGCAGATACTGAGGCGGCTTCATGAGCTTGGAAGAAGGGCAGATTCCCCGGCGATTCACCACTGCGGCAAGAATGAAAGAAAGGAATGCCGCTATCGGGAGCGCCAGCTAAAGCGGGCAGAGAGGCGTTTGAAGGAGATAAAGGGTGCTTTACGGCAGATCTTGACCAAGGAACGGCTTTACAGCTCCTTCTTAGCGAAGCAGAGGTTCCTTGAAGGTCTGGGATATATTGACAATGGCGAGCTGACTGGACGGGGCCGTGTTGCTGCCGGAGTTTATGTCCAGGAACTGCTAGTTACAGAATTGCTCTTTGACGGCACTTTTAAGGAACTGTCGGAGGATGCCGTCAATGCCTTGGCTGTGTGTATAGACTATGAACCCCGGCGGGATGAGGCTGTCCGGCCGTGGCGCCTGATCGATCTCAGCCACGCCCAAGAGGTCGCCGAGGAGCTGATCCGATTGGAGCGGGGAGTACTGAATGAACAGCGAGTCCGTTTTCATAACAGCGTTCATGAGCTGGCCTACCGTTGGAGCAGAGGCTGCAGTTTCGTAGAACTGATGGAGGAAGCCGACGGCTTGGCGGAGGGAGATGTGGTCAGCGCTTTCCGGCGGGGTATCGACCTTCTGCGGCAGCTGCGGCGGGTCTGCGCCGATGATCAGTCGCTGCAAGCCAAACTGACCCGCTGCATAAAGAAAATGGACAGGGATGTGGTGGAAATCAGGTTGTAAATCGGGGATTCGTGCATTTAACAGACTATTAACGGGCTTTACCAAAGCTTAACAGCGATTCCCTTGCCTTTTCCGGAAGAAATCCGTATAATCAAATTGCCGGGTGGGTCAAGAGGCGACCCGCGGTGGACGTTGATTGACCCGATTGTGCAAGCCGGAACTATGGGGGGGGAATTAGGATGTTGTTCTTTCGAAGGCGCAAGGGTGTTAAGTCCTTGGAAAGCGAGCGGCTGAAGTACGGTACGCTGAATCATCGGAACATCGGAGTCACTGCGATTGAACTAGACAAGATCGTAGGCAGTGTTGACCGCTACAAGGACTTCGACCAGGATTTCGAATGGCTGCATCGTCGACCAGATTTCCGCTCTAGGGCCATCGAAGAAGCTATGGCCCGAGGTGAGATTTTACCCCCAATCGAGGTTTATGAGCTGAACAACAGATATTTCGTAGTTGATGGGCACCATCGGGTGAGAGCAGCAAAGCGAATTGGTCAAGAGTTCCTCGATGCCAATGTCACCAAATTGGTTCCCACCTCAGGTAATTACGAAACTGCGTGACCCAAATAAATCAAACAAACGTGCGGCTTATATGCAGGAGGCACCTAGTGGTGCCTCCTGCCGCGTTATGGATGGCTTTCTCAGAGAAAGACTTCTCCCATCGACGCCCCGGGGTATGCAGGAGACAGCCCCAATGATGGTCAATTAATTCATCATGGTAACGGCGGCCTACGGCTGATTTCCAAGGGAAGGGAGAAGCGCAAGGTGAGAAAATATATCCTAGCCATTGACCAGGGGACCACAGGGACGACGGCCATCATTTTTGACCATCAGGGCCGCCCCGTCTGCCGCGGGTATCAGGAGTTTACCCAGTATTATCCCCAGCCAGGGTGGGTGGAACATGATCCGGAGGAAATCTGGAGTGCAACCCTCAATGCTATCCAGGAAGCTCTGTATGGACCCATCGGGGCTGATGAAATTGCTGCCATCGGTATCACCAACCAGAGGGAGACTACAGTTGCCTGGAATCGAGCAACCCATCGTCCAGAAGGTAATGCAGTAGTCTGGCAGTGCCGCCGGACTGCTCCCTTGTGCCGGCAGCTGCAAGAGGAAGGCTATGCTGATCTATTCCATAGTAAAACCGGCTTGGTCCTGGATCCATATTTCTCAGGGACAAAAATGGCGTGGCTTTTGGCTAACCGGCCCGGTTTACGGGAAAAAGCTGAGAAAGGTGAAATCTGTTTTGGCACCATCGACAGCTGGCTGATCTGGTGCCTCACCGGGGGCAGGCGTCACGTCACCGACTATACTAATGCTTCCCGAACCCTTTTGTACAACATATTCCGGCTAGAATGGGACCAAGAACTCCTGGAGATTTTGGACATACCTGCCCAGGTACTGCCGGAGGTACTGCCTTCCTGCGGGCTCTTTGGAGTTACCCATGGCTTGAGGTGCCTGCCCGACGGCATACCTATCTACGGTGTGGCGGGAGACCAGCAGGCAGCTTTGTTTGGACAGTGCTGCTTCCAGCCGGGCATGGTTAAGAATACTTACGGCACAGGCTGCTTTGTACTCATGAATACAGGCAGTGAAGCCATAATCTCTGACCAAGGCCTGCTGACAACCATTGCTTGGGGCTTGGAGCCTGGCAAAGCCGTCTATGCCTTAGAGGGAAGCGTCTTCATAGCAGGAGCAGTAGTCCAGTGGCTGCGGGATGAACTTCGGATCCTGGAGGATGCAGCCCAAAGCGAGGCCCTGGCTGCAGGTGTGCCTGATACAGCTGGAGTCTATCTAGTACCTGCCTTTGTGGGATTGGGCACGCCTTACTGGGATCCATATGCCAGGGGAGTCATTGTAGGCCTAACTAGGGGTGTGGGCCGGAAGCACTTGGTGCGGGCAGCTTTGGAGAGCATAGCCTACCAATCTCGGGATGTGCTCTTGGCTATGCAGAAAGATGCGGGTATACCCATCCCAATTCTCCGGGTTGATGGCGGCGCTTCGGTAAACAATTTCCTCATGCAGTTTCAGGCCGATATAATGAATCTAGTGGTGGAGCGCCCCCGAGTGACAGAGACTACGGCCATGGGAGCCGCGTTCTTGGCAGGATTGGGGTGCGGCCTTTGGTCAGAGTCGACGATAGCTGAGATTTGGGAAAAGGATAGTTCTTTTAAGCCGTCCATGGATGATGAGCAGCGGCAGGAGCTCTGCCGCGGCTGGCAACGGGCTGTAGAACGCTCCCTCAACTGGATTGAACATTAGAGGCACAGCCGGGAAGCCTGATTAAACAGTGCGGCTGCCGCCCTTTCAGGCCGGCTGTCCATCACCGCTTTGGTGAGCCGCTGGCTCACTGAGCAGCTGGAGTGCCAAAATGTAGAAGCGGCATTGAGACACCTAAGGGTGTTCCATGCCGCTTCATCTTTAGAGAAAGCTTAAGTCTCAAAGCTTAAGGCTCTACGATAGCTTCAGTAGGACAGCCATCCTTTGCTTCGTTGGCAGCATCCTCGAATTCCTCAGGTATGGGATCGACTATAACATCGGCTTTACCATCGTCATTCCAGTCAAACACTTCCGGACAAGTATCAATGCATAAGCCGCAGCTGATGCACAGGTCTTGATCAACGATTAGTCTCAACTAGAGTCCCTTCCTTTCTTTAACAATACACTCCTAGTATTGCCACTCCACGCATATATTATATATCTGGAAGGGCCATAAGTGAAGCAATACACAAAAAAATACACCGATTCTCTAAAAAGAAACGGTGTATTAGGCCTCAAGTTTACCTGTAAGCGGGATTCTGTCATTTAAGGCAACCATCTATCTCAGAGACAATGTCTCCGCCCCTAAACAGGGGTGCCGCTACCATAATTTGCGTTGCTGGCTGGTGGGGCTTTCCTCGTTTCATCCGTTGTGTCGCCACACGGGTCGTTTCTGTGGAGCTTTTATAGCTACTACTATCCTCGAGGGATAGATTCGCTGCCGTCAGGTCACCCTGCCACAGCTTGCGCTGTGCACCAACTTTCTTGTCTGCATAGCTGCAGACAAGGCCAGTCCCGACTTTCCTCTAGCAGCGCAGGGGCTGCCAGCGGTTGCCCAGTAAACTTGAGTCTCAGGTATCTTGTGTGCCTACCACGTTGTGGAGGCATGGCAGGGGAGACAGGACTTGAACCCGCAGCCCCCGGTTTTGGAGACCGGTGCTCTACCAATTGAGCTACTCCCCTACGCATTCCTGGATAGACACTGTGTTTATATTATACCGCTTTCTCTGTGGAAATGCAAAAGCAATGGCAGGTGTAAAAAGTACCTATTGCCAAGCACCGTATAACGCTAGAAGGATACCGATAAAGGACATTAAACACCCGGCTAGACGGCGAATCCGCCAGGACCGGGTATTTTTGACCTGGAGGCTGACAGGATAATCCAGTGCCCGCAGCCATACCAGGCTCACCCAAGCAATCAGACCGCCGAGCAGCATGTAGATCTCTCGCATCATATAGCATCAGGCCTTTCGCTGTAGAATAGGGTTATGTATTTGGCGCTGATGAAACTGCATATACTGGGCCGGCCTCGAGCTTCTTGTCGGAGGGCCAAGTGGGCTGGGAAAAAAGTATACACGAAATCTCCAGAAAACTCAATCTGACAGTTGGGAAGAATCAGAATCCACCTTCAGACTGATCTGCTGCTGTCTGCTCAGCACTAACACCGGTGGCTGTGGACCTGAGAAGATCAGGAAAGTTGGTGATAATGCCGTTAACTCCCAGCTGGAGCAGCCGGGTCATTTCCGGTGCCCGGTTGACGGTCCATGCCCGGACCAATAGGCCCCGCCGGCGTGCCTCCTCCATCAGCTCTCCGTCTACTAACCTATACCAAGGATGCAGACTCTGCCACTTCTCCTGGACAGCTTCATCCAAAGTGTCCGGTGACAGCTTATCAAATAGCACAGCCACTTCCAGCTTCGGAGCCTTCTGCCTTGCCTCCCGAAGATATGCCTTATGGAAAGAAGAAATGACAACTTCATCCTCGGCTCTGTAGTCAGCAATTATCTGCAGCACCTTATCGACTATTGCCGGGTACAGAGTCCTCCCCGCCTTAATCTCGATATTCAAGGCCGCTTGGTGATTGACAAGTTCCATTACTTCCTGAAGGGCAGGCACCTTCTCCCCTCGAAACTCGGGTCCCATGGCAATCCCCGCATCAAATGACTGGATCTCAGTGAGGGTCATCTCCTCCACCAATCCGCGGCCAGTAGTAGTGCGGACAAGGTCGCTGTCATGGATGACCACTACCTCATGGTCCTTAGTCAGATGCACATCCAGTTCGATCATGGTTGCACCCAGGGCAATCGCCTTCCGAAAAGACGCCAAAGTGTTCTCTGGTGCATATCCCATAGCACCCCGATGGGCTACTACGTCAAAACCTGCGGACAGCCCCATTTCCATCCTACCCCTCTCCCTTGCGGCAGATGTTACATAAACGTAACATTCGCTGGCACTCCCGGCTATCCTGCTGAGTTATGAGGTATAGAATGGATTTTTAGCCTGTTAACTGGAGGGGTCCTATGTTTTTTGTAGAATTCGTTCCCAAAGAATATACCTCTGTGCTAGCGGCCGCTGAAAGGAGTAGACTTATGGGACTACCAAGATTGCCATTTCGGCTGGGAAGGCGCAAGCAGAAGAAGCGAGCTCAAACAGAGCACCAGGTGGCACGGGGATGGCCGATCCTGTGGCTGGTCCGTGCGAGTATTGTTGTTTTCCTAGTTATTACTGTGGGGATTGCCAGCTTGCTGCTGGTGAATGTCAATAGTCTGCGTACGGGAGTGGAAGAGTTAAGTACGAAGTACCTCCAGATGATGCAGTATGCTGCTTCTACGTCGACTGATATTGAGAAAGCCAAGGCGAATATCTACAGTATACTGAGAACCTACTACAGATGGGGATTATTGGGCGATCACTCTACCACCCTGTACGATCTCAGTTTTAGTGTAGAAATGCTGTGCCAAGTGGCTGGGGAATACAAAGAGTACCAAGTGGCTGTTATGGAGATCGAAGAAGCCTATGGTTTGGTGGATCAGCAGATGGCTGAGATCGGCCAGCTCACCGAGGCAGAAGACATTGCCGAAGCCTTATCTTTGCTGCCCGGCTATCTGGACCGGGTAGCCAACTTGAGTTCAGATATGAACTTGAGGCTCTGGACAGACGTTAAGAGCCTTGTGGCAGAAGCCGATGCTTCGGTACAGGAGACATACAAGCTGCTGGCTGTAGTCGGGGCGGCAGCTGTCATCGTAATTGCCCTCTTGGGAATCTTCATGACCCGAGGCGTAAAGCGGGTGTATAAGGTGATAGCGGCCACATCCGACAATGCCGCCGGCCGGGCTGTGGCTTCCATGGAGACGGCCAATGCCATGAAGGAGCGGGCTAATGAGGTGGCTGCCGCGGTTACCGAAGCTGAAGCTGTAATTGATGAGGTCTCCTCCCATAGTTCCCGGGTTGCCTCGGAGAACCTGGAGCGGGTCAATGTGGTGATCAGCGGCCTCGCCAAGAGTTCCCAGAAGACCCTCGATTCGGCTAGAGGCACATACAGCATGATTGAGAAACTGGAAAGGGATATCCAGGAGAGCAATACCGCTGTGAATGACACTGTAGACTTGGCTACAGCCAATGCCGAAAGTGCCAGGGCAGCAGGTGAGAAGGTCACGGCTTTCCAGGAAGCCATGAGCCAAGTGAACCAGATGACTGCGAGAATCGCCGAAATAGCTAAACAAACTCAGCTTCTAAGTTTCAATGCCAGCATTGAGGCTGCCAGGGCAGGAGATGCCGGCCGAGGCTTCCAGGTTGTTGCAGCGGAGATCAAGTCGCTGGCTGATGACAGCAAGAAAGCAGCTGATGAGATCAGTGGCGTGACTGACAGTATCCAGGGGGCGGCCAACGAGATCAGCTCCTTTATCGAATCAACGGCAGCTGGCACTGAGCGGGTCCAAGACATGGCCCGCCGCATTGCTGAAGTCCTCAGGGAAATCCTAAGTTCATTCACCCAGATTAAGAACTTAATGGAGGGTGTAACAGAGGTGGCGTCAACTCAGGAAGAGGAAGCCTCTGATGCCAACACCAGCTATGAAGAGGCTATGGCTGCCATGCTGCAGATCAATGCCCAGCTGCAGGAGATCTCGGCAAGTATGCAGCAGCTAGTCGATATGAATCAGCGCCTGCTAGAGGATATTGAGCATACGACAGAGAACGCTAATGAACAGGTCCGATTGGCAGAAGTCGTGGCCAACAACATCGAGATTCTGGTCCGCAGGATTAAGAGGAAGCATGAGCGGGAGAAGCCGCGCTTTCGGTTTTTCCGCTGGGCCCGCAAACAGGGGTGAAATGCTAGTATGATAGCTAAGGAAGCATGGAAAGGGCCGGAAGCCCAGGCTGCCTATGCAGATTTGCTGTCAGGGGCGGAAGCACTGCTGTCAGCGGAGACTGATTGGTTAGCGAATCTTGCCAACGCTGCGGCTCTGGTCTACAATGCACTGCCGGATCTAAACTGGGCTGGATTTTATCTTAACAAGCGCAATGAGCTGGTGCTAGGCCCCTTTCAGGGCAAACCTGCCTGTGTGCGTATTCCCTGGGGCCGGGGGGTATGCGGCACAGCTGCCCAGCGGCGGGCGACAGTCTTGGTGCCTGATGTACATCAGTTTCCCGGCCATATCGCTTGCGACCCAGCTTCCCGTTCGGAGATCGTGGTGCCCATTGTTCACGGTGATAATGTGTGGGGAGTCCTTGATCTAGATTCTCCTTATGAAGGACGTTTCTCCCCGCTGGACCAACAGTATTTAGAGAAGTTGGCTGGACTGCTGATCAAATACGTCGACTGGCAGGCTGCCTGCAGCCCGTAGTCGAGCGGGGAAGAGATGAGCATGGAACGAATAGCCATCATAGATGTTGGTTCCAACTCGGTGCGCCTGATCATTATGGACATCGGCCCAGAGGGTGAGCACCACCAGATAGAAAACGTCAAGGAGACTGTCCGGCTGGTGGAAAACACTGGTCCCGACGGCTCGCTGCACCCCAAGGCCCAGGACCATGCAGTGGAGACGGTGGCACTGTTTGCACGATTATGCGAAGTCCGGGGGGTTGACAAAATCCTCGCTGTGGGGACCGCTGCAGTGAGGCGGGCTCCTAACCGCGGTGAGCTTCTGGCTAGACTGCAGAGGGAAACGGGAATTGAAGTCAAAGTGCTGACTGGGGAAGAGGAAGCAGATCTGGATTATATCGGGGTAGTGAATGCCGTTGCTCCGGAGACGGGGCTGATTATCGACGTAGGGGGCGGCAGTACTAAGCTTATTGGCTATCGCAACCGACTGAAAGAGGAATGGGCAGCCCTGCCCTTCGGTTCAGTGACTTTGACCCGTGATTTTCTGGCCCGAGGCCGGATCGAACCAGCTTCCCTGGCGGCACTGGAAGATTTCTTGACAGAAAAACTGGCTAGGTTCCCTTGGCTGTCCCAATACGATACAGTGGTGGCTCTGGGAGGAATTGCCCGGACCCTAGCTCGAATAGATCGGCGCCGCAGGGATTACAGGCCTGATATCAGCCACGGCTACGAGCTTCTGCCTGAGTCTGTGGAAGACATCCTCCGCTGGCTGGCACGGCTGGACCTGCAGGGCCGCTGGCGGGTTGCCGGTATGTCCCGGGAACGGGCTGATGTGATTGTCGCAGGGATAGCTGTGATCAACCAGCTGCTTCAGGTCTCCGGGAGCAGCCGGGTTGTGACCAGCAGGAGCGGACTAAGGGATGGCCTGCTGTACCAATATCTATCTAGGTATAAGCAGGATCCCATCTTGCTCAGCCCTTTGATGAATTCCGTTGAGAACCTGATCAAGTATTACAACATTGAGAGTACCCACTATCGACATGTGAATAATCTGGCCTTATCCTTATACGATCAGCTGCGGCCGCTGCATGGGCTGAACACATATGAACGGCGGCTGCTGATTGTAGCTGCGCTCTTGCACGATATCGGCATTGCCGTTGACCACGAGAACCGCTACGTACACACCTTTTACATGATGCTCAATGCCCGGCTCAACGGCCTGACCCACAGGGAGCTGGTCACCTCTGCCTTTGTGGCTGCCTCCCATGAACACTACTTTCTGCAGGGGGTAAGAAGCTATACGCTGCCGGCAGGCCCCCTGGAGCTAGAGGATCTTCGCCGCATCATGCTGCTGTCTCTGGTGCTCCGTTTGGCCAAGAGTCTCGATCTGGGCAAGAGTGGGGCAGTAGAAGGCTTAAGAGTGGAGTTCGACGATCATGAGGTGAGAATCCGGCTGCGGACCCGGGGCACGGCTCGGTTGGAGATGCAGGCAGCTATGTCCCATGCAGCTGATTTCAAAGCTTTCTTCCGCCGCAGCTTGCATATTCTCTAAGCTCGGCGAGTGAAGACTGCTGCCGCGCCTATCTTGGGCAGCGGCAGAAAAACAGACTAAAAACCATAATGGGATAATATAGGGGGTTAGATGGATGGCTCAACAAGCCAAGGAATTAATTCAAGAGACGTTGCAGGCACTTAAGGGGTCGGAGACAAAGCCGGAAGGCCTCAGCTGTTTTGTGGGGCTTGACGGCTTTGTCGATGAGATCATCCATGTTGTTGACAAGAGGATCGACTTTGAATCCTATACCAGGGTGGAAACCATCGCCCAGCTGGCAGAGCGGATTGGGCGGGCAGCGGGGCTCAGCACCAATATTGAGTTGATTCCCAAGCAAGTCAAGCTGGGCGGCAACGGCCCCATCATGGCTAACGCCTTACGCAGCTATGGAGCCCAGGTTACCTACGTCGGCTGTCTCGGCTCTCCCGATATACACCAAGTGTTCAGGGAGCTGGCAGATGCATGTGATACTTATTCAATTTGTGAACCGGGACACACCGATGCTTTGGAGTTTACCGACGGCAAACTCATGTTGGGCAAGATTGAGGTCCTTAAGGAAGTCAATTGGGAAAACATTACAGCCAAGCTTCCCCCGGAGAAGATGGTGGAGATCCTCTCCCGCAGCCAGCTGATTAGCATGGTGAATTGGACAATGATCCCATACATGAACGATATCTGGGAGACGATGCTTGATGATGTGCTTCCAAAGCTGGATAGTCCAGAAAAGCCATTGGCCTTTTTCGACTTGGCGGACCCCGAAAAGCGCAGCAAAGAAGATATCGCCAGTGCCATGGAACTGATTCAGCGCTTTGAGAAGTACTGCCGGGTGATCCTGGGCTTGAACCGCAAGGAGGCTTCGGAAATTGCCGATGTGCTGGGACTCACACTCAGCGATAAACCGGAAAATGTCAGCCTGGAAGAGATCACCACCGCCATAGCCGAAAGGCTGGACCTTTTCTGCCTGGTTGTTCACCCAGTGACTGAAGCAGGTACTGTGGTCGGCGGCCAGTTCTACCATGTAGAGGGCCCCTATACATCTAACCCCAGGTTGACTACTGGTGCGGGAGACAACTTCAATGCCGGCTTCTGCCTGGGACAGCTCTTGGGACTGGCTCCCCAGCAGTGCCTGGTTACGGGGACGGGAACCTCCGGGTTTTACGTGCGCAATATGCGGAGTCCCAGATTCAGTGAGCTGATGGACTTCCTTGAACTCTGGTCCGAGAATGTAGGGCAAGATTTCTAGGCCGCTGTTTGGCCTCCGGCCTTTAGCTTTTCCAGCAATAATGGCTTATGGACAGATCACGTCCTGGGTATAATACGGGACAGATTGCTGGGCAATGCAGCGGGGAAGGAGGCAGAGCATGGGCCTGTATGATCGCTTTGAAGATCGGATCTATGAGATTATCTCCAGCTTTGCCGGAGGGCTGGAGCAGGTAATCGGCCCCGGCGACACCCTCCGTCAAGAAGATGGAGGGTGGCTGGCAGAGGATGAACTGGCAGCTCTAGTCGACGAGCTGGAAGGTGAGTTTGGCATCACCATTGATATCCACGCTTTGGCAGATATGGAGACCATCGGGCAGTTTGTCGATGAGGTCCAGCAGCTGATTGCAGACAAAGACATTGGCGATGAGGACTTCATCTAGATAGACCGTATCTAAGCAATCAAACAGCTCACAGCCGTTCTCAAGAGACCGGCTGTGAGCTGTCATGTTTCTGCTCTCTTTGCAGATTAGCCTACTTCTTGCCAAACAGGCTGCTGACTACAGTCTTGGTGCTGGTCAAAGCCATCTGGATGTGACTCCGGTTGCGGGTAAAGATCTGGTCCAAGGCCTCCAGCACCTGGCCGATCTCTTCCCGGGTGACGATGAGAGGCGGCTCCAACCGAATCACATTGGGATTATTCAAAGTATACGCGGTTATAATGTGGTAGCGGTTCAAGAGCTCACCAGCCACCATTGCGCCTAGATATTCCTCGGAGAGCTTGCTGACGGCCCCTCCGGTGAGCCGGTCCACCAGCCCCTTAGGCTTGGCGAATTCCAGGCCGATCAAGAGCCCCCGGCCCCGCACATCGGTGATTAGGCTGTGCTTTTCCTGAAGCTCCTTGAGTTTTGTGATGAAATACTCGCCTTTTTCCGCAGCCTGCCTGGGTAGATCCTGTTCAACGATGGTATTGAGGGCTGCGATACCTGCTGCCATAGCCCGGGTGTTGCCGCCAAAGGTAGATGTGTGCAGGAGAGCTTTCTCCATGGCTCCATAGGCCTTGTCCCATACTTCTGGTGTAGTAACGGTGGCGCCGATGGGCATCACACCTGCGCCCAGGGACTTAGCTAGACAGAGGATATCGGGAGCAGCATCCTCGTGCTGGCAGGCAAACAGCTTGCCTGTACGCCCGAAACCTGTCTGAATCTCATCGGCTATAAACAACGTGCCGTAGCGGGAACACAGTTCCCTGACCTTGGCCAAATACCCCTCTGGAGGGACGATGACGCCGCCTTCCCCCTGGATGGGTTCGACGATGAAGGCTGCAACATCTCCCCGGGCCAGCTCATTCTCTAAAGCGATCACATCGCCGTAGGGAATTGCTTGACAACCCGGGATCAACGGGGCAAAGGGCTGCTGATACTTGCTCCGGCCGGTCACCGACAGGGCCCCGAGGGTCTTGCCATGGAAGGCCCCTTCACAGTAGATAATCCTCTGCCTGCCTGTGGCAATGCGGGCCATTTTCAGTGCGCCCTCAACGGCTTCGGCACCGCTGTTGCAGAAAAAGGTCCTCCCCAGCTTGCCCGGTGTAACTTGGGCAATATTATGGGCCAATGCGGCAGCCATACCGTTGAGGCTGGCCTGCAGCAGATTAGGCAGCTCTTGGGCCTGTTCCAATCCCCGCTGGGCCGCCGGCGGGTTATGCCCCAAGTTCAGTGCTCCATATGCTCCCAGGAAGTCTAAGTACACATTGCCATCTTCATCCCAGACCTGCATGCCGGCAGCCTTTACAAAGCGCTTATCGAAGTTCAGCAGCCCCAGCATTTGGGCTAGAGCTGGGTTAATGTATTCTTTGTAGAGATCCCGGACATCTTGCTGTGTGAAATTGAGGACATCATCTATGGTCAATAGCTTCACGTCAACATCCATGAAAAATCCTCCCTTGTCAGTGTGGGTGTACTGCTGTCACTATCCGCTGTAGTAATTATCCTGGAATAAGAAGGCCTTGGCTAGACTAATTCTTAGTTATTCTGGCGATTCCTGCACCGGAGTAGGCTGCCCGAGCGTCAAAGGCTCCATGGGCACCGCAAGGAGCGGCCGACTCGGAGCCGGTATTAATCAGCTGTCACCCTGACGACTCCCCGGTCCAGTCTGTTGATGGCTTCTGTTACCTTTTCCCTAAGCGACGGCTGAGGAACGGCTATCTGGATCTGCCGCAATAGATCAATTGACTGCCGGCACACCGCTACCAAATCTCCTGGGTCTAGCGGATGCTTCTTGAGGACATCCTGAAGGCCCATGCCTTCAGCCCATCCGGCTATCACCGGCGATATCACTGGATATACACTGAAGCCGGCTGCCAGCCGCTGGGGATCGATTTTATTGAGCCTTTCATAGATCAAATCCACCGCCGGCGCCCAGCTGGGCGGCGACAGGGTAAAATCGGGATCGCCGGCTTTAGGTGAATAGACAATGGCAGCCGCCAGGCCGGCTAGGTCCGCGGGCTCAAGATTCTCGATAAGTCCGCCGGCGATGAGCTCAGTTACCAAAATTTCTTGGACATAGATATTTCTGCAGATCTGCCCCTTGGCCAGGAGCTCGGTACCGTTTAGATATTCCAACTTCTGTAATAGTGCCCATTTAGCCTGGAAATCATCCATCAGCTCAGCCCGGCTGCGGGCCTCGGGGACGCCCTCTTGACATTGAAAGCTGGAGAGGGTCTTGGCAAGAAATATCTCTATATTGTCGGGCTCAAATCGGGCCAGCAGATTGACCACCATATTAAAGGAGATGTGGAGGCGGCTGCTGATGGGCTCAACACTGCCTTCATTCCATATAGGCAATGCTGTGGGCAGGGCGTCGGAGACGCGGGAGATCACTGTTCCCTGCCTATCCCAGCCTCGGCGGCCGGCTCTGCCGGCCATCTGGAAGTACTCGTGCTGGGTTAGATAGCGCACTTCCTCCCCATCGTACTTGACTAAGGTGTCAAAACAGACTGTGCGAACCGGCATATTCACCCCCACAGCAAATGTCTCAGTGGCATAGATGACTTTCAGTAGACGCCTTTCCAGAAGATGTTCCGTTATCTCCCGCACGATGGGCAAGAGCCCTGCGTGGTGCACTCCTATTCCCCTGAGCCACTGGTTGTGCCACATGTCGTACTTGGGAATATCCTGAGCAGTGAGTCCTGCCTGCTGCAGTTTCCGCCGGATATTTACCCTAACGGCTTCTTTTTCCTTCTTGGAAAGGTAGTCACGGCTGTTGGCTAATTCCCTGGCCTTTTCTTCACAACCATCTCGGCTGAAGACAAAGTAAAGGCACGGGAACAAGCGATGCTTGGCTGCATAGTGGATCAGGTCTAAATGGGTGGCTGCCCTCTGTGGGCCTCGGGTGCGATGCCGGGGCGTGATGGGAAGCTCATGCCAGGCCAAGGTGCCTGCTTTGGTGTCGGCATCGATCGGAGGCGATTCTGCCACCGCCTGCAGGAGGCCTTTTCTCTCTACTGCTTGGCCATGCCTTGTGAAATACATGTGCCGGAGAGGAACTGCCCTCTCTGCATGCTCTACAACAGCCGTCTCTCGGCCAATGGATCCCATCCATTGGGCCAGCTGCCCCGCGTTGGGAATAGTAGCCGAAAGCCCCAGGATCAGAGTATCCTCGGGGATAAATAGTATGGCTTCCTCCCAGACGGTGCCCCGTTCGGGGTGATTGAGGTAATGAATTTCATCGAAAACAATCCAGTCTGCATCGGTGCCGCGGCTATCATCCCGAATCAGCATATTGCGGAGAATCTCTGTAGTCATCACTACGATGGGTGCTGTCTGCTGGTGACTGACATCCCCGGTGACAATGCCGATTCTCCGTCCATATCGGCGCTGGAACTCCCGATACTTTTGGTTAACCAGTGCCTTGATGGGGGCGGTATAGATCAACCTTTGATTGGCTTCCAGCGTCTTTTCCACAAGAAAATCGGCAATTAGGGTTTTGCCGGTCCCAGTAGGTGCTGACACTAAGGTAGATATCTTGTTCTCTAGATACCATATGGCCTCCCTTTGGAATTCATCCAGCACCAACCCTCTATACTCATAAGGCATGAAGTTTCGTCGGCGTTTTTTTGCGGCCAATGCCCTCGCTCCCATCATGATGCATTCAGGTTAATCATAACAGAAACGCGCCGTTAAACACAGTTCTCCATCCGCCGCCCTATCTGCCACCTTCTTAGACTGTTGGGATTGGCAGGAACCCGCGGGCCTTGTGTCGAACGGCTGAGCAACCGGATGCCCAAAGGACGGGTGGATTCATGCAAATCAATTCTTGATAGAGGTGCAGCATGCTTAGGGCATTAGATTTGCGTCGTTTGGTTCTGACAGCGCTCTTCATCGCTTTGACCGCCGTCGCCACCATGGTGATCAACATCCCTATGGCGGCTACCCAAGGCTTTATGAATGTCGGCGATACCATTATCTTCCTGAGTGCTTTGTTGATGGGCCCAAGGGTCGGCCTTCTAGCTGGCGGGCTGGGGTCAGCTCTTGCGGACCTCCTGCTGGGCTATGCACATTGGGCACCCTGGACCTTGGTCATTAAGGCCATTGAAGGGCTAATTGCCGGCGCTTTGAGCCATTCTATTTACCGGCAGGAGGGGCGGGTCACTTGGCGGGTGGCAGCTAGCTTGGCGGTTTCTGGCCTGTGGATGGTGCTGGGCTATTATCTGGCTGGAGGCCTGATGGTAGGCTTTGGCCCGGCACTGGCCAGCGTACCGGGCAACCTGGTCCAGGGCCTGGGCAGTGCAGCTTTGGCATGTCCGCTGCTGCATGCCTTTGGCAAGTTGAAGCTGTGAAACTTGTGGGAAGGGCTTTCTGGCAGGCTGGTGCCTGGGCCTGCCGATAAGGAGGAAGTAGCTGTCCTCTGCAGAAGTTTCCAGAAGGTGGGGCCAGAATCGAAGTATCTGACTAAATCCGCAGCCTGTATCGATGGAGCCATTGACCTAGATTGCAGCAGCCCCAGTTTAATGTCATTACAGGGGAAAGGCAGGTAGAAGACAATGGATGTGCGGAATGCTGCTACTGTTGTTGTTCTAGCTTGTTTGGCTTTGGCACTAGGGTTGGGAGCAGTGTGTGCGGCTGCCGAGGAATCCCCCGGGGCAGAGGTTTATGTCATCACTGTGGAACAAGCCGTAGAGCTGGCCAAAGACAATAATCTGGCCCTGCAGGCGGCCAGGCTGGATCTTCAGCACGCCGAAAAACAGCTGATTAAAGCTCAAGCCGATGCTGCAGTGACTCCATCGCCAGCTGCACTGCGGCAGGCAGAGGTGGCAGTGGAAGCTCAAAAGCTGCTGATGGAGCAGGCAAGGAGTCAGGTGGATCTCCAGGTGCGCAGTGCCTACTACGCTGTGCTGAGTCAGACACAGAAGCGGGCGATAGCCGAAAAGAATGTTGCCCAGGTGGAGGAACAGCTGGAGATTATCACTACAAAGTCCAAAGAAGGTTTGGCCACTAAGCTGGATCTTGTCAATGCCGAGAGAAGTGTAATCCAGGCCAAGGCAGCTCTGGAGGCAGCGTTAGCCGAAGAGGAGCTGGCTGTATTGGACCTGAAGCGGGTAATCGGTTTGGCCTATTCGGAGCCGATATCTATAGAACTCTCAGAGATAGAGCCGGAGCCCATCGAACTTTCACCTGAACAGGTGGTGGAAAGGGTTCTTGCCAACAGCCTTGACCTCTTGCGTCTGCAGTGGGCCTTGGAAGTCAGCCAGCTGCAGGAGGAAAGTGCCAGGAACGAATACACTGCTCCCTTGCTTAGGGATATTTATACTAACCGCCGTATGAAGGCAGAGCTTGACCTTAAGGAGGCAACCAGGAACGTTTATCTAGATGCTAAGCGGGCCTGGAATAACTTGACACAAGCTCAAAATCGAGTAAGGTTAGCAGAAAAAGAACTAGAAGCTGCCCAAGAGAACTACCGGATCACAAAGAATCGCTTTGACGGCGGCCTGGAGATACCCAATAACTTACTGCGGGCGCAGATTGATCTAACCACTGCAGAGCACGCCCTGGTTAGCGCCATTTTTGAGTATAATCTAGCCCGGATCCGATTGCTTAACTTGATGGGAGAATAGGGACAAGGGAAGTGGCAAGATGACGTTTCCTAAGACCAGAGGGACAGAGGCTGGGAGATGGCCATATGGCAGATTGGGCTTGCTCATCGGCCTGTGCCTTCTCATTATTGCTGCCGCGGCAGGCATGGAGCTGGCTCTTGCCAGCCAGGAGGCCCAGGAACAGGAAAAGAGCGTGCTGCGTACTTATTCTCTGGAGGATGTTGTGATAGCTGCCCTCAAGGAGAACACTTCGCTGAGGCAAGCTGAGATGGGGGTAGAGGAGGCCCATGCCCGCCTGCTGGCCGAGCTGGGGACGGCGGAACTGCGGGGGTTCTTTCAGCCGCTGCTGCGGGCCGGTTCCCTCAAACGGCTGGAGCTGGCTGATAGGGCTATCTCTGATGAGAGCCTTCGCAACGAAGCCGCGGATGACAATGCCGGGGAGGGCGGCTTGCGGCTTGGATTTACCAAAGCAATTGCTTCAGGGGGCCGTTTTGCACTGGAGCTGGACTGGGGAGCTGTGCAGGGAATGGGTAGCTCGGTTTTGGGAGATGAAACCTATACAGTTGCACTGCGCAGCAGCATGACTTGGGAACAGCCCCTGGGGCGGGATCCACAGACCCTGGAGCCATGGTGGACCATCCAGGCGGCAGAAGATGCATATGCCAAGGCAAAGCTGGCACGGGACGCTGCCGGCCGTCAGGTGATCTTGAGAACATCAGAGTTGTTTTTTGAAGCCGTGAAGGCCCAGGAAGACCTGGATGTGGCCCTTGAGATACTAGAGTCTGTGCAGGAACAGAACCGGTTGGTCCAGGAACGGGTGAGCCGGGGTATGGGAGGGCCCTTGGATTTGCGGACAGCTGAGCTGGAACTGGCCGCCGCCCAGCATGGAGTATCCCACAGCCGCCGGCGGGCAGATTTGGCTAAACAGCAGTTGATGCAGGCCACAGGTCTAAGCTTAAGCAGGATAACCCGTTTAGTGCCTCCGCCGCCAATTACTTGGGATTCCAACTCAGAGGCTGCAGTTGCCAGGGCCCTGGAAGCCAGCACTGATCTGAAAGCCTTGAAAATCGATATTGATGCTGCTAGAAGGGCCTGGCGGAAAGCCCAGCAAGAAACTTGGCCTCAAGTCAACAGCAGTGCTTCCATCGATGAGACCGGCGCGTGGAGGGTCGGAGTGGAGGCGACGTGGTATTTCTGGGATGGCGAGGAGGGCGCTCAGCGGGTGGAAGCTGCTGCTTTGAGATTTCAGCGGGCTGCCGCGGAGCTGGAGAATATGACAGAGGCTGCTAGATTAGATGTGCTGCGCCTGTACTATGATTATCTCGACGGAGATGAGCGGGTGCAGCTGGCAGAACTGGAAGTGGCCAGAGCCGCGGAACTACTGGAGATGACCCGCCGGCGCTATGGTTTGCGGATGACTACTGAACTGGAGATGATGAAAGCCCTCAATGAGCTGCGGGCTGCCAAAGCTGAACATTCAGCGGCCATGTACAATAGGTCACTGGCAGCCATCCGGTTGTTTATCCATACAGATCAGGTAATTAGAGTCTTTCCCAACATCAGCTGGGGCCAAAGCGGATGATGGGGTAGAAAAGGCGGTGGGTGGGAATTTTTGCCCTGTTGCAGTTTGCATCTGACCCCATACTTGAAGTATGCTGGCCTGTATGATATCATATTTCCGGACAGTAGGGACGGGGTGAGAGCAAATCCGCCCTGCTGACTAGAAGGATAGTCGACATGGACGAGGCAGATAGAACTTACATGCGGGCTGCGCTGGACGAAGCCTTCCGAGCATATGATATCGGGGAGGTTCCCATTGGGGCAGTGGTAGTCCGCCGGGGAGAGATCATCGGCAGGGGCCATAACC
>LFTN01000053.1:0-271 GCA_001513495.1 Clostridiales bacterium DTU087
AGGAGGCGGCTGGCCGGATTGCGGCAGCGGGCCTTGAGACCGCCAGTATCGGCGGCCAGAGGTTTCTGGGGGACAACCGGGTCCAGAGTTTTGAGGCTCAAAACCTGGGCGGTGATATAGAGCTCAACAACAGCAGTGCTGAGCTGAAGGTTATGGGTATTGTCCAGGCCGATGGAGGCAATATTGTAATCTCCAACCAGGATGGCGGGATTGCCATCAACGGGCTGGTCCGGACCGAAGACAGCATCAGCTTGATTTCCCAAGGCTCGAT
>LFTN01000053.1:362-693 GCA_001513495.1 Clostridiales bacterium DTU087
CGGGCGCTTTGCCGATGCTGCATCACTTAATACTCACAGTGTCGGCGGGCAGGAGCTCTTGGGTGATAATACAGTGCAGCGCTTCTCAGCCGTCAATGCCGGCGGAGGCAGGGTGGCGCTCAGAAACACTGCCTCCATATTGGAAGTTGACGGGATCAGCCAAGCCGAGGGTGGAGATATCGAGCTTGCCAATGCTGGAGATGTGGAGATTACAGGAGATATCGCTACCACCGGCCGAGTCAGATTGGAAGCCGGCGGCAGGATTACAGAGGAGGCGGCTGGCCGGATTGCGGCAGCGGGCCTTGAGACCGCCAGTATCGGCGGCCAGAGG
>LFTN01000069.1 GCA_001513495.1 Clostridiales bacterium DTU087
CATGATGAGCGCCATTAATGCGTATGCATCATGGGGATTTCTCGAATGCGGCGATAACAACTACCGGGATGGGTACCAGAGCCCGCCGGTCAACTGGGGGATTAACACTCCGCTGAAGAAGGCCTTTTTCGAGAAAGTGAGAGAAGTCACCGGCTGCTAAGGATAATGACTGCTGGTTGAAGCAGGAGATGCCGGGGAGCGAAAACAGCTCCAACAGGGACAGGTGACTTAAGCCTGGGGACTCTAGCAAACACAGCACTTGGAGGGGACACCTTTGACGATAGCAAGAAAGGAGCTAGTGGAAGCTCTAAGGGTAAAAGCGCAGCATGCGCGGGAAGGCATTCTCCGCATGGTTTACGCTGCTAATTCCGGACATTGCGGCGGTTCGCTGTCAGCTGCAGATATCGTTGCGGCGCTTTACTTTCACATAATGCAGATTGATCCTCAAAATCCCGGCTGGGAGGGCCGGGACCGGTTTATTCTTTCGAAAGGCCATGCCTGTCCAGTTGTTTACTCAGCTTTGGCCTTGAGGGGATATTTCCCCCGTGAGGAACTGGGTACTTTACGAGCCCTTGACAGCAGATTGCAGGGGCATCCCGATATGCGGAAGACCCCGGGGCTTGATGCCACCACCGGGTCCTTGGGCCAGGGTCTGTCGTTGGGCGTTGGGATGGCCCTTGGAGCTAAGATCGGCGGCAAAGGGTACCGGGTCTATGTCTTAATGGGTGATGGCGAGACCAATGAGGGCCAGATATGGGAAGCGGCAGCTTGTGCCGTAAAGTACCGGCTGGACAACCTGGTGGGGATTGTTGACATGAACGGCCTGCAGAATGATGGGCCTACTGATGCCATCATGCCTATGCAGCCGCTGGCCGATAAATGGCGGGCTTTCGGCTGGAATGTGCTGGAGATCGACGGCCACGACATGGAACAGATTGTCAGTGCACTGGAGCAGGCCGGTGAGAGCAAGCAGGGTAAGCCGACAGTCATCATTGCCAAAACAGTTAAGGGCAAGGGCGTATCTTATATGGAAAACGTTGTAGAGTGGCACAGCGGGGCACCGACAGATGAACAACTGGATCTGGCCTTGGCGGAAATCTGGGGCGGGAGGTGAGCAGCATGGGAGAGGATAGGAAAACGGCTGTCAGCACCAGAGAAGCGTTTGGCAGAGCGATTTTGGAACTAGGCGAGTCGGTGGAGAATCTAGTAGTCCTAGATGGAGATATCTCCCGTTCTACTTACACCGTGGAGTTCTCCCAGAGATTCCCCAGCCGCCACATCAATGTGGGGATTGCTGAGCAGAATCAGGTGGGGGTTGCAGCTGGCCTCGCCCTTGCGGGGTACAAACCCATCGTTGCCAGTTATGCAGTGTTCGCCAGTATGAGGGCTTTGGAACAGGTTCGCACTTCTATCTGTTACCCTAAGATCAATGTCGTCATTGCCGCCAGCCACGGCGGGTTAACTCCCGGCAATGACGGTGTAACCCACCAGGCGGTTGAGGATTTGGGTATCATGCGTACACTGCCGAATATGACTGTGGTCGTTCCGGCAGATGGGGTAAGCTTACGGCACTTGCTGGAGCAGGCTATAGCGGTGGATGGCCCTGTGTATATGCGGCTGACCCGGGACGCAGTGCCCATCATCTATGACGATACAGATGAGTTCCAGATCGGAAAGGCAAAGCAGCTTCGGGAAGGCAGTGATGTCACTCTCATCGCCATTGGCGACATGGTGCAGTGGGCGCTTCAAGCCCATGATCTGCTGCTTGAAGAAGGCATCACCGCTAGGGTCCTTGATATGCATACCCTCAAGCCC
>LFTN01000206.1 GCA_001513495.1 Clostridiales bacterium DTU087
TTTTCGGTGCCAGAGCGCAGATCACGCTCCTGGCCTCCCCCTGTCATCTGAGGGATGAGCCTGACTCCTTCTCGGCAGTAAAGGCCGCCGACACCTTTGGGGCCTCCCAACTTGTGACCGCTGACTGTCAGCAGATCAACCCCCAGCTCCCTTACCCGGCAGCTGATTTTCCCCAAAGCCTGCACTGCATCGCTGTGGAAATATACCTCGGGATCCCGTTCCTTGACTAGGCGGGCAATCTCCCCCACCGGCTGGATAGTGCCCACTTCATTATTCACTGCCATCACCGTGACTAAGACAGTATCATCCCTCATGGCCGCGGCCGCGGCCTCCGGTGCCACCCTGCCTGTGCTGTCGGGAGGCACCAATGTATATTCACACAGGCCGGCCTGGGCCAGGTGCTTTAGTGTCTCCAAGATCGCAGCATGTTCCACGGCCGAAGCCACCACATGCTTTCCTTTCCTGTTCTTCGCCTGCAGGGCCCCTCTGATGGCCAGGTTGTCTGCTTCCGTGCCGCCCGACGTAAAATACACCTCATCGGAACGGCACCCCAGAGCCGCCGCCACTGCCTCTCTCGCCTGCCGTAGCAAGCGCTCTGCCTCTAAACCTAACCTATAAGGCGAAGAGGGATTGCCGAAGGCATCCGTCATCGCCTCCCGTACCGCTTCTGCCGCTTCCGGCAGTACCCGGGTAGTAGCCGCATTATCAAAATAGATCATCTATGTCTCCCCTACGTCTGGCTCGGATACTTCGCCCAACATCACAGTTCCAAGGGCCTTGCCCCATCTTCTGCCTCGCAAACGTAAATCTCAGGGTCAATCCCCGTCTTCTCGGCGTACTGGGCCTTGACGAAATCAACAAATCTATCCACCGCATCAGCCTCCACCAAGTTGACGGTACAGCCGCCGAAGCCTGCCCCAGTCATCCTGGCTCCGCAGACACCGGGAGCCTGCCAGGCCGCCTCCACCATGATATCCAGCTCCCGGCAGCTTACTTCATAGAGGTCCCGGAGGCTTTCGTGGGAGGCCCGCATCAGCTGGCCAAATCTCTCCACATTGCCAGCCCGCAGGGCTGCAACACTATCCTTGACCCGCTCATTCTCGAAAACGATGTGCTCACAACGCTTGGCCACCACCGGAGGCAGCTTGTCCTGGTACTTAGCCAAATCCTCTGGGGTCACATCTCTTAGAGCTTTGATTTCCGGCAGGTATTCCTTGAGGATGTCGACACCTTGTTCGCACTGGCTGCGCCGTTCATTGTATGCCGAATCGACTAGCCCCCGCTTCACCATGGTATTGGCAATGACGATCTTGTACTCGTCACTGGGCGGAAGCGGCACCAGCTCGTAATCTAAAGACCGGCAGTCCAGAAACAGGGCATGTCCCCTCTTCCCCAAGCCGGAAATAAACTGATCCATGATGCCGCAGTTGACACCTACGAAATTATTCTCCGCGGCCTGGCCGATCTTAATCAGTTCAACCATATCGACGGCAAACTCCCCAATGGCTGCCGCCATGACTCCTGCGGCCATCTCCAGAGCCGCCGAGGAAGACATCCCCGCTGCCACTGGTACATCGCCGCCAAAAACCGCATTCATTCCCCTTACCGGAAAGCCTTTTTCCTCAAGCAGCAGCAGAACACCCCGTATGTAGTTGCTCCATGCAGCCTTCCCGTCCCTCTCAATCCGGCTTAAGGAAAAGCTGGACCTTGAGTCGAGATCCGCGGCATACAGATGGACCTCCCCATCATCCCTGGGAGAGGCTGCCATGATGATCTCCCGGTCCACTGCCGCCGGCAGCACAAATCCATCGTTATAGTCTGTATGCTCACCGATGAGGTTTACCCGGCCCGGTGCCTTCACTACTTCCACTCTGCCGCCGCTGTCGCCAAAGACCTCAATTAGTTTCTCCCGCAGTAACCGCGCCCGTCTCAGGGTGTCGGCCATGTGATTTCCCCTCCATTTCTGCTTTCTGCCCCAGGCAGCCTGCCGTGAGCCCAGGCAGCTGCCAAACCAGCGGGCTGCTGGACTCCTGCCGTTCCTGCGCCAGGCTACAGTGCCTGCCATCACCGGCTAGTCATCGATCTCCTCCACAGTCTTGGGGCCTGCTGCCCGCAGCTCTTCCGCCTTAGCCTCCGGAGCCGAGTCATTGATAAAACTCCCTGCCCCAGACTCGCAGCCCGCCAAGTACTTCAGCTTATTGGCACTGCGGTGGGGTGGATAGAACTCGATCCGGAAGTGGCCTAAACCTTCATGCTCGCCGCCGGTAGGCGCTTGGTGAAGAGTCATCAGATAAGGCAGAGAGAATCCAAACAGGTGGTCATACTTCACCATAACCAACTTTAGGATCCTGGCCAGATCCCACTCTTCCTGTGCATCCAATGCCAGTAGAGACGGCTTGTGCTCCTTGGCAAAAATATGCACTTCATAGGGATAGCGGGCATAGAAGGGGATAGCAGCCGCGAAATGCCCGCTTTCTGCTACGATCCGCCGGCCGTCAACAATCTCCTGGGTAACGAGATCACAGATCAGGCAGCGCCCTGTCTTTTCCCGATGCGCTGCCAAAGCGTTCAGCTCATGCTGCTGCACAGGAGGAATGAAAGGAAAGGCATAGATCTGGCCGTGAGGATGATGCAGCGTAACCCCGACAGCTTCACCTTTGTTTTCGAAAATCAACACATACTGGATCTCTTCCCGGCTCCCCAGCTCCTGGTAGCGGTCCTTCCAGACCCTAATCAGATTGCGGATATGCCTGACCGACTCATCGGCCAAGGTCCCGTCATGGCGAGGAGAATAGAGGACGACTTCACATTCTCCCTTGGCCGGTTCCACCGGTGTCAGCTCTGTGCCCTCCACATCGGGCTCCGGCGGCTGGGGCTGCAAAGAAGGGAACTTATTCTGGAAAACAACAATCTCATAATCCTCAGCCGGTACCTCCGTGGGAAATGCCCCGGGCTTAGTCGGGCACAGGGGACAGAAATCCTTAGGCGGCTTATACGTGCGATCCATTCTGTGGGTGGCTGTAATCACCCATTCCTGACGCAGTGGATGCCATCTTAGTTCTGACATGAACCGCACCCCTTTCTCCCTTGTCCCTTACGTTCTCCAGCAGCCTTGGCTTTGCCGGAACAGCAGCTGCTGCCCGCCTCTCCCGCCGCATCCGCAGCCCCCCGGGCCCCCGCTGAACCATCCGGGGCTTGGGCAGCACCGGTCTCATCGGCCCCAGCCTCCCCGGCTTCATCCTCATCATCAAAACTGTAGTAGATCAAGTAGCGGCCGTCATCTTTAGTGATTCGCTCTTTCTGCATGCGGCTTGCGCTGACCGCCTTTTTTTGGGCGCTCAGCTCCCTCCTCTCCCAGAGATACACCAACTAGTAAATCCATCTCAGTGCATGCCCACCACTGCTGCTCAAGTCCCAGTGCAGCCTGAAGCTTCCAATACAAGCTAACACATCTGGCGGGCATTTCTCTGCCACCAATAGCAGACACTGCAATTCTTGCCGGCGGCCACAGACACTAAACATCGGACAAAACTCCCCGCCAGCCGTCAACCGCCGGCTCCCAGAGCCTCCGGCTCAAACCCTTCAGCTCACAAACCCCTGGGGATGCCGTCTGTGCCACTCCCAGGCAGTCTGCACAATGGTCTCCAGGTCATGGTACTTGGGCTGCCAGCCTAATTCGGCTATGATCCGCTGGGAACTGGCAACCAAGACAGCCGGATCTCCTGGCCGCCGGTCTCCCTCTACCCGGTTAATCCGCCGGCCCACAACCTTTTCTACCATATCGATGACTTCTCTGACACTAAACCCTGCTCCGTTGCCTAGATTATACACGTTGGAATCGGCACCTCCGGCCAGGGCGTCTAAAGCTAGAACGTGGGCAGATGCCAGGTCGGTTACGTGGATGTAATCCCGCACACAGGTGCCGTCGGGGGTATCGTAATCGGTACCGAAGATAGTTACACTCTCCCTCTGGCCTAAAGCCGCCTGGAGAATGATGGGGATCAGATGGCTCTCCGGCCGGTGATCTTCACCGATGGCGCCGCTGGGAGAGGCGCCAGCTGCGTTGAAATAGCGCAGGGACATATACCGCAGCCCGTGAGCATGATCGTACCTTGCCATGATTTTCTCAAAGAAGAGCTTGCTTTCACCATAAGGATTGGTGGGCTGCTGGGGATGATCTTCACTGATGGGAGTCTCTATGGGTTCGCCGTAAACAGCTGCCGTGGAAGAAAAGACCATGTAGCGGGCTCCCCGGCGCACCATGGCATCCAAGAGATTCAGCCCATTGGTGACGTTATTGCGGAAGTATTTGCCGGGATCCTCTACCGACTCGCCCACGAGGCTGTCTGCGGCTAAGTGGACCACTGCCTCAATGGAGTGATCGGCAAAGATCTGATCGAGGAGCTTGGCATCAGCCAGGTCTCCTTCAATAAACTCACCGCCCACTACGGCCTCCCGATGTCCCTTTTGGAGATTATCCAGGACCACGATGTGGTGTTTGTTTGTCTTTAGCAGCTCTTCCACCACATGGCTCCCTACATAGCCAGCTCCGCCTGTCACAAGAATATTCACACCTGCGGCCTACTCCTTCCCCCGGCCTGCCTGATGGGAGAAGTAAGCCTTCTCTCCTCTCTCATGGTCTAGGCTCGACACCATCCTACTAAATGATACCCATAGATGAAAGATTTATCAACGTCCTGCTGCACATAAGACCCGGCTTTTGGGCTTTTGAGCCCTGCCGGGTCATCAGAACCTCGTAAATGGAAAAAACTGTACGAAACGAATCAAGCTCTAGAGCCCTGCGCTCCAGTCAAAATCCTTGTCCAGCGGAAAGATGGGACGCCTCACCTGCCGGTAGGGCACTGTCTCGAAAAGGAGATTCGTATCGCCCGGGGTCAGGGCCAGCATTGGCCGTTTGGTCATTGCCCGAAGTTCTGGGCTCAAGTACCCGCTCTTTGCGATGATTACTTTGAAATCCATGGGGTTGAGCCCTAGACCCGTAAGGAAACTCGGATCATAGACCTCAGTCCGCCTCTCAGTGACTATCACCCGCATATCATCGATCTTGATCACAGCCGCGGGCACACCCTTGCCAAAGCCCAGCCGCTCAACATAGGCACGCACCGGCAGGGCCTTCGGATTATCCTCCCCAGGATTGACCCGTCCAAGCTTCAGATCAACGCAGCTGCCTGGGCCTGCTTCCACACATCTTTCATATGAATCCTTGTCAAAGACTGCAGCCACCAAGGCGTTCTTGACTGAACGCTCCAGCAGCTCAGCCAGCACATTGGTCAGATCCTGTGACGAGCCGGCGGTGGGATTGTCGCCGCTGTCGGAGATGATAATGGGCCTTGAATCCTCAGCTTCCGCTATATCCAAACATGTCCCCAAATCATGGGCTTC
>LFTN01000079.1 GCA_001513495.1 Clostridiales bacterium DTU087
GATCGCCGCCGCCTTCTCGGGCGGCGATGGTAATCTGCCTGGCCAATTTGGTAAACAGCTGACCTCGACGGGCATCTTCTTTACCCTTACGGTGCTTGATATTAGACCACTTAGAGTGTCCTGCCATACAAAACCCTTCCCTTCAGTCTCGGCCGACACGGCGTCCCTTGTCATTGTACCACACCCATCAAGGCCTTGCCAAGGTACCGGCCTCACTGCCTCGACTGAAGGCAGGGGAAATCAGTCTCTATTCTCTATCCTCCAGCTCTCCCCGCAAAGGAGATTGTGCAGCTGCCTGGTCAAACCTCCTAACAACACCCCAATAAAGCAGTACCAAGAAGAGCATCAGCCCCACTGGAGATACCAACCCGCCAATGATCAGTGAATTATATAGTCCATGGAGAGTAGCTGCTGTGACTAAGCCCCAGACCACCTCTCCTACAGACCCCTCTGGAGCAAAACGGGCTCTCCCCAGGTGGTATCCGCCCAATCCTGTGAAGGCTCCATGGGCCAGGGAACTGATGAGGGCCCGAGCTGGGGCAATCTCGATGCCAAACGCTAGGACGTAGAGCAGGTTCTCAACAGCGGCAAACCCTAGCGCGGCCGTTATACCGTATACCATCCCATCAGCGATCTCAGAAAACTCAGCCCTGCGGTAGACGGTGAGAAAGACTGCCAACAGCTTCAGCGCTTCCTCTCCCAGTCCTACCACAAGAAATGCGGCCGCTATCTTGGTCAGCCTGCTGCCCACATCCATAGCGGCGCGAAAGGGTTCCTCCAGTAGGATCGCGAGAGGGACTGCTGCCATTCCCGCTGCAAAAGTCAACAGGAGCAAACCAAGGGGTTCCTTTTCGTAACGGTCCTGCTGCCGGAAAAACCATGCCCAGGCAGCAGCAGGTAGGAAAGATGCCAAAATCAATAAAAACAGCCGCACGGCAATTCTCCTTTTGGGGAACCAAACCATACGGGATGTACCATTCCCCACAAGAACTCAACCCATGCAGCTTGTAGGCAGCAGCACTATTTTCCCAGGGCCTGGCGCAAGTAGCCTAAGCCTGCCAAGATAGAAACCGCTACACCTAAGATCACCAGATAGACCATGTTGGAGATCCCAATGATGACGCCGGTAACTCCTATGTACAAGAGCAATGTTGCCAACTTGCCTAGATTGCCGGCAGGGGTGACTTTGCTCTTGGAAACCAGAAAAAACACGGCTCCTACAACCAAGGCCAGCTCCTTGGCAGCCAGTAAAGCTGCTGCCCACCAAGGTACACTGCCCCTCGCCGCCAGGATGAAAACCGCTGCCAGCATGATCAGCTTGTCAGCTAGAGGATCCGCCAAGGTGCCAAACCGGGTTACCTCATTGCGAGACCGGGCCAGCCGCCCATCCAGGACATCTGTAATACCGGTCAAGACAAAGACCAGGGCAATCCACCGGGGGTCCATATCTTCCAAAAAGAACATGTAGATAAGCAGTGGGACCGCTGCTAGACGCAGCATTGTCAGTACATTGGCGATCGTCAATCTCCCACCTCCCAACAATTAAGCCCATTATACATCAATTCAGCTATTATGGAAACCAGATGACGGTAAAATGATCCAGGTATCCGTGGGGCGCTGCCTAGATACTGGTAAGCGATTATGGGATTACTCTACACTTCTTTGGAACATTGTGGTATTGTAGTTTTAGATGGTCCCAATTTGGGTATCACCATGTTGGAGCCTGGTTAGAATAAGGCAGGGCTGCCCTTGCTCTTTAGCAAGAGGTGGACAGGCCGGCTTACAGGCAATAGCCACAGACTCATAGGGAGGGAGTAGAAAAATGACAGATTATCATGAACCGTTCGACCATCTCGATGAGAAGACCTTAAACATTGCCAGGGCTCTGATCTCCTTGAAAGAAGAGGTTGAAGCCATTAACTGGTACAACCAAAGGGCAGCAGCCACCAATGATGAAACACTCAGGGCTATCCTCGAACACAACCGAGATGAGGAGATTGAACACGCTGTCATGGCCATCGAGTGGCTGCGGCGGAACATGGACGTCTGGGATGAAGAACTGCGCAGATATCTATTTACCGATGGGCCCATCGGCCACCATGAGGACGATCACGAGGCTGGTGAAAGCAGGAGCTCCGGCCCTCGCAAGGATCTAGGTATCGGCAATCTTGAATAATCGATAGGAGGTCTCGTTATGGAATTCCTAAAGAGGGAACTTGCGCCGATAACTGACGCTGCGTGGGAGGAAATCGACTCTCGGGCCGTAGAGACCCTCAAGAGCTACCTTTCCGCCCGCAGGGTTGTCAACGTGGTTGGTCCCAAAGGATTCGACTATGCCTATGTTCCTGATGGCAGGTTGACAGAGGTTCGGGACGATGACGGTGTAAGAAGCGGTATCCGTTCAGGCAAGCCTCTAGTTGAGGTCAGAATCCCCTTTGAGCTTGACCGCTGCGAGTTAGACGGCGTTGATCGGGGAGCCCAGGACGTGGACTTGGAGGCTTTGGATGATGCCGTTCGCCAGATCGCTCTGTACGAAGATAATGCAGTGTTCTACGGTCTTTCCCAAGCATCCATTGATGGGTTACTAAAAAGCAGCAGCAATGATCCCATCTCCTTCGGCGGCAGTCCACAGGACATTATGCAGGGCATTGGTAAAGGAATCATTGCTCTTAAGGAGGCTTTTGCGGAACCCCCATACGTCCTCGCTGTTGGGTATGACGCATGGCAGCGCATCGTAGTAGAGGGAAGCGGCTATCCTTTGCAGAGGCGAATCCAAGATCTCATTGGGGGGCCAATCATTCTCAGCCATGCCCTTCAAGAGGCAGTCCTGGTACCCCGCAAACATCCAGATCTGCAGCTGACCCTCGGTACAGATTTCGCCATCGGGTACGAAACCCATGATTCATCTAAGGTGCGGCTGTTTATCACTGAGACATTCACCTTCCGCATCCTTGATCCAGCCATCATCGTCCCATACACTATGTAAGCGATGCTGACCTGCTTGCCTGGAGGATTTGACCTATCATAAACAAGCGTAGATACGAAGCAGCACCCGGTGGAATATCAACATCCACCGGGTGCCTATAAAGGTATCTGGCGACGAGCTACTCTCCCACCGGGTCACCCCGGCAGTACCATCGCCGCTGG
>LFTN01000127.1 GCA_001513495.1 Clostridiales bacterium DTU087
TGCTCTGGCCATCGGCACGCTGGCGGGGTACGGCTTAGCCAGGTTCCGCTACCGCCGCTGGAAAAACAAAGACATCGCCATGTGGATCTTGTCCCAGCGCTTCCTCCC
The DNA here is from genome assembly GCA_001513495.1 of Clostridiales bacterium DTU087. Lineage (GTDB taxonomy): Bacteria > Bacillota > Limnochordia > DTU087 > DTU087 > DTU087. Next base: position 109 of record LFTN01000127.1, read on the forward strand.
GCCGGCAGCCACAGTCATCCCCTTCTTCCTGATGATGCGGAAGCTGGGGCTGATCGACACCAGGCTAGGGCTGATCATCGTCAATGTGACTTTCACCATTCCCTTTACAGTCATGATCCTGCGGGATGCCTTTGGAGAGCTGCCCATTGAGCTGGAGGAATCCGCCTTAGTCGACGGCTGTTCGCCGTTTCAGACCCTAATTTGGATTGCCCTGCCCTTGGTGGCGCCGGCTTTAGTCAGTGCCAGCATCATCAGCTTTGCCTTTACATGGAATGAGTTCCTGTTTGCCTTTATTCTTACTTATTCTAAAGCGACTCCCATGACGGTGGTGATCGCCGGCACCCAGGATACGCAAGGGGTGCAGTTCTGGTATGTCTCTACCCGCATGTTGATGGCAGTCATCCCGCCAGCGGTTTTGGCCATGGCAATCCAGCGGTATGTGGTAAGGGGCCTCACCTTGGGGGCTGTTAAGGGCTAATTGCCGCAGGAGAACCTTCCAAGAGCCTTGGTGAGGTGCGCTATTGGCAGAGCGGGGGCCGGTCTGGCCCCCGCTTATTGATGAAGGTAATGTCTAAGGCATGCCCCCCTCCATCCGGCAGCCAGCGCAAAGCGGCTCGGCGGTTACAGCCACTGCCGGAGCCACTCCAGGATCTCATACCGCATAGCGGCAGTCTCAAAATGGCCGGTGTTATACCGGACAAGCCGCCAGGCATCAGATGCCCCCATTTCCCCATAGGCCTGCTTCAGTCCTGCATCAATCTTGTCCAACCCCTTGGGAGGCGTGAGGAGGTCATAGTTGCCCGCCAAGGAAAGATGGGGCCTGGGTGCGATGAGGGCGTTGATGGATGCTGTGGAAAAATGTTTGAGCAGCCCCGGCACGTAGTAGTAAATCCCATGCCCATCCAGGCCCCTTGCTTCGATGAGAACCTCAAAATCCGTCAGGCAGCAGATGTCGATACAGACCTTCACGCGAGGGTCTAAGGCAGCCACCCACCAAGCCATGGTGCTGCCCATGGAAATTCCCAAAGTGGCTATGCGGCTGCTATCCACGTCAGGACGGGTGAGAAGGTAATCTATAGCCTTGATGCTGTCGTAGACCATAAGCCCCCACAAGACCTGACCACGCCACAGAAGTTCCTTAAAAAGCTCAGACTCGGTCCGTCCCCGGCGCTCGCCGAAGTTCCAGGCATCGATGGCTAACGCTCCCCACCCCTGCTCTGCTAAAGCCTGGGCATAGGGCGGGTCCTGCAGGTATTCACGGCCAGAGATGAGTTCATCTTTTCCTAGAGTATAGTTCCCACCGTGGGAATGATTGAAAAGCACCACAGGGAATGGTTCTTCTGCTTCTACCGGCCGGGTGAAATATGCCGGCACGACTTCCACACCGTTTAGATCCAGGACCAAACGTTCCAATATGTAAGCACCGCGGTGTTCTTCTCCCAAATGTTTGACACCGACCGGCCGATCTCTAGGAGGCAGGTCCCCCAAGAGGCTGTAAAGCAGATCCCGCTGCTTTGCCTGCTGCTGGGCATCTACCTTCATTTTTTTCCCTCCTCGTACTTGTACTAGAGTCCTTAGGTACTTGTCAATGTGCCTCGGGCTGATGACATGTCACAGATGATGAGTGTCACCCCCGTCTTCAACTTCCCGTGGAGCGATAATGCCTCACTCCAAAGTGCCAGATCTTAAGACACACCAAGCAAAATGCCAGCCCAGCCAAAGGTGACAGCCAAGCCAGCCACCCAGGAACGCCCTGGAGGCTGGGATGCTCCAGTATCGCCGATAACGGCACCAAGTTGATGGCTGCCAGGGGGATTACCACGGTAAAGAAGCGGCGAAACCACTCGTTGTAGATGGACATCGGCACCTGCGCAGCCTCTACCCCTCCATAGGTGGCCACGTTGACCACCTCCAGGCTCTCCACCGACCAGAAGGATAAGGTTGCCTGTAGGATGAAAAGCCCCGAGAAAAGCAGACTCCCGCCGCAGATGGAGCCAATGATGAGTAGGAGCTGCATCGGGGTAAGGGCTATGCCCAGGTTCCTTATCCCCCACCCCAGTACCACTAGCCCTTGAGCAAATCTGCCCACCCGCATGAGCTGAAACTCCAGCCCCAATACCTGCAGCACTGTGCTGCGGGGCCTCAGCAGAATCCGGTCGAAATCGCCGGCCCTCACCCAGCGGTGGAGGATGTCAAAGCCTCGGGCACCAGCCTCTGCCATGGCAAAGGCGGTATGTACCATACCGTAAAACACGGCAACTTGCGGCAAAGTCCAATCCTGCAGACTGCCAAACCTTGTAAACAGCGCCCAGATGGCAAGAAACTCAATGCTGGTGACCGTCAAATTGCCCATAGTCATCATCAAGAATGACGCCGGATACTGCAGTTGACTGCGAAAGGACATGCCGATGAATCGAAGATACAGGCGAATGCTGCCCATGGCTGCTCTCTGATACTTTAGTCTGGCCCAAGCTCGCTGCCCCTGCACAGTCCATCACCCTCCTTGCACCACAACTCGCCTGAGGCCCCGCCTGAGCAGCCATCGGCCTCCCACCACCAGTACCACCGTCCAGACAAATTGACGGGTAAGGAAGACCCAGACTTCACTTGGAGCCAGCTGGCCAACAAAAAACCTCGCCGGCGTATCCATTAGTCCTGCAAAGGGTAGAATCTCAAGCACCCTCTGGGCCCAATCAGGAAACAGCGGCAGCGGTACCAGCATCCCCGAAAAGACCACAATAACTGCCGGCATCAAACGGTTAATTCCTTCTCCGGAAATAGTCCAAAACATGGAGATATTCATCAGATTGGTCATGGCACACCCTAAAAGGAGTGCCCCAACCGTGGCCAGCAGCCATGCAAGAAGTCCACCCGCCGATGGCATCCTCAAAGCATAGCTCTCCGGCAGTACATACAACGCAAGGGCAAAGACCGGCACCGCCCGCAAGATAGTGGGAGCTGCTCTGAGCGCCAAGGCCCGAGCATACCACAGGCCGTAAAGATCCACCGGGCGGCACAACTCGTAGGCTACATTGCCGTTGCGAATCAGTTCCTGTACCTCCAAGTCGCCATCCCAGGGCAGCATCCTAAGCATCGCCTGCCCCAGCCACACATAGCCTACCGCTTGTTCCAGGGCAAGGGGCTGCGGCTCGTTGGTCGCCAGGTAAAATGCCTGCAGGACCATGACTTTCAGGAACCCCCACATCAATTGGGTGGCAATGCCTGCTAGGGCCGCTGCCCTGTATTGAAGCAAGAGCAACAGCCGCATCTTAACCATAGAACGGTATGCCTTCATATCCGGAGCTCTCCATATAACCGGGAGATGACTTCTTCAAGCGGTGGATCTTTTATCAGCACATCCCGGACCTGAAATCTTGCCGATAGCTGTGTGAGCAGCTCTACCGGAGTAATCCTATCGGGTTGGAAATTGAAATGGGCTTGCCTTCCTTCCCATCTTACCAGTTGAGCTCCCAAGACCTGCCCGGCGACAACCTCTGCCGGATGATCGCCATCAAGTTCAACTATCAAACGCCGCTCATGGGCGACCTGTCTGCGAATCTCTTTCAAGCTCCCCTCCATCAAGATCTTCCCCTTACCGATCACCATCACCCGGCTGCAGAGAGCTTCGACATCATCTAGATCATGGGTTGTGAGGATCACGGTGGTGCCTTTTTCCCTGTTCAAACGCCCAATAAACCCCCTAACCATGAGTTTTGACACAGCGTCTAAGCCGATGGTCGGCTCATCGAGAAACAAGATCCGGGGCCTGTGGAGCAAGGCTGCCGCTAACTCACAGCGCATCCGCTGACCGAGACTCAGCTGGCGAACCGGAATATCCAGGAGTCCACCGAGCTCAAGCGTATCTACCAGCTCCGCTAGGGCGGTACGGTAATCCCCCGGAGATAGCTGGTAGATATCCCGCAGCAGCTCGAAGGAATCGATAACCGGCAAATCCCACCAAAGCTGCGAGCGCTGCCCAAACACCACTCCCAGTTCCCGCACATGGCTAATTCGCTCCTGCCAGGGAATCCGCCCCATCACCCAGCAGTCTCCCCCGTCTGGAAGGAGAATCCCACTAAGGATCTTGATGGTGGTAGACTTGCCGGCACCATTGGGGCCGAGATAGCCCACCAGCTCCCCCTCCTGGATTTCAAAGGAGACTCCATCTAGGGCCCGGACCAGGGTGTATTCCCGTTTCACCAGCCCCCGCATCGCCTGCCACAGCCCAGCTTGCCGACGGGCTACCTTGAAGGTCTTCTGCAAATTATGTACAACGATTTGCGCCACGGCTAGCCTCCTCAACACGCTCACCATTGACCCAATGAGATGGACTCGGGCTTGGTGGACTACACATCAACACCATTGGACGACATATCAGTCAGTACAGTGAGACAGTGACCTGACACGATGATGAGCAATTATAGCATTCCGTTTGTGCCTTACCTTTCCTGCCTCTTAGTGCAAACTGGCCTTGCTGTTAGGCTGCGGAGGGCTACAGGCCTCCTAGGTGATTCCCAGCCCACCTGGAGGCCTGTTTGGAGCAGTATAGCGGTGTGAGGCTTGCTAGGGCGCGCCTACACGTATGACGACCAGATTAATCCGATTATTGCCAGTTGCCCCAATTTTTTATATTATTT
>LFTN01000137.1 GCA_001513495.1 Clostridiales bacterium DTU087
GGAGTCCTATTGGCGAGACATCACCCCCTGAGCTTGAAGAATCCCAGTCATCTCGATAATAGCTTGCGTCGCTCCTGAGTTGTCTTAATTATGGATGATGATACTCAGAGAGATCTTTTCTGAGAATCAAAAAACTGTCAAATTCGTAGAAATTATGGTGACCGCAAGCTCAGGTTTGCCTGCGTTTTAGACCGCACTAAGATCTAACGAGCTATCTATCGCAGTGATGAGACATTCGACTATCGCATACCCAAGCCCAAGAGAAGGTACCCGCCTATTCTCTTAAGCATGAAAGTGTTGAAAGACAGGGATCCTCTTGGCCAGCATATAAGAACCAGCATGCTGCTCAGACCAGGAGGGCATTTATAGTCATCCTAGCGGTCTTGAGGGAGCCAGAACAAAGCGGTTATTTTAGAGGACAGCCTTCACTAAATAGTAGCAGAACGGCAGCTGAGCATATGAAGTCGGGGAAAGTATCCACTGTCTCGAGTGGCGGCTAGATCGATGCGGGACTAGGAGTAGGGACAGCCATCTCGAGGTGTTGCTGGATTAGCTTTCGATAGACTTTGCGGGATGGACGCGCAATTGGCCGATTAAGGGGGGCAGGGGAATAGGAGTCTCAAGAGCCCTCCCGGTGCTGGACAGGATTGGACGGCCGCTATGGGAGTCACCTACACGCGAGCAGGTTCTAGAATGAAAGACAGCACCAGGTTGGAGCACCTAGTGCTGTCCTGTCTAGTCCATCGTGCTCATGGAGCCGCCGGTAGGTAAACCTGCTGACGGTCAATCGAGAGCGGAGATGGTGAATATGGCGACCCCTGAATAATCATCTCTGGCCTCTAACTTCCACCAGTCTTCGCTTCTCCAGGCAACTCCCTTGGCTCGGTAAGTATCTGAATGGCCAAAGACGTACCAATCCCAGTCTTTGGTGAAGTCTTTACCGAACCATGATCTGCTGTCGGTGGCGCACTGCTCGACCCAGTCCCAAATGAAACCCCAGCGCCAGAGGTGTCTCTCTATAGCCAGGTTATAGCCAACCAGCTCCGGGTTCACCCACCAAAACGGCTCGGCCTTTACGTGGATACGTATGGGGGTGTTGTTTCTAATTGTGAACCGTGCATACCCGGGGGCAGATGTTGTCTCGTCATCCTTTAGAGTCAGTTTGATCACGTCTTCGTTCTTGTGAAAATCGATGCTGGCGTGCTTATGCACGTTCAGCTGTATAGGTAGTGCCTCCTTGTCTAGTGACTTCGGTGGAGGAGGGCCCCAAGCCAGCACCACAGTTGACATGGCAAGCAGTAATACTGTCAGAAGCAACAGACAGGTCAGTTTTCTCATTGTCTCTGCGTCCTCCTTAGCCGCCGGTGAATGCGGCAGACGGTCAAGTACTTGAGGCAAAGAACAAGTTACTCCAGTCCATCACAACTAATTGCAGCCTCTTTAGTGGAGTATCACCTCCCCGGCTGTCTCTTAGCATCGATAGCTTGTTGACCATCTCGCGTGGCATTCAATACATAGTAATTATGAAGGACGTTACTCAGAGGAAGATGGCAAAGGAATCAAAATAATATAAAAAATTGTGGCAACTGGCAATAATCGGATTAATCTGGTCGTCATACGTGTAGGCGCGCCCTAGCAAGCCTCACACCGCTATAC
>LFTN01000225.1 GCA_001513495.1 Clostridiales bacterium DTU087
CTGCAGCTGATTGTCATTGGCAATATCGACTACATTGCCGCCTTCATAGTCAGAGGTGTAATAGGGCGGCTCTTCCCCCTCCGGCAGGCTGACAATCACATCAGGTTCGATGCCGACAGAGTGGATATCATTGCCCCCTGCCGTCTGATACCGGGCAGTAGTCAGCGATAAGGCGGAGCCGTCCCGCAGGGGAATCACTGTCTGCACCAGCCCTTTGCCGAAGGTCTGGGTCCCAACTAGGGTCGCAATTCCCCGGTCCTTCAAGGCTCCTGAGACTATCTCCGAAGCACTGGCACTGTAGCCGTCCACCATGACCACCATGGGGTAGCTCCTTGCCGCTCCCTCTCCCTGGGCTTCAATGGTCTGGACTACGCCGTTGCGGCCTACTACATGGAGAATGGGGCCTTGGCCCACGAACTTATCGGCAATCTCAATGGCAGCTGTCAACAGCCCGCCGGGGTTCCCCCGGAGATCCAGGATCAGGGACTGCATTCCCCGGCGCTCCAGGGCAGTCAAGGCCTGTTCTAGTTCCGGAACAGACCTTTCGCTGAAACTAGACAGCCGGATGTAGCCGATATCTTCATCCAAAAGCACGTGTTTCGTCACACTGCGCACTTCTATGACTTCCCGGATGATGGGCACTTCCTGGAATTCACCATTTTTCTTGCGGACACCCAGAACCACCTTCGCTCCAGGCTCACCCCGCATCAGGCTAACCGCTTCATCCTGGGACATGTTCTTGGTAGGCTTGCCATCAATGAGTTCGATGACATCACCGCCCCGCAGCCCTGCGTAGAAGCCCGGGGTTTGCTCAATGGGCGCGACGATGGTCAGCCTATCATCTCGAATCCC
>LFTN01000080.1 GCA_001513495.1 Clostridiales bacterium DTU087
TACAGTGTCCCTTTGGCCACCCCTGCAGCTTCTGCTATTTCATCCATTTTAGCTGCAGTAAATCCGCTGGCTGTAAAGACCTGCTCTGCCGCATCCAGTATGTCACGCCGCTTGTCCTGTAAAGTGTCCTCACTCTTCAAATCGCACCGCTCCTAGTTGTCCATCAATCCATCCCACTGGTTCGAAGCCACAGCGGCCATTAGGGCTTCAGGGGAAACGCCTATGGCGGCTGCCAGCCTTGCCTTGGCGGCTTCATAGGCAAGGGCGGCATCCAGTACCCGGTTCTCCGCCTGGACCACCAGCAGCCGGCCTTCCCGCACCTCTTTGCCGGTAACGGAACCAAGTTCATAAAGGGCCTCCAACTGCTCCAGGGTCTCCCAAGCAGCCCACTCACCTTCAACGGCTAGTTCATAGGCCCGCCGGGCTTGATCTAACCCCTGCAGATGACTGTGCAGCTCCAGATAGCAGCCGTCCTTCGCCAGCTCCAGCTGCAGCCTCACTTTCTCCAATGCTGCCGCTTTGGCATCCAGCTGTGCCCGGCGGGCACCGCCATCGCCAAATCTGTAGCTGAAGCTGAGCTCCACCTGCCAGGGATCTACGCTGCTTTGCTTGCCGCTGCTTTGCCCGCCACCGCTGTTCATCGGCAGCTGCATGCCGCCCGGCATGCCTACTTCATCAAGCAGCTTGCGGAGGTCTATATCGGGCTCTCTATACTCCACCTTAGTGGCGGCCGCCATCAGGCCGAAGTTGGAATCGATTGAGGACCTCAAAATGACCTCATCATCCGGCTGATACTGCCCCGCAAGGGTCAC
>LFTN01000167.1 GCA_001513495.1 Clostridiales bacterium DTU087
TGTCTTTGGCCATCCATCGATTCCTCCCTTCTTTGCCTCTTGACGCATTACAGAATATTGCCAATGCAGGAACCTGTCATGGGAAGCTGCCGTCATTCTTGCCATTTCAAGGCAAAAATCTCATGCCGCGTTTTCCGGTGAGGCGGGAATCTCAATTCGCCCTTCTGCCCTTACTTGGGACCGCAATTGGATTCCTGCGATCGGCCATCTACATAGCATGTGAGTGATATTGACCATGGTGAAGCGTCTTATGGAAATGGCCAGTTGTTGACGAAGGAGGGATGGAACATGGTTGGAGATCAAAACTACGAAGCAGTTTTGGCCAAGGGTATTGAACTACACGATCTGGTGGTGCAGGGTCAGAAGGGAGCTGCTCAAGAGGCGCTGCAGTGGCTGGACCGAGCTCGGCTGATGGAGCCGGACAATCCTGAGGCTCAAGCCTATTATGGCAGCGCATTGGCACTGGCGGGGCGGGACAGCATCGACCCCCAAGAGCGGTTTGCCAAGGT
>LFTN01000089.1:0-15282 GCA_001513495.1 Clostridiales bacterium DTU087
ACTTAATCCGCTTCCAGCATGCCTATCATGCTGCAGCCCGTCTCATCACAGCCCTTGATGAGAGTTTAGTGACAGTGATCGAGCGGATGGGGCTCGTGGGGAGGTAGTAGACCATGCGGGTAACCAATAAGATGCTAGTTACAAATTCTCTAGCCAACCTGAACCGGGGGCTAGAACGGCTTGAACACCTCAGCAGCCGGATGGCGGCAGGCAAAAAAATCCTGTTTCCCTCCGATGATCCCATCGGCACAGGCAATGTCCTGCGGTTGTACAAGGGCCTGGAGGAGACCAGGCAGTATGTAGCCAACAACGATTACGGCATCGGCATGCTGACTGCCACCGATGGAGCCATTACTGACCTCACTGCCATCCTGCAGCGGGCCAGGGAACTGGCTGTCTACGGCGCCAACGGTACACTGCCGGAGGACTCTCTTTATGCCTTGTCACAGGAGATCAATGAGCTCATCGATCACGCTGTCCAGGTGGCCAACTCCACCTATGCCGGCAGCTACATCTTCGGCGGACAGGAGACGGCACAGCCGCCGTACTCTGCCGTGGAAGACGAAGACGGCATGATCAGCGAAGTGAAATCTATCTTTGATTCCATCAGCGGAGAACCAAAGGGAATCACTGTGGAAGTGGGGCCCGGTTCGCTGCTGGAGATCAGCCTGCCCGGCTCAGTGGTCTTTAAAGATGTCTTTGAGAAGCTGATTGACCTGAGGGATAAGCTGGCTGCTGGCGAAACCGGCCAGATTTCTGATACTTCCATCGGCGACCTGGATAAAGTCATTTCCGAGGTCTTGCGCTATCAAGCTGAAGTCGGGGCTAAGACCAAGCGGCTGGAGACGACCAAGAGCCGCTTAGAAGGACTGGATATCAACCTCCAGACATTGATTTCCAAGACAGAGGATATCGATGTTGCCGAAGCCGTTATGCAGTTTAAGATGCAGGAAAATGCTTACCGGCTGGCACTGGACACTACAGCCAGGATCATACAGCCGACTTTGATGGATTTTCTCAGATAATGCACATGGGGCTGGAGGAGAACAGCCATGCTGCAGCTAAGGATTACTCATTACTTTGGCCGCATCGGCATTAACCACGTGCCTTCACAGCTTGAGATCAGCTGCCCAATGGCAGATATGAAGATTCAGCAAGAGTTGGGTCAGCTGGAGATCAAACGGGAGCCTCCTGCAGTGAAACTCGACCTCAAGGAGGCCTTTGGTGATCTGGGGATGAAAAGGCCGGACCTGTTGGCTGAGGCAGCTAAGTGGGAAGCTGTCCAAAGATTTCACCGGGGATTGGACAGAGTCGTTGCCGAGGGAGACCGGCTTAGCCGGATTGAGCTCGGCGGCCATCCCTTGATCGATATCGTCCGGGAAAATGTCAACCAGCAGAGGGAGCTAAACATCACCGCAGCCCCCAAAGCCCGGCCCCGGGTAGAAGTGGTGGGAGGTGGTTTTTCTTACCAGTACCATCCAGGAGGAGTGCACATTGATGTAGAACCGCAATCGCCGGAGATCAGGTATTATCCCGGCAAGGTAGAGATCTACCTGCTGCAAGAGCCTGGAGTGGATATGGAGGTGGTGGGGGTTAATATCGACGGGTGGGCTTAGGCTTTGAGCTGGAAAGGCAAGTACTATTTGGCAGTATGGCAGCATGAGAGAGGAGGCTGGGGATGATGCTGGTACACACAACCCGGTTTGGAGAATTAGAGGCAGCAGAAAATGAGATTATTACTTTCCCTCAGGGCATACTAGGCTTTGAGGCGGTGAAAGAGTACATCCTCTTGGAAGGTTCTGGATCTTTTAGATTCCTGCAGGCTGTTGGGGAACCAGACCTGACTTTTGTGGTCATCGACCCCCGGGATATTGTCCGGGACTACAAGGCAGAGGTGCCAACACATGAGGTAGAGGAAATTGGGGTCACCCGGCCGGAGGAAGCAGTGATCTTGGCTATCGCCACGGTTCCCGGGGATGTGCGGAAGATGACTGTTAATCTCCAGGCACCCTTGGTGATCAATGCCGTAAACCGCAGGGGCAAGCAGATTGTCCTGGCGGAGCAGGGCTATGCCATGCGGCATCCGGTCTTCGGCACCATGGAGGAGACCGCCTAGGAGCCGAGCAATGGGTTGGGAGCGCCAGGAGGGCCTGGCAGTCCAAGGAGGGACTCACCTTTCATGTTGGTGTTAACCCGCAAGGTAGATGAGAGCATAATTATCGGTGATAATATCAAGATCACTGTGGTGGATATCCGGGGCGATCAGGCAAAGATCGGGATCGAGGCTCCTCGGGAGATTTCTGTTCATCGGGAAGAGGTTTACCTGGAAATCCAGGAGGAAAACCGCAGGGCAGCCATGTCGGCCCAGCAGGTTGACCTAGACCAGCTGTCGGATCTGTTTAAGCAGGCCCGGGAAAAGCGGGAGGAGTAATTTGTCCACGCAGCTTCTTCACTTGCTGCAGACTCCGTGAATGACAATCGATATTGGACCAGGCGGGTACACGGCACCGGGAGTATTGGCTGCCGTTTTTGTTTTTGTCTGCTTGGAATCCTCTATGCCCTTTTAAAGATCTCCTGTAACCCTGCCGATATAAGTAGTAGGCAGAAAAAGCCACTCTACGATGATTCGGCCTCGTGAGGCATCTACTGGGGGTGACGGGATGGCGGTTAGAGGTGTTAGTCCAGTTGGTGGAGCAAATGCAAATTACGCCAGTGAGATTCAGATTGGGAGGCAGCGCAGTTCCTACCGGCCGCAGATAGTTGATGCAGTAGATGGAATTGTGCAGGGTATTGGCACGTCCAGCAAGCCCGGCTCCCAGGTCCCGGATGGTTTAGAAAAAACCATCGCCGACGGCATCGCTCACTTGAATGCGGCAGCAGAAATCTTCAACAAGGGCCTGCATTTTAAGGTCCATGAGGATACAGAGCAGGTGGTTGTGGAGATCGTCAACAAGGACACCGGGGAGGTTATTCGTCAGATTCCACCAGAGTACATGCTGGAGGTTTTGGCCAAGATCGATGCGCTCCTGGGAGTATTCATCGATGAACGTGTTTGATGCAGCTTCTTCCGATAGACGGTGGCAGGTGTTTAACATGACGGAGCTCACTCCCCTCCATAAGGAGATACTCCGTATACTTGAAGAGAAGGATTCGAGCTATGCAAGGCCTGTCAGATCCCAGGAGATCGGAGAGGCCCTTAATGTGAGCCCATCTTACGTACGGGAGATGACCACTATACTCCAAGACAGGGGTTTGGTGAGGGTACGGCGGGGCCGCGGCGGAGGTTATTATATTTCCACCTGTATGGAACTAAAGCGGCTGAGCTCATAAACACGGTGCAGGAGGGGTAATGATGACAGCAATACCAGTAGAGGCATATCAGGCATACCGGACTACGCAGGTCCAAACTTCATCGCCGGCGGAACTTATATTGCTTCTTTACGACGGTGCTATCAAATACTGCAGGCAGGCAGAAGCCCATCTAGACAACGGCGAGCGTGAGCTGGCCCACAATGCTCTGCTTCGCAGCCAGGACATCATCGATGAGCTGGCAGTATCCTTGGATTTTTCGGCAGGGGAGGAAATCGCCCAGGGGTTGTCGCAGCTCTATGATTACATGGGCCAGCGGCTGGTGGAAGCCAACATCCACAAAGACAAAGCACCCATTACAGAAGTTGCGGCAATGCTTCAGGAACTCCGGGAGACCTGGGCAGAGGCAGCTAGATTGGTACAGCGGCGGGTCAGATAACCTGCTGAGGAAAGCAGGCAGCGAGCATAGAGACTAGACGTCCCATGGATGATGGTGATGCAGATAGAAGAGGCCTACACGGCCTTTTATTTTTGATGGCAGACGAGTTGAAGAGCAGACTGAGCGGTCAGATCGAGGGCAGGCTGAAGACTAATAGGCAGAGGCGATTACATCATAGCCCAAGGCCCGCAGCCGCTTTTGCCAGGTGGAGCGGTGCATGGCTTTGAGGCGCAGCTCTTCACAGGCGAACAGGTGGTGGAGCCTCCCTCTTTCTTCTTTGCCCAGCTGTAGATAGAGATTGAACTCCGGTGTGCTCAAGGTAGCCCTAGTATGCCGGGGAATATCCCACAGGCTCTGCTTGGCACCTTGCGAGCGGAGCCGCCTTTTGGTTAGGTAATCACCTAAAGCACAGTCCCATGGCAGGATCCCATCATCTACGACAAAGGCTAGAGTCGAGGGATTTCCGTCATCATCGTAGTCGATGACATAGGCCTCATAGCGCAGCAGATCATCGGTCTGGTCATAGTACACCCAGACATGCAGATCTTCTTTATAGGCGACTACTTCTCTCATTTGCCGGAAAGCAACGATGCCCCGGCTGAATCTATCCCTCGCTGCCGACATCAGTACTCCTCCTGTGGTGACCTGCTTGGAGTATACCACGCTGCCTTACTTAGCATACAGGCTCAGTATCACCTTATGCTACGAACAACAAGTTCGTCAGAGGCAGATTGTTTTCCTCTTCATCCATGGGCAAAGGGTTAATGGCAATGGCTGGGGAAGGTTAACGTGAGAAGTTCAATAAACTGAAGCTGGTGATGATCATGATGGTCGAGGAAGCCAAGGAGACAGCCCGCCGGTGGGTGAGGGAGGAAGCTCATCATATCCCCAGGCTCTGGGGGGCATTCCTCCACGGATCCATTAACTGGATGCCGGATGATGCCGGCTTCCCGCCAGATTCAGATCTGGATATCATGCTGGTCCTTGATGATAGTGATCCAGGGCTGAAACTGGGCAAGTTCCGGTATAACGGCCTGCTCTTGGAAGTCTCCCACATGGCCAAAGATGAAATCCAGCCAGCAGAAAAGGCCTTGGGCATGTATCATTTGGCGGGGAGCCTCAGGGCACCCACTATTCTGTATGACCCTTCCGGTGAGCTCAGCAGGATTCAGAAAGAGGTGGCAGAGGGCTTCGCTAGGCGGCGGTGGGTGGAGAAGCGCTGCCGCCACGCTGTGGAGAAAATCCTGCAGGGCTGCCGGCTGGATAGTGCCGCTCCCTTTCCCGATCAAGTCAATGCCTGGCTCTTTCCCACCGGGATCACCACTCATGTGCTCTTAACAGCCGGTTTGAGAAACCCCACTGTCCGGAAAAGATATCTAGCAGTGCGGTCGCTGCTCTCAGAATACGGCCTTTTGGCCTTGTATGAAGAGCTGCTTGAGCTCTTGGGATGTGCCCAATTGACCCGGCTCCAGGTGGAATCCCACCTGGTGGGACTGGCTAAAGCCTTTGATACAGCCAAACAGGTACAGCGCACTCCCTTCTTTTTCAGTTCCGATCTAACTGATGCAGCCCGCCCCATTGTCATTGACGGCAGCCGGAAGCTCATTGAGGAGGGATCCCACCGGGAGGCAGTTTTCTGGATGGCAGCCACCTATGTCCGCTGCCTCAAGGTGTTGGCCTGTGATGGGTCAGCAGCTGAGTACCAGGAGGCTGATGGGGGCTTTCGCCGCTTCCTTGCTGATCTCGGGATTGAGGGCACTGCTGATTTAAAGGCGCGGATAGAGGAGCTAAAGGCAGCTCTGCCTAAAGTCTGGCAGGCGGCAGAGGCAATTATGGATGCCAATCCGGAGATTGAGGATTAGTCTCAAGTATAACCAAATTTTGCCGATAGATATAAGGGAAAGACTGTTTAACTAGCAGGCGATGCGAAGCAGAGGGGAACTACCAGGCAGAGGTGATTGCCCATGGCAGGTATTCAAATAATGGGTTTGAGCTCGGGGATGGATTACAATGCCATTATCGAGCAGATGATTGCCCTGGAGCGGCTTCCCATAACCCGCATGACGGAAAGGAAGGGCGTCTACAGGGCGCAGCAGGATGCCTGGCGGGATATCAACACAAGGCTGTCAGCCCTGGACAACAGATTGACAGATCTCAGGCTATCCTCGACCTTCCACGGCAGGACAGCCAGTTCCAGCAATGCACAGGTGGTTGCGGCGACGGCCGGCACCCAGGCGCTGACCGGCACATACGCGGTGGAAGTGGCTCAGCTGGCCCAAGCCCACCGGGTAGCGTCGGACGGAGAAGTGGGAGAGCTTACGTATAACGGTGATGCGATTATCACCATCATTGTCGGTGACAAAGAAGCAGCGGTCACCATTGCAGAGGGCTCTGATCTATCACAAGTAGTCAAAACCATCAACGGAGCAGATGCCGGCGTCAGGGCCAGCATTATTGCAGGCCGCCTGGTACTGGAAAGCACTGAGACCGGTGAGGGCAGCAAAATCGAGCTGAGAGGCACAGCTGATTTCCTGAACCAGCTGCGGTTGGGCCAGGGAGTCGAAGATGGTGATGGCAGCACCACCATTACCGCTGACAAGATGAATACCATCCAAGATGCTCAAGATGCCATACTCACCATCAACGGCATTTCTTTGACCAGCGCTGCCAATACCATTAAGGATGCCGTCGAGGGTGTGACCTTTACCCTGAACGGTGTAACTGAAGGCGGGCCTGTCCAAATCACCGTGAGTCAGGATCTGGATTCTGCAGTAAGCAAGATCAAGGCCTTTGTGGACCAGTACAACAGCGTGATGAATTTCATCGCTGAGAAAACCAAGGTTACCATGACAGATGGTGGGGATATCAGCTCTACAGGTACCTTGCAGGGTGATGGGACGGCCAACCGGCTGCGGACGGCGTTAAGATACGAAGTCACCCGGGCCATAGGGACGGAATCGGGGTTCAATCAGCTGGCCGTACTGGGCATTACCACCAACAAAGAGGGAGTTCTGCAGATCGATGAAACCAAACTGCGGGAAGCTCTCAGCGAGAATCCAGAGGAAGTGGCAAAGTTCTTCAACGAGAAAGCCACTAATCTCAAGGATTTCATCAAGGGCTACGTTCAATACGGAACCGGGATCCTGGCTGAGAAGCAAGAGTCCATCGGCCGTTTGATGAAGGACATTGACCGGCAGATTGAGCGGCTGGAGGAGCGAGCTGCCAGGAAAGAAGAGAGCCTTGTCCGGCAGTTTACCGCTCTGGAGCAAGTCCTGGCCGACTTCCAGAGCCAGAGTGCCTGGCTGACCCAGCAGATGACTCTCCTCTCCAGTTGGGCGGGAGGCAAAAACAGAAGCAATTAGCGTAATATCTAGAGACAACAATGCAATAGATATGCTGCTGCCCGGAAGCGGTGGATGCTTCCGGGCTTTCTTGTCTGGAGCTCCCGGGGTTGTCTCAACTCCGTCAATTCCTCAGTACGCCAGGATGATCACTTCTCAATGAAGGAATTCGCATGCGTAGATAGAAAATAATGAATAACAGAATAAACAGGAAAATTCGCTTATATCGACGGGCCAGGGGGGATGCATGAGCGTGGATTTGCCGCGCTCTGCTTTTGCCTATCGATGGGCCACTGCTCACCGACCTCGTACGTACCTTCTATACGCCTTCTACATACCTTCAGCTGTGTCAGGGCCTGGACATAAGTCGCTTAGACAAACATACATAGGCAAATAGCCCAACCGTCGACTCCAGACTTCACATGGCTGCTGGGCTGGGTGCAAAGAGTCTCCGGGCTGGGACCTATAGCCGGAAAGTATACCGGAAGGGAGGCGGTAACAAGTACCAGCGTGGTCAAGATGCAGGGTGCCTTAGGCAGCTTGAGTTTGACGAAGGCAGCAACAACGAGATGGAGGGGTAAAATTGAGAACATCCAGATGGCTTAAGCTTGTCGGAATGTGTGGAGCGCTCCTTCTGATGTTTGCCGCCGTCACCAGTGCGGCCGTTCAAGGGGAATTGGAGATTTTCTCGTGGTGGGCTGGAGATGAAGGCCCTGCCTTGGAAGCGCTGATCGCGTTGTATGAGAAGACATATCCGGAGGTCAGTGTGATCAACGCCACCGTTACCGGAGGCGCCGGCGTGCACGCCAAGGCGGTGCTGAAAACGAGAATGCTGGGTGGAGATCCGCCGGATACATTCCAGGTCCATGCCGGCCAGGAGCTGATCGGCACCTGGGTGGTGGCAAACAGGATGGAGGACCTTACGTGGCTCTATGAAGAGGAAGGCTGGATGGAAGCATTCCCCGCAGACCTGCTCGGCCTGCTCAGCACCGAAGAAGGAATCTGGTCGGTACCCGTCAACATCCACCGCTCCAACGTCTTATACTACATTCCAGATAACTTAGCCCAGTGGGGAGTAGATGTTCCCAAGACATGGGATGAGTTCTTTGAAATAGCGCCAAAGCTGGAGGCCCAAGGGATCATCCCGCTATCAGTGGGTGAGAACTGGACTGCTACCCACCTGTGGGAGTGTGTGGCCCTGTCCGCCCTGGGCCCTGAGAAGTATGGCCAGTTATGGGATGGGGAGCTTTCCTGGAGGAGCCCTGAAGTCATCGCAGTATGGGAGCTCTTCGGCAGGATCCTTGAGTACACCAATCCCGATGCTCCTTCCCTGTCCTGGCAGCAGGCCACCGATATGGTTGTCAGTGGCCAGGCAGCCTTTAACATCATGGGTGACTGGGCCTCGGGCTACATGTCGACAACCCTCAAACTGGCACCAGGCACCGGCTATGGATGGGCTGCAGCTCCCGGCACCGAGGGAGTGTTCATCATGCTGTCCGACTCCTTTGGCCTGCCTGTAGGCTGCCGCCATCGGGACAATGCCATAGCCTGGCTGAGAATGCTGGGCAGTCTGGAAGGCCAGGATACCTTCAACCCGCTGAAGGGGTCCATCAGCGCCAGAATCGACTCAGATCTAACGAAGTACGATGTATACCTGCAGAGTGCAGCCAATGACTGGAGAACCAATCGGATTGTAGGCTCTCTAGCCCACGGTGTTGTGGCCAATGAGCGGTTTATGAACGATTTCGCCACAGTCATGGATATCTTCTTGGCAAGTAAGAATGCTGAGGCTGCCTCCAATGCCGCAGAGGCTGTGGCGATCCAGTCGGGAATCGGCAGGTAAGCTGCCCCCAACAGAAGCAGTCTTGGGTGAGGCCCGCTGTCTCTTGACCGCGGGCCTGCCCCGGGGATTCATCGGAAAGGACGGTGAAAGGCATGCAGTCACGACGAGACAATTTGGCGGCAGCCCTGATTATCCTGCCGTCCATAATCCTGCTGGGGATATTTGTCTATGGGTTTATCGCCCAGACCATGAGGGTATCGATGACCGATTGGGGCCAGGAAGCAGCCATGGTACTTGAGCCCAAAGTAAATTACATTGGGCTGGCCAACTACAGTGACCTTTTCACAGGCTTTCTCAACATGCGGTTTAGGCAGGACCTTACCAACATGCTGTTTTTCACACTGCTGTTTGTGGGGCTGTCCCTGCTGGCCGGGCTGCTGCTGGCTGTCCTCATCGACCAGCTGGCCTGGGGCGAGACATTTTTCCGCACAGTCTTCTTGTATCCAATGTCCCTTTCCTTCGTTGTCACCGGCACCATCTGGCGGTGGCTCCTGCAGCCCAGGGGAGGCCTTAACGTCCTGCCCACCTTGGTGGGGCTGCCTGCCGGCAAATTCCTCTGGCTGACCAGCAGGGACCAGACCCTCGCCTTTGACTGGTCCCATATCTTCTATTACCTGTGCCTTGGAGCCCTAATTCTCTTCAGCATAAGCGCCTGCAGTCACTGGGTTCGGGGAGAGGCGGCAGGGCTCCGTGCTAAGCTGGTCATTTGCGCAGTGCTCCTCGGCATACTGGCCAGCGGTGTGTTGACCAGTATAAAGCTCCTCCCATTTCCGGAGCAGCACGGCTTTAACAAGGCTCTGTGGGGAATTGTGCTGGCAGCTGTTTGGCAGATGTCGGGCTATACCATGGCCCTGTATCTGGCGGGGCTCCGCACCATACCAGATGAGCTTCGGGAGGCAGCCAGGGTAGACGGTGCCAGCAAGTTTCAAGTCTACCGGTATGTGGATTTGCCGCTCTTGGGCCCCATCACCGTCAGTGCTGTAGTGATCTTAGGGCACATAGCTCTCAAAATCTTCGACCTGATCTTCGCGATGGCGGGCCCCGATCACTACCCCACATCGGTGCCGGCCATCACCATGTTCCTCAAGACATTCCGGGGCAATGAGCTGGCCGTCGGATCGGCCATTGGGGTGATTCTGCTTATTTTGGTGTCATTATTGATCATTCCCTATCTAATCACTTCCTTCAAGGCAGAGGAGGGATAGAGATGGCCAAATCCCGGGGCGCAGCCAAGGTGTTGGTGCAAGTCCTGGCGGCCCTCCTGGCAGCTGCCTATCTCATCCCGGTGTATATGACATTGGTGACCAGCCTCAAATCACCCCAGGAGATCAACCTAATGACTGCTTGGCAGCCGCCGTCACAAGTTAATTGGGAGAGCTACAGCACTGCCTTTAAGCAGTTCGCTCCGTATATCAAGAACAGCCTCATTCTAGCTGTCTGTGCCACAGCCATCTCCGCTGCCATGGGTTCTCTCAATGGATATGTGCTGAGCAAATACTCCCTTCCCGGCAGGAATGTGATCATGCCGCTGATTGTATTCGGTATGTTTATCCCCTACCAGAGCATCCTGGTGCCCTTGTTTCAATTTATGCAGCGGACGAAGCTGTATGGGGGGCTGCCGGGGCTGATCCTGGTCCATGTAGTCTACGGCCTGCCCATCACCACCCTGCTTTTTAGGAGCTTCTATGAGGAGATTCCCGATGAGCTGTTGGGAGCTGCCAGTATAGACGGAGCCGACTTTTTCGGAGTCTTTCGGTATGTGATCATGCCCCTTTCCGGCCCGCCGTTCTTGGTCGTCTGCATCTGGCAGTTTACCCAGATCTGGAATGAATTTCTCTTTGCTGTCACCTTAACCCGGCCCAGTGCACAGCCCATCACCGTTGCCCTCGCAAACCTAGCAGGCGGTCAGGCAGTCTCCTGGAATCTGCCTATGGCCGGTTCGGTCCTGGCTGCTCTGCCAACGGTGCTCATCTATGTCTTGCTGGGCCGCTACTTCGTCAGAGGACTTCTTGCCGGAGCATTGAAAGGGTAAGGGCAGGGTCTTGCTGCCGGGCAAGGAGATGAATCACTGCCGTGCTTTGGGAGGCAAGCACTCTGAGCACACCCAGAGCGCTGAACGCCCTCTGTATTCATGTTGTTCCAGATTCTATGGCAGACAGCGCAGTCGCAGCGGGTGTCTGGCATATATGGGTATTTACGAATGGGCATGTAGATCTAAGAGTAAGTAAGAGCAAGTATGTGAGGCCTGGGAGATGAAGTACCTCCCAGGCCTTTGCGCGCCGGGGGATGGTCAAGGAATCCCCTCGTCAGTTAATAATCGGCCAGATTAATGCATAAGAAAAATATACATTAACTAACAGGAAAAGTTCAGTCAATGGTCGAATGATCTGCCATACAAACGATTGCACAATGTACAAGCAGGTGGTCAGGTGTGCGGGTTACTCTTGCCGACATAGCAAGAAGCCTGGGGGTTTCTGAGTCAACTGTCTCCAGAGCCCTGAATGATAACCCCAGAGTTAGTCGGCAGACCAGAATGAGAGTAAAAGCCGCTGCCGAAGAAATGGGCTACATCCGGGATGAAATCGCCAAATGCCTGCGGGTGAGGCAGACGGAGGTCTTGGGTTTCATCACCGGGGGTTTCACATCATCATATCCCAATGACATCCTCCAGGGTGTTGAAACCACTGCCTCCCGGATGGGTTACAGCGTCATCGTCGGAACCAGCCGGGCAGATCCCCAGGTAGAAAGGCGGCTGATCACGGCCTTTCTCGGCCGCAAGGTTGACGGCATCGTTGTCAGTCCAGTTGTCAGTGATGAGAATGTGGATCTATACAACTGGCTGCTGGCCAGGGGGTTTCCCATCATTTTTGTGGACCGGCATCTGCCTGAGGTCAAGTGCAGCTACATAACTACTGATAACTACAAAGGGGCACTGCTGGGAGTCCTGCATCTCATCGATCAGGGTTACCGCCGCATCGTCTGCTTGGCAGGAACGGAGGCCCACTGCTTTGAGGTTCAGGAACGGGTGAGGGGGTACACCGATGCGCTGGATCAGCACGGCCTGTCGTACCGATACATACAGGGAGATCAGAGCATCGATGAGTGCCCGACCCACGTATTCTACGGCTACCACTACACTTTGAACTTGCTGAAAAGTGCCGAAATGCCCGATGCCATATTTGCCATCAATGACGAAATCGCTCTCGGAGCCCTGCGGGCTTGTGTCGAGGCTGGCCTGAGGGTGCCGGAAGATATCGGCATCATCGGATTCGATAATGTTATGCTGGATGCTTATCTTCCCATCAGCCTCAGCAGCATCCATCAGCCCAAGTCGGAAATGGGCATTGCAGCAGCCAACTGGGTGATCAGCGCAGCCAAGGGGCCCCACTATGATGTGATCGAACAGCTGCTCACTCCCACATTGGTCGTACGGGAGAGCACACTGCGCAAAGGGCTGAACCAAAGCCGGTGACCCTGGCGGCGGTACAGATTACATGTAGACAATGGAGGATGCAGATGAGAGAACTAAACAGCTACACAGTCAACTACTTGAAAGCTGTACGATGGGAGAAGCCCGACTGGATCCCGGCCCATGTCTCTCTGCTGCCGGCAACCTGGCGGAAATATAGGGAAGGCCTGGAAGCCATCGTTAAAGATCATCCTCGGCTCTTCCCTTGGTATTCCGGCTCCGTTGATTATGACCGCATCGATGCTCCATCTTATAGAGAGGGCACGTATATAGACCACTGGCACTGCGTGTGGGAAAACGTGGAAGAAGGATTGGAAGGCATGGTGGTGGGGCACCCGCTGTCTGAATGGGAAGCCCTGGATAGATTCCAGCCGCCTGTTGTCCCTGCCGATGATGACCCAATCTGGGACCGGTACCGGCGGAATTTCCAGGCCCAAAAAGAGCGGGGCGGCCTGGCCACAGGAGGTATGGAACACGGCTATATCTATATGCGCTTGTACTATTTGCGGGGTTTTGAAAACTTCATGCTGGATGTAGCCACCCGGGACCCCCGCTTGCTTCAGCTCAGGGATATGGTCCTAGAGTATAACCTGGGGATGGTAAAGAAACAGCTGGAGCTGGGTGCTGAACAGATGAGCTTCGGTGATGACCTGGGCATGCAAACCAGCCTGCCCATCAGCCCCGAGGATTGGCGTTTCTACCTCAAACCTGCCTTCCATGCGATTTATGGTGCCTGCAAGGAAGCTGGGGCCATCGTCCGTGTACATACCGACGGCCACATCTTGCCGATTATCGACGATTTAATCGAATGCGGAGTAGATATCTTGAATCCTCAGATCGGGGCCAATGATTTGCATACTCTAGTAAAGCTCTGCAGGGACCGGGTATGCGTGGACTTGGATCTTGATCGTCAGTTCTTCCCCTTTGCGGCTCCCGCACAGATACGGGACCACGTTAAGGAGGCCATTGATGCCTTTGCTCCCGACGATGGGGGGCTGATGCTGACGGCTGAGTGCGCGCCGGATGTGCCCTTGCAGATCATTGCTGCTATTTGCGAGGCCCTGGAGGAGTATATTTAGGCCAGCGGTGCACACGCACCGGGAGCACAGTAGGAAGGGTGGTGGGAGCAGCCGAGGAAGGGATGCAGCACGGGTCCGTTTAGATGGTGAGATTCCGACACTTAAGGGAGGTATTCCAAGTGAAAAGAATGATGGTTGTACTGACCACAGTGCTGTTGATCGCAGCCCTCAGCGGTGCGATGGCGGCAGCGCAAACGGTCACGCTGACTTTCTGGGGATGGATTGGTCCAGAGTGGATCGAGACATATCGGGAGTTTGAGAGACAGCATCCAAACATCAAGATCAAGGAATCTCTGATTTCCCAGGAGTGGGCGTCCAGCAGTGAGAAGTTCCTCGCCGCGATGGCTGCGGGCAATGCCCCGGACATCTCGGTTCAGAACTCCCACCAGTTCGCCCAGTGGGCTTCCCAGGGGCCATTTCTCGATATCCGGCCTTATGCTGAGCGGGATGGAGTTGTCAGGGATGACTGGTTTGCTTCCCAGTGGGACGGGACGTTCTTCAACGGCCGGCAGTTTGCCCTGCCGGGAGTAACCGATGTCCGTCTCTTCTACTGGAACAAGGACCACTACCGTGAGGCAGGGCTTGACCCCGAAGTGCCCCCTGCAACTTGGGATGAGCTGGAAGCAGTCACTGCCAAGGTGACAAAACGGGACAACAGCGGCAGGATCACTCAGTTCGGCTTCCTACCCTACTATGGAAACACATGGACCTGGCTCTACGGCTGGCTGAACGGTGGAGAGTTCGTTGACGAGACAGGCAGAATCATCACCTGTGATGATCCCCGGATCGTCTACGCGCTGGATTGGATGGTCAATTTCTATAACGAGTACTGCGGCGGAGCCCAGCTGGCTGCTAGCTTCATTGAAGGCTTCCAGGCCGCTGCTCAAGATCCATTCGTTTCTGAGAAGCTGAGCATGGTAGGTAACGGCAACTGGATGCTGTGGAACTTCGCAACATTCCCGGATCTGGACTACGGTGCAGCGCCTATGCCGATTCCCGATACCGGGACTGGCGTAAAGACCACTTGGTCCTGCGGCAGCTACTATGCAATCTCTGCTAACACCAAGCATCCGGAAGAGGCATGGACCTTCATTAAGTGGCTGTCTGGCCCTGAAGGCGCCAAAGCCTATGCCGCTGCTCTATTGAAAGCCCGGACCAGGGAGTGGGAGCGGCAGCAGCTGCCCGGCAGCCCGGTATATGTGCCTGAGCTCTTCAACAGCAAGCTGGCTATGAAGGCTCTGGAAGAGGAATACCTGGGAGCACTTCCTCCCAAAGTACAGGCTGAGTACCAGCTGACCATCGATGCCCTGAGCTGGACCCACAGCTGTACCGAAATGGGCCTGGTAGGCCTGACCTACTGGAATGAGATGCACGCAGCAACCGAAGCTGCCATGTACGGCAAGATGACCGCCAAGGAAGCTTTGGAGCAGTGCCGCATCAGGGTACAGCAGGCGCTGGACGAGGCTTGGGAACTGATTAAGGTGAAATAATCACCGTTCCGGGGCCCTTCCCGGGCCCCGCTCTGTTCAGGAGGTGCAGCAGGTGCGGAACCGATCATTGTTGGCCAGAAGAGAAGCACTGGCATTCTACGGATTTATTAGTCCATGGATCATCGGATTTATCTGTTTCACCGGAGGGCCGATTATCGCCTCCCTTTACTTCAGCCTCACCAATTACACATTGCTGTCAAGTCCCCACTACATAGGGCTTGGCAACTACACTGCACTATTTAATGATCCATTGTTTTCAACTTCCCTGTATAACACCTTCTACTATACGGTGTTCTTTGTGCCACTCGGGAT
>LFTN01000089.1:15354-16092 GCA_001513495.1 Clostridiales bacterium DTU087
ATTCTGTGGATCTGGCTGCTCAATCCCCAGTGGGGGCTGATTAATACAGTCCTGCGGATGGTAGGTATTGAGGGGCCCGGTTGGCTGACCTCGGAAGTGTGGTCAAAACCGGCGATTATCCTCATGAGCCTGTGGGGCGTGGGGTCTTGGGTAATCATCTTCCTTGCCGGCCTGCAGGGAGTGCCGGAGCAGTATTATGAGGCTGCCGAAGTAGATGGAGCGACGACTTTGGCGAGGTTTTTCCACATCACCCTGCCATTAATGACTCCCACCATCTTCTTTACACTGATTACAGGTATAATCGGAGCGCTGCAGGTCTTTACCCAGGCTTATATCATGACCAACGGGGGGCCGGTCAACTCGACACTGTTCTACTCACTGTACCTTTTCCGCAATGCCTTCAACTATCTCAAGATGGGCTACGCGGCTGCCATGGCCTGGATTCTGTTTGTTATCATCTTAATCCTTACCATCATCCAATTCCGTTTGGCCCAAAGGTGGGTGTTCTATGAATAGGTTCCGTAAAGCTAACCTAGTTAAGATAGGAAAACAGATCCTAAGACACTTAACCCTGATGGCGGTGGGTGCCGTGTTTTTGCTGCCGCTCTTGTGGATGGTGTCCACCTCGCTAAAGACCAACCGGCAGATATTTGTCTACCCGCCCCAGTGGATACCAAACCCGGTGATCTGGCGCAACTACTCAGAGGTATTCTACTATGCACCCTTCCTGCTGTACTT
>LFTN01000089.1:16264-17471 GCA_001513495.1 Clostridiales bacterium DTU087
TATCCATTGACCGTGCCGGCCTTCTTTGGAAATCCCCTTTACATTTTCCTCCTACGCCAGTTTTTCATGGGCATCCCCAGGGACTTGGAGGATGCAGCCAAGATCGACGGCTGCAGTTACCTAAGGATCTACTGGCAGATCATGCTGCCCTTGGTCAAGCCGGCCTTGGCGACGGTGGCGGTGTTTTCGTTCCTGAACGCGTGGAATGACTTCCTAGGGCCGCTGCTCTATTTGCAGAGCCCGGATTCTTACACCATAGCAGTCGGCCTGCAGGTCTTCTTAACGCAGCACGGTGCCGACTGGGCCTTGCTGATGGCTGCCTCCACCATGGCGGTGATTCCGGTGATCATCGTGTTCTTCTTTGCACAGAAGCAGTTTATCCAGGGTATTGTACTAACCGGACTCAAGAGCTAGCCCGTGCAAGCTGCTGAAACCGAGTGAAAGCGGGAAGGGTGGAAGGCATGCTCCCCGGCGATCGAGAACAGAAACTGTTGCGGCTCTTGGCGGCCGTTATCTGCCTGGCCATGGGCTGCAGCAGTGCATATGCCCAATGCCCCGGCTGTCCGCCTGAGGGCTCACTGCCCACCAGAATGGTGCTGACTTATTTCTATAGAACAGAAGATCCCGCCCATGAAAGGACCCTGCGCGTGCTGCAGGCCGTTACTGAGAGTTTCCCACATCTAGATTTGGCAGTCCAAGATATGGCCGTCCAGCGGACACAGGATGTGAGAAGGATACTGGACGATGTCTACGGCGTCCCTTCAGAGCTGGCAGGGAACGTACCTGCAGTATTTGTTGCCGACAAAGCCTTTGTGGGGTATCAGCAGATTAGAGAGGGAATCATTGAGATAGCCCTGGCCCCCTGGCGGGAGTCAGCTGGGGTAGTGGGCAAAATGACAGCTTCCCTAAAGAAGCTGAAGCTTTTGGTGATCACCGCTGGTGAGGAAATGCTGCCGGTTCTGGTGACGGCAGCAGGGCTGATCGATGGAGTAAACCCCTGTGCCCTGTCTATGCTGCTGTTTTTGGTAGCATGCCTCGCCATGACTGAACAGAAACGCCGGGCCATCCTGGTGACGGGCTCAGGTTTTGTTGCCGGCTCTTTCGCGGCATACCTAATGCTGGGGATGGGGCTGCTCCGGATTACCGAGAGTGAGGCATTTGCCAGGGTGTCCGATGTGGTCTATCTCATCTTAGGCATCCTGACCCT
>LFTN01000164.1 GCA_001513495.1 Clostridiales bacterium DTU087
AAAGATGGCGGCAAATGCTTGCCATCAGCGATCACTTCCACCGTTAGATCATCCAAGAGGAGGGCAGCCTCTACTGTGCCCGCTCGCCGGTAGCAGTTGACCCTTCGCACACCCTCCATGCCTGAGTACATATGGGTAACATGGGTGTAGCCTGCTTCTACCGCAGCGATCACGTCCTCAAAGTAGGCATTGGTATGGCCAATAGCCGCAATGATCCCCCGCCTTCTAAGCTCCCTGCCCAATTCCAGAGCACCGGGAAGTTCAGGAGCAGCTGACACCCGGAGGATAAAGGGGTAGCTGTCAAGCAGCTCAAGATACTCCTCTGGCTCAGGGTTTTTCAAGTAACGGGGGTCTTGCGCTCCCCTCTGTTCGTATGCGAAATACGGGCCTTCCAGATGAATGCCCAAGAGCCGCGCACCTAGATACTTATACTTCCTCGCTTCTCCAAAGGCATCGAGCACATCACGCAGCAGCGGGTAGGAACCTGTCAAGGTCGTTGGAACGATACTGGTTGTGCCGTTCCGGGCATGGGCAGCAGCGATCACATGAAAGGCCTCAACGCTGGCATCCATCACATCAGCACCGTCACCGCCATGCAGGTGCATGTCGATGAGCCCCGGCATGATCCATGCGCCCTGAACGTCCAGCTGCTCCGCCGCTGGCGGGATGCTAACTTCATTCATAGAAAAAACCTGGTCTATATACTCACCCTGTATACAGACACCCCCAGAATCGATCAACCTATAAGGCGTGATTACCTTGCCGTTAACAAGATATAGCCTCTGTCTGGGTTCCCTTTGTCCATTCATCGCGCGCTTGCACCTTTCTGCCTTTGGTTGCTGCCACTGTAGGGTGACTTTATCTTCAAACTCTATCTCTAAGACTCGCTTCAGGCGTCTATTAGCAGTCGCATATAATCCAAACTGCGCTTGGTTCCTGCTTTCAGCTGTGCAACGTATTCATCAAATGTACCGGCAGCAATGAGCTCTTTGGGCTCACCCATCCCCTCATACTCGCAAAGCAGCGCGCCCTGATATCCAACCCCGCGGAGAG
>LFTN01000112.1 GCA_001513495.1 Clostridiales bacterium DTU087
TCCCATTGGGGCAGTGGTAGTCCGCCGGGGAGAGATCATCGGCAGGGGCCATAACCGCCGTGAAACGTGGAAAGACCCTACAGCCCACGCGGAGATCTTGGCTATCCAAGAAGCCTGCCGGCGGCTTGGCGGCTGGCGGTTGACGGAGGCCACTCTCTATGTTACAATAGAGCCCTGTTCCATGTGTGCCGGAGCCATAGTGTTGGCCCGTATACCCCGGCTCGTATATGGAGCTCAGGACCCCAAGGCGGGCGCAGTCGATTCAGTTGTCGACCTGGTCCGGCGGGAAGAGCTCAACCACAGAGTGGACGTCACCAGCGGTGTTCTGGAAGAGGAATGCCGGGCTGTTATCCAGAGGTTTTTCCGAGAACTGCGAAACAGGGATTAGTGACGGGGAGAGGTGACGGAGTGGTTGAACGTGGCGGTCTCGAAAACCGTTAGGCGCGCAAGTGCCTCGTGGGTTCGAATCCCACCCTCTCCGCCAGGTTTAGACTTGGATGGCAGCTTACGGGGTTACGCAGGTAATGAGTTAGGTTCTTAGGAAGTTTTCAGACTGACAGATCAACACATCAACCACATTGACGACAGTATGGAGAGGTGCTGGAGTGGACGAACAGGCTGCACTGGAAATGCAGTGTAGGGGCAACTCTACC
>LFTN01000022.1 GCA_001513495.1 Clostridiales bacterium DTU087
GGGTAGCTGTCTCCATCAGCATATAGCTTTCCACAGAGTAAACGTTGACGGTAGTGATATGGCTGAGCACCCGCCTCTGAGTGTCGTTTAGATAAGACAACAGGGCGCCTCCGGCCCGCACGGCCGCGGCGGCATCCTCTAGGCCAAAGGAGTTGAGAGATTTGATCCCGAAGTGGCGCAGCAGCACCTCACTGGCGTAAGCATACCGCCAGCCCCGTTCTTCATACGGAGATAATGTACAGTTGAGCCGCCTGGCTGCCTCCGCCTTCCAGCTGGGGTCCCCCTCCAAGGAGGGGTCCAATAGGCATTCTGCCGGGGCCAGACGTTCCAGTTCGTTCCACAGCTTGTCTTCTGCGCCTGTACCCTTGATTTCCGTCACGGCAAAGTAGCCGGTAGAGACGTCTACCACCGCCAGCCCGTAATGCCTCTGGTGACGGCAGATAGCCGTCAAGTAGTTATTGGCCTTGTCATCGAGGAGCTGGGGTTCAATGACGGTCCCCGGTGTAATCACCCTGGTTACCTCCCGTTTGACTACACCTTTGGCTGTCTTAGGGTCCTCTACCTGCTCACAGATGGCTACCTTGTAGCCAGCCCGCAACAGTGCAGCCAAATAACCCTCCACCGCATGATAGGGTACTCCACACATGGGCAGCTCTTTTCCCTTGCCCATTTCTCGACTGGTTAAGGCAATGTCCAGAACCCGGGAACCGATCTCTGCATCGGCACCGAACATTTCATAGAAGTCTCCCAAGCGAAAAAGGAGCAGCGCGTCCTGATGCTGCTGCTTGATGGAGTAGTATTGCCTGAGCATCGGTGTGAGATTATCCATTACGCCAGTCCCCCTCCCCAAATACTGCTTCTGCAACAGTTCTGATGGCTCCTGCTCCCGTAAGTCAACTCCGGTCAATGAAAAACGCCTTGAGACGGTAATATCTCAAGGCCGGCTGATGGGCATGCGGCGTGCTCTCTCATACTTGTTAGTCTGCTTTAAGGCTGGGCCCGCAGCTTGTCTAAGGCTTGGTTAATCTCATATCGTTCTAGTTTTTGTGCCTAGCTAGTCAGGATTGCCAGGCTCCGGGCCCTCACCCATAAACGCAGCCTCTTCTACCCAATAAGGTGTCTGCTCCAGGACAGCGTGTATCTCTTCCTCCTGAACCCGATCCAAAGGTTCAGCTAACTGAGGCAGGGACAGGAACTTCAGAGCGTCGATATTGCAGAACACTGCTTCCCTGGTGATTTCCGTGACTGCATTGGCTGGTACCGGTATGCGGCGTCCGGTTCTGACGTCATAGGCAATCAAATACCGAATCGTGTACATTTTCGGCTCTACCAGCTGACGGACTATGCGCCCACAGGGAACTTGATCCCGGCTGATCAGCTTCAGCTGCCACAAGTCCCGGTTCCCCACTTCCAGCAGTACTGCATCGGGGACGATGTTCTTCAACACGTCGTCTCCATCGCCGTGCTCTTGCACAGTCGCCACCTCCCTGTCCCCATATCTTCCTAGATCAGCTCACCCGTCAAACTCCAAGTCTGGGCAGCGGTGATCTTTACTCTCACCAGCTGTCCGATCAGGTCTTGGCTGCCAGGGAACAGCACAGTCTTCGACGTCCTGGTCTTGCCGGTTAAGAGCAGGGTATCACTCTTGCTTGCACCTTCGACCAAGACTTCTACTTCACTTCCCACCTGTGCCTGATTACGCTCCAGACTGATCTTGTTTTGCAGCTCGATCAGCTGGTAAATCCGTTCTTTCTTGACTTCCTCCGGCACTTGATCTGGCATCTCAGTAGCCGGCGTTCCTTTCCGCGGCGAGTAGATGAAGGTAAAGGCCGAATCGAATCCTACCTCTTCTACCAATGAAAGGGTGTCGGCGAAATCAGCATCAGATTCCCCGGGGAAGCCAACCATGATGTCGGTGGTTAAGCTGATGCCCGGCACTTGGCTCCGCACTCTCTCTACTATTTCCAGATAATACTCCCGGGTATACCTCCTGTTCATGCGCTGCAGTACATTGTTGCTTCCAGCCTGCACAGGCAGGTGAAGATGCTCGCAGACCTTTTCCAAGCGGCCCAGCTGCCGGATCAATTTATCACTGATATCCTTGGGATGGGATGTGGTAAAGCGGATCCACTCAATGCCCGGAACCTGGTTAACCATCTCCAGAAGGTCAGCAAAATCGGCATCTGACTGCAGATCCTTGCCGTATGAGTTCACATTTTGCCCCAAGAGGGTGACTTCCTTGACACCTCCATTGGCCAGGCTCTGCACCTCTTCTACGATGGCCTGGGGGGAGCGGCTGTGCTCTCGGCCTCGTACATAGGGGACAATGCAGTAAGAGCAGAAGTTGTTGCATCCGTGCATGATGGTAACAAAAGCCTTGAAACTGCTGCTCCGCATTGCCGGCAGGCCTTCCACCGGCTCTCCGCCTTCATCTAGAATCTCAACTACTCTTTCCCCAGTTGCACATATCCTATGCAGCAGCTCTGGCAAACGATAAATATTGTGGGTACCGAAGAACAGGTCTACATGGGGAAGCCGTTCTAAGAGGACCGGCAGTTCCTCCCTCTGCTGGGGCATACAGCCGCAGATGCCGATGATCAGTCCAGGCTTCTTCGCCTTCAGCTCTTGCAGCATACCGACCTGGCCGTAGACCTTCCTCTCTGGATTCTCCCTAACACAGCAGGTGTTATACAAAATGAGATCTGCAGCCTCTGGGTTGTCTGTAAAGCCGTACCCCTCTTGCTGGAGGAGCCCCTGGATGGTCTCAGTATCCCGTTCATTCATCTGACAGCCAAATGTGCGAATGTGAGCTAGGCGTTGTTCAACCATAATCGACCGCCGCTACGAATGCGGCGCACTCTCCTTTCCAAACCGCATCATAAGACACCAAGGCAGCAGGCTAGACAAGAGGCCCTCACCCTCCAGTCCCCAGCTGCCTTTAGCTTGTCCGTTTGTTCATATGGGTATCTGATTTGCCGCAGTCTCCTAATGATACTGATGTTCGGCTTTGCCAGGTGCTTCATCGGGGCGGGACGCTTCCGGTTCGACATCCATGTGATCTACCCTTTGACCTGTTACCATATACATGACACGTTCAGCGATATTGGTAGCATGATCGGCAATTCGCTCTAGATACCTGGCCACAAACAGCAGATTGATGGCCTGATGGGAGATCTGTTCACTCCGCCCTTCAAGGACAATGCCCATCAGCTCATCAAAAAGCTGTGAGTACATCTCATCGATGGGTTCGTCAGCCTGCCTGACTGCCTCCGCCAACTCCAGATCCCGGTCTACAAAACAAGTCAGGCTATCCCTAACCATGGCCTTTGTCTGTTCTGCCATGAAGGGAATATCGATTAATGGCTTGATCAAAGGTTCTTCACCAATCCGCAAAGTCAGTTCGGCGATATTGCAGGCGTTATCTCCAATTCGTTCCACATCGGTGGTGATCTTGAAAATTGCCACTACCGTCCGCAAGTCGGAGGCTAAGGGCTGCTGCAAAGCAATGAGGCGCATGCACCGCTCTTCGATATTGATTTGCATCTGGTCGACAATGTCATCATTTTCCAGCACCACCTGAGCCCCAGCTAAATTCTGAGTACTTAGATAGTGAACAGCCTCATGGATCTGTTTCTCCACCAGACTTCCCATCTTGAGCATCTCTGCTTGGATAGCCTGTAATTCCTTGTGAAAACCCTCCCTAGTCACATCACAAGCCCCCTCCACTTACTGGAGTCAGTCTAACTGAATCTACCAGTGATATAATCCTCGGTGCGTCTGTCTTTGGGCCGTGCAAAAACGTCAGAAGTAGGGCCGAACTCAACCAAGAACCCTTCCGATAGAAACGCGATGTAGTCAGAGACTCTTCCCGCCTGCTGCATGCTGTTGGTGGCCAAGACCAGAGTGTATTGCTGCTTTAGTTCCAAAATTACATCTTCAATTTTCGCTACTGATACAGGGTCCAGGTTGTAGGCAGGATCGTCGATCAAAAGGACTTCCGGCTGGACTGCAAGGGCGCGGGCAATGCACAAGCTGGCCTTTTGACCTGGTGATAGGCTCAGGGCGGAATCCTGCAGCCTGCCTTTCACCTCATTCCACAAACCCGCCTGTTTAAGGCTTCGCTTGACTATTTCATCTAGCTCGTGTCTATGCCTGATCCCGTGGACCCGGGGACCATATGCTACATTGTCAAATATGCTCTTGGGAAAGGGGTATGGATGGCGAGCGATGAGCCCCACCCGGCGCCTTACCTCTGTCACGTCTACACCGGGGCTGTAGATATCTTGACCGTCCAAGAGCACTTGACCTTCAGTCCTGACATCATCCCAAAGCTCGTTCATGCGGCAGAGAGAACGCAGTAAACTTGATTTGCCCGCCCCGCTGCCCCCGATGACAGCAGTGGCAGCCCCGGCGGGAATGCTCAAGTCGATGGAGGACAGGGCTTGGAAGCCGCCATAATACACGCTTAAGTCTCGCATTACCAGCTTATCGTCTGTCACTGCTACCATCTACCTCTTTCCCAATCGCGAACACTACCTGTCAGATCGTTATCTATCCTTCTCAACTGGACAGCTGCTCCCTGAAGACAGATGGATGTTAGGATCAACAGCAGAGCAGTCCCAAAGTGATGGGAAGCGGCGGGTCCCACAGATCCAACCAAGGAGCTGTATAAGTGGTAAGGCAGCGTAGTTGGAGGCTGACCATAGGAACTCGGCCAGGCCGCTGCTATCATGATCACGGGTGCTGCTTCACCGCCTACCCTGGCCATGCCCTCTAGTACCTTCGCGGCCAAGGTTCGTCTGGCATAGGGAATAAGTACCCTCCAGGCCGTCTGCCAGCGGCTAGCCCCCAGGGCTAGACTGTCCCTGCGGAAGGAACCCGGTACATCCTGCAGCGCTGCGTACGTCATAGTACTCAGCTGAGGCAGCAGCCAAATGGCTGACGCCAATAGAACGATGAGCGCCGTCTTTCCTTCTCCCAAGCGAGGTGCAAGGGCACCCCAGCCCAATAAGCCGTAGATTATAGGAGGCATTTTGGCAAGGCCGTCGATGGCCCCAAGAATCCAGGCGTTGAGGCGGCTTTCTCTGGCGTACTCACTCAGATAGATCCCCGTACCCATCGCCAAGGGCAGTGCCAGCAGCGCGGCCGCTGCCATAAGGTATAGGGTCCGAAACCAGATGGGCAGCAAGGCACTGCCGCTGTTGGCGAAAACACCGTATTTGATGACTTTCGCCAAGGGCCCCAGCCCCCTGAAGACTAGATATCCTACAAGCAGCAGTAGAATCCCTGCCGCCAGCCAAGTAGTCAGTACAATTGATGAGTACACGGCTGCTCCGGCGGCGAGCCGGCGCCTGCTCCTGGTTCTCATTCTTTTCCCCTCCAGTGCCTTTGGGTAAATCGCCGGCCTAAGCTGGAGAATACCAGAGAGAAAATCATAATCAACAGCGCCATAACGAAGACTTCCGAATGGTGCCAGCCCCTCTCGGCCGTCACTGCAATTGCCGTAGGCAGCGTAAACAGTCTCTGGCTCTGTTCTTGAATCAAATTGCCTCCGGAGAAGGCTTGCCATAACACTAGGACAACGGCAGTATCCCCCATTGCCCTGCCCATACCGAAGAATCCCGCCGCGGCGATGCCTGATCTAGCCGCGGGATAGACTGTATAGGCAATAGTCTGCCAGCGACTGGCACCTAGGGCGTAGGAGGAAGCTCTTAAAGATGCAGGGATTTGACGGAGATGTTCAACCAAGAACGACGTGAAGCGGGGATAAATTATCAATGCCAGAAGGAGCGGAGCGGCTGCAGCTGCCATCACTGGGGAAATTGCTGACGAGGGCTCACGGGAAGTCAACCAGACCAACCCAATCAATCCGATGACCACTGAGGGGACCTGGGACATGAGTCTAACGGTGACCCAGATCGCCCTGGCTGGTTTAGAAGGTGCCAGTTCGGTTATATATAGGGCAGAAACAAGGCTAACAGGCAGGGCAACTATTACAGCGCCTGCGGCAATGGCTAGGGAATTGGCAGCTGCCGTTACGATCACAGCTGATTCCAGATCCATCGAAAGTAACGAGCCGACAGCGCCCTTGACGACGAAGATCACCACGGCACCCAGTATTGCCAGGGTGGCGGCGGCACATAGCTGGAGGATCTCTTCTGTACCAAAATGAAATCGCCGATTAGTACCTGCCAGTCTCTCTCTAGTGCCTTGGGTACCCATGCTCAGTCTGTTCATGCCGTTAGGGCAAAACCCAGGGGAGGTTACTGGGTCGCGCCACGCCTCCTCTCGGGCCTGCAGCAGCCGGGTTGTTAAGCCGCCCACCAGGTATGAGCTGTTGTCCTGTCTGGAACCTAGTATTCGCTGTCTACATCTCAGCATTCAAAGGTGGCCTCTTACCTCACCTAGGTCACTGCAGAGACTTACTCTCAGTATTTGATCTTACCATTTGGGTGTTACTTGATTGTTACAAGATTGCTAACTTCTCGTAACGGTACAACCACTGGCTTAGACCCATAAGATAGTTTCGATTCTGCACCGCCGGGTACCTGCCTCAATTGATGACAAGTAAAATGTGAAGAATGAGCTCCTTTGCATACAGGAAAAGTTGACAATTGTGGGCAGTCGTGGTATATTTAAGACGAAAACAACGTGTATACAGGATACAGTAGCACTAGGTGCGTGGATAGATGTAGACAGGAGATATTCTGAAAGGAGTGATCCCTTGATAATCTCTGTCGGGAACCGAGAGATTACCATCAAGGTCCAAGAACAGCCGAGACCAGAGATTGCTGAGAGAGTGTACCGGCAGCTTCTGAAGGAAAGGGAAGTCGAAAGAGATCGGGATGCTGCCTATGCCCGTTTACTGTTCGGTCAGGGGATTCACATCAACTAACTTACTGTGAGTGTAAGGCCAAAAGCAAACTGCGATGCCTTACCGCCTAGGGCGGAAGGCATCGCAGTTTTTTATTCTACACTGTCTACAAAGCAAAGCAACGTTGTCCACATATAGACTGGAGTTGGCCCAGACTAGTTGCCACCGACAAACCCGATAATCAACGCCAGCACAGCGGCGATGGTTGCAATATTGGCGGCACTCTTCAGACTCTGATTCTGCTTTTCGTTGTGGGCACGGTAGCTGTCGAACTCCTCCCGCAGCTCCTGCAGCTGGCGTTCCAGCCGCTGCTCCCGCATTAGGGCTGCATTGATCTGGGCCGACGACTGGGCCGAAGCCCGCTCATCCACTGCTCTCAGCATCGACTCTGTCGTAGTGACCCGTTCCTGCAGGACCGCAACAGCCTCCTGCAGCTCTCCCACATATGCCTGCAAGTCAGCAAGATCCTTGCTGTCTGCAGCAGCATTCTGCTGCAAGACGTTGGTACGCTTATCTAATGCAGCTATGTTCTGCGAGATGTTGGTTAGGTCAGTCTGGACTGCCTCCAAGCTTCTCACCAAGTCCTGACGCAGGCTGCTGACATCCCTCATCAGCTGTCCGTCGGCGGAAGCCAAGGCTTCTGCCTGCTTGGCCACTTGTTCCTCCAGGACTCGCAGATCCTCAGACAGGGCGGCAGTCTCATCGCTGCGGGCATGCTTTTCCTCTGCCACTACCTGCCTCAACTCAGCGGCCAGTGTACCAATCTCGGCTCTCAGCTGGTCGTCCCTCTGCACGCTCTCTTCCTGCCAAGCTATCAGGCCTTGCTCTACTTCAGCGAGCTGTTGGGCAACATCGGAGAGCCCTTTCTCCACTCGCCTGATCTCCGCTTCCAGTTCGCTATCGGCTGCCTGCATAGCAGTCTGCAGCAAAGTCATAGCGGCATCCCGCTCGGCAAAGCTGCTCTGGACCTTAACACCCAAGGCCTCCTCCAGCGCCACGAGTGAGTCGGTGTGCAGGGCCAGCATGCGGCCGTGTTCATCCAACTTAGCCTTGTTGGTTTGGACTGCAGCATCGGTGTCGGCTAGGGCTGCTCCCTGTCTAGCCAGCTCACCCTCGAGAGTCTGGATCTTATAGTCCTGCTCAGCGGCCTGCTGCCTTAAGGCCGCATCGACAGCATCCAGTCGGCTGGTAGAATCCGCAACCTGCACCTGGAGTGCGGCGATTTCCGCCAAGATAGCTGCAGCCTGCTCCTGCATGGATGTGCGAATGGCTGCATCTTCCTGCTCCATCGTGTCGATTACCTTGGTTACAGTCTCATCCATCACTTGGACCCGCCGCTGTGTCTCATCAACTGCAGCCACTAGTCCGTCTCTCTGGTTATACCAACGCACGAGTTCATCCCTAAACTCGGTGGAAAGCGTCCTCAAAAGCGCTAGATCTTCCTGTGTGACACCCAGCTGGCCCTTCTCGATATCAACCAACAGCTGACCAACTACTGAAGCCAGCGTATACCGATCAACAGGCCTTTGACCTTGAAAGGTTCCATCGGTATAGAGGCCAAGATATCCTTCCTGGACTAATTTTTGGACTCCCTCATAGGCCCAATGGTCTGCAGGCACATCACTAATCTGCAGCTCCGCCTGCTGCGCAAAGACCATACCTCCCTGGCTTAACAAAAGCCCCAACAACAGCAGTACAACTCCGATTCCTCGCACTGTCTTCGACTCCATCTGCTCCCGCCCCCTGTCAATCTTCTTTGCTCCTCAGTCTCTTTTCGGCACCGTCTCTATCTGGTGATAGTCACCGGCAACTCCATGGGACCCAACTCGATGACCTGTCCGCCGGTGGTCGTAAGCTTAGTACCCAGCAGCTGCACTGCACCACTGCCTTCAGCACCTGTGATGAATCTAATCGAACACAAGTTGCCAGTCAAGCGGCTAACCCCTAACTGCGACAGCCCCCGGAGCTTCACCTGCATTGTTCCTTGGGCTGGCTGCAGCTCTACCTCCATCGGGATGGTGCCTTCCAAGAGAGCCGACATTGGTGCCAGAGCCTCGCCCCGCTCTACCCCAAGCCGGCCGCCGGCTACCCTCATCAGGTCCGTCGGAAACTTGAGCATAAACTCAGCTTCTTCGATGTTCCTGAGATTATAGCCTTTGATAGCTACCTTCAGGGGAGCTCCCACTGTGGCAGGCTCTGTCCCTTCGGTGATCAGCCTAATCATCTGCGGCAGCTGCGGTATACTGATAAATTCATTCACAATCAGGGGTTCAGTAGCGCCAGATTCCACTCTCACCGAATATGGCAAATTATCACTGGCCACATCAGTGGGGGCTAGGAACCACTGAACGACGATGGACTCCTGTGGGCCTAGATCTCCGCAGAGCTTTGTCCGCCCTTCACCAGGGGCCACCTGCAGCCCTAAAGGCGCCTGCCAATGAGCCTGAACCCAAGGCGCACTCATCTCACCCACATTAGTGATGGTAGCTCGAACGGCAAAGGGTACGGGCTGCAGCCTTCCATCCTCGATCAACAGACGGGGCGGCGCGGAAATCTTAACCTGGAGTTCAGCAGGCTTGACAATCTGAACCCGCCTCCGCACTTGGTTAGGCTCACTGTTGGCAGCTTCCACCCTTACCTGATAGCTGACTTCACCGCTTAGATGCCCAGCCACCTCCACCTGCCAGGCTACTTGGACAGATTCACCCACATCCAAGTTGCCGAGTCTGCCGCTAGCTTGCTGTCCAGGAACCAGAGAAAGGCCGCTGGGCAAGTCAATGGCTACCCTGACATCTCTGGCTTCACCTTCGCCGCTGTTCTCCAAATAGGCAACAACTGGGAACCGTGTCGGCCCATCAGGTGCATGGGAAATTACGGCAGGTGATGTGACTCCCACGGCAAGCTTTCCGGGAGCAATAGTGATGCCGCCAAGCCCGTAGTAGGTTATCCAAGTGACACTCTCTCCTGGTTCCAAGCTAACAGCATCCCAAAACATCGCGATAGCTGAGTCTAACTCGAACTCACCCTTGCGCAGGAAGATGCGGCCGAGTTCAAAATCAAAATCCCAAATGCTCTCAGCCAACACGCCCCAGTTTGTAAAATACACCCGGTCAGGAGTAGTCACCCCTGGGCCCCGCAGGGTTCCCTGGGACATAACCTGGGCATTGGCCAAGGAATCGAATGCCTGCCAAAACTCAGGCATTGCTGCTCTGGTGAATAATGTATCGGTGGTCACAGCCTGCTCCTCAACCCGAAAGGGAGCACCATCGTTGGCACCCAGCATTGTATCCAGCATCAGGCGCATTGCCACCCGATGCGAGACCGAGTCTTCGTTCGTCAAAGTATAAGCTATTCGAGCCGTATCTTGCAGGCCGGTGGTGCTGCTGCGGGTAAAGCTGAGGAGCTGCTCTGCTCTGATGGGTCCCAGCTGATATACAGTGCTGACAGCGTTCCCCTGCCCAATCTCAGGCCCTGAGATCAGCTCTCCAAAGGGCCCTTGCCTTCCAGCTGAGGTCTGGGTAGGACCGCCGAATACGTAGTTCACACCATCGACTTGAATGGTAGTATACGATGTCCATGGATCAGCCATGCCGTAGACCAAGGGTTTGTTTTCATCACCAATCCTGTCTGGATCGCCGCCGGTGGTATTGATTGAGAACCGTCCGGTGTTCTCTTGGCCTCCGTTGACAATGATGGAAATGTACTCATTGGCAACAATGATATTGCTGCCGACGTTACCCTCAACCATAGCCCAGGCCTTCTCCAGTTGACAACTGATTAACACTGCCATGACCAGGGCGATTGTCAGCCAACGCCGCATTAACCACCAGCCCCCTAACTGTAAATGGTTTATCTCACTGGTATATCGAGAAGCCCTTCCTTACTCATCACGGACATACCTAACACCGTCATAGTGAATAGACACATGGAACTCCGGCGGGCCGCTGAAGGAGACAGTAACGGTCAGAATATAATCCTCCAGCATCGGCTCCATTCTCCACCCGTTCTGAATGGTTAACCTGGCTACCTGGTCTAGGCTTGATGCCCCAGAAGACTGAATGATCTCAATCCGGTTTGCGCTGGTAGACCCTTTGGGGACATAGGCCTCCACCTTGACGGTACCGGCCAGGCCTTCATTGATGGCATTCTTCGGATACTGAATGCGCCCCCCGCCTGCTACGATACTGCTGGCCGCTGGCAGCGGCGGCAGAGGCGGCGGCGCCGGTTCTGCCGGTTCTTCATCTGGCTCAGTCTCGGAAAGGGAGCTGGCTGCCTGCCCGGCGGCATCTGTAGAACTGCCCCCAGCCATCACAACGTCTTGACCATGCTCGCTGGTCAAGACATGGTCTCCGTTACTGTCTGGCTGCTGCAGAGCGTGGTCATTAACCACCGGCTCCGGTTCAGGTTCCGGTACCACCCGGGTGTCGGGAGCCCGTACGTCATCCTGGGGCGTCGGTGTCGGTTCCGGCTCAGGCTGTGACACTTCGGCCTTGGCCGTCTCCACCGGAGCCGGTTCTGGTTCTTGCTTTGGCGGCGTGGTTTCCTCACTGGCAGACCTTTGCTGCGGCTGAGGCTGCGGCTGCTGTCGCGCCACTTGCGCTCTAGGCGCGGGCTGCTGTATTTCAATGGGTACAACAGAAATAATCCCACCACCGGGGCCGGCAAAAAGACCAGTTCCCAACGCGGCCTCCCAGCGAGGGAAGACAAAAAACAGCATAGCGTGCAAGATCAATGAAACCAAGACAAAAGCTCCGAAAGAACGGTCTGACTCATCACCTGTGAACACTGCCACACCACCTCCCCCCACTTACGGCTGTGTGCAAGAGGGTATTTCCCACTACCTAGCTCCTGGCTCAACTGCCAGGCCAAAACGATATCCGCCCAGCCCCCGGACTATGTCCATTACTTGGACTATGTAATCATAGCGGGCATCCCGGTCGGCTTTAATCACTACAAAGAGATCGGGCCTGTTGTTCAGTGCTTTGCTGACTTCTGACCTGAGAGTATTGGCATTTACTTGGCGCTCGCCCAGATACATGCGTCCATCTTTGGCAACGGAAATGGTAACTTGACTGCTGGCCTGCCGGTCCCAACTGGCCGCCTTGGGCAGCTCCAGATTCAGTCCAGCAGGATGGGTTCTAAAGGTAGTGGCCAACATGAAGAATACTAAGACAGAAAAAATGATATCGATGAGCGGTACTATCTGAATCGTCGGCTTCTTATTGCGGACAGAGCGGTGAGCTATCATCAAACATCACCCCTTGCCTCAAAAATCGCCAACAGCTCTGACGAGCGTTTATTGATATCAACCACCAGGCG
The DNA here is from genome assembly GCA_001513495.1 of Clostridiales bacterium DTU087. Lineage (GTDB taxonomy): Bacteria > Bacillota > Limnochordia > DTU087 > DTU087 > DTU087. The sequence continues at coordinate 12,194 of LFTN01000022.1, forward strand.
GTCGATCAGTCCTGAGAGGTAGGAGTAGATCAGCGTTCCTGGAATAGCGATGATCAATCCGGCAGCAGTGGTAATCAGGGCTTCGGCGATCCCTGAGCTCAGAGCAAGGGTATCATCCAGGCCGCCCACCGCTGCTATAACCTGAAAGCTATTGATAATACCAGTTACTGTACCAAGCAGGCCTAGCAAAGGAGCAGCAGTGATGATTGCGTCTAGGAGCCCAAGCCGGCGTTCCATGCGAAAGACTTCCTCATGGGCCACTTCCTCCAGCCGCTCTCGGATAAACTGCTTGTCCTTGTCGTAGTGGGCGATTCCTGCCGCCAGGACAGCTGCCACCGGCCCCCGCGTCTTCTTTGCTATCTGGATAGCTTCCAGGATCTTGCCCTGCTGAAGCGCTAGTTTAATATCATCCATGAGATCTTCTGTGTCTACTCGACAGCGAAGCAAATAGACCAGTCTTTCGAGAGAAACAGCTACCACCAGCACCGAGCAAAGCAGCAAAGGGATCATTACTGGGCCGCCCCGAATGATCAAATCCAGCATTGTATATACCTCCACTCCGTCCCACATTCATTGGGTAAGACTATTCGACAATCAGGTACCATATCCTTCCTTGCCATTGCCTAGAGAACTTCCCCGGAGAATTTCCTCTAAAGGCCTACGTACTTCCCTGATTTTCCCCCTCTGGAATTTTCGACAAGGCGAGATGCATCTCCTGCCGTGGAAACCCCGCCTAGAACAAAGAAAGACGCCGGTACGAATAGGGAAATGTCCCCAGGACATGCTACCAGGGAGAGGTTTCTAGACAAGAGAAGGGGTCTACAATGAAGAGAGAGTTGGACACGGTGGCGGAGCGGGCCATGGAGCAGTTGAAGCAGGATTTAGTGGAAGAGATGGGTTTGTTGGAATTTGTGCAAACCCACGGCTGGGGAGCGTTGGCTGCCAAGGACTGCGGCCGGATTGGTGGAAAGATGTCCACTGGCATCAGTCCCAATATCCTTCGCAGGATCGCTGCTGCGGCCAAAACTCAGGAGAAGTGAGGGCGGCTGGTTGTTGACCGCCTGAACAAAAGAGGCGGTACGCGCTCGCCTACCGCCCTGCGGGTTTTCTAGCCTGCCAGTAGCTGAAGATGCGGATTCAGCTTGTAGAACTCGTCCTTTAGAATGCGCATCAGGTAGATTTTTCTCAGCTTTGGGGCACCCTTCGTGCGAATGAGTTTGCCTTCCTTTTTAAAACCAGCTTTCTCATAGCAGCGAATCGCCGCCTGATTGGTGCTTGCGACCCGCAGATATATGCGAGAAAGCTTCATTTCACCAAAAGCGTAGCTGAGGAGGGCAATAACGCTTTCGGTTCCATATCCTTTTCCCCGGTAATCGCCTTCGCCGATGCGAATCCGCAGCTCAGCATCTCCGTTTCGCCACGTAATGTGGTCCAGCTCAATATCACCAATGGGGACTCCGTCCCGGGTAGTAATGACCAGCCGTCGAAGGTGCCGGCTGCTTTGTTGAGCCTGATACCACTCTTGGCAGTCGCCCAGGTTTTCCGGATAACTGTCATCCTCCATGTAATGGCCTACTTCCTGGTCTTTGGTCCATTCCACTATCTTGGGAAAATCTGACGGCAACACCGGCCGCAGGATAACCCTCTCCCCTTCAATTTCCATGATTGCTGCCACCTCTTTGTCTGCAGTATCTAGCGCTTTATCTGCTGTGTAGTATGGTTCATCTAGTAGTGCAGCTGCCGGCGGGCACTGCTTGCTTTATGACTTCTACCTCAAGCAGAGCCTAACCTCTAGGCAATAGCAGCCAGCCATGCCACCGGACAGCAAGAGCGGCAGCTATTCCAGCAGCGATTCCCGCAGCAGGCCGGTAATGCGTTTCTCCAGGCGCGATACCTGTCCCTGGGAAATCCCCAACATTTGCGCCACTTCACTTTGAGTCTTCTCTTGTATGAACCGCAGGATGACAATTGCCCTATCCCTGGGAGACAGCTCCTCACAGGCCTGCTGTAGAGCGTAGTTCTCTATCCATGCATCCGACTCTGGCTCTATGCCCAGCCTGTCTTCTAGATACAGGGAGCTTTCGCTGTCCTCATGAATGACTTCATGGATGGACAACATGGGAGCAACGGCCTCCAAAGCCTCCACCACTTCTTCCCGGTCCATTCCCAGCACCTCACCGATTTCCCTCGGGGTCGGCGCCCTGCCCAGGTTCTGTTCCAGACCTTCCCTCACCCTGATGGCTGCAGCGGCTTTCTCCCTCAGGCTGCGGCCGAGTTTGATGGAGCTTTCCTCCCGGAGGAACCGGCGGATTTCGCCCATAATCACCGGCACTGCATAGGTGGAGAACTGTACATCATATGAAAGGTTGAAATTATCGATCGCTTTCACCAATCCGATACAGGCCACCTGAAACAAGTCATCAAGCTCGCCTCTGCCGCTGAAGCGCTGGGCAATGGACATGGCCAGGCGCAAGTTGGCTTCGATTAATTCTTCTCTCGCGGCAGCATCTCCCGCCTGTGCAGCAGCCAGCAGGTTGTGGACTTCCTCAGAGGTTAAGTTTGGAGCTGGCGGCAGTTGGATTCTGCCTGAGGCACTCTGCATTGCACTCTCTCCCTAAGAACGCACTCGGGCTTGAATAGGAGACTTGCTCATAAACAAAGTGGTGCCTTTGCCCGGCTTGGAGTCAATCACCAGCTCGTCCATGTATTCACGCACAAAGACCAGCCCCAATCCCATTCGCTCTTCAGGTTCTGTGGTAAAAGCCGGTTCCAAGGCCTGGTCTACATCGGCTATGCCGCATCCCTCATCTGTTACAGTTATTTCCAGCCGCTCATCTGTCAGTCGGCAGGTTAGGGAGATCTCGCCCTCCCTGCCCTTATAGCCGTGGATCACAGCATTGGATACTGCCTCCGATACTGCGATCTTAATCTCATCGAGTTCATCTAGGGTGAACTCCAGCTGTGATGCAAAGAGCGCCGCAGCGGTTCGGGCAAAACCAATATTGGCTGCCTTGCTTGGAAACCGCATTACGACCATGTTGCCACCAGTTGCCATCATCATCTTCCCCCAATCTGAGCCAACGCTTGTTCCTCAGTATCGGCGAACTGCATAATGCGTTCCATGCCAGCCATGATCAGCATCCGCCGCACCGGGTCTACAGCCCTAAGAGCCACCACTTTCCCCGCCCGGGCTTTAATCTGCCTGTATCGCCCCATGAG
>LFTN01000065.1 GCA_001513495.1 Clostridiales bacterium DTU087
ACATGCTGCAGATGGAACGCTATTTTGCCCAAAGAGTAAAAGACATGCGGGGTTCAGATATCCGTGACGCATTTAAGCTGACCGAGGAACCGGGAATTATCTCCTTTGCCGGCGGGTTTCCTACACCGGATTCCTTTCCCACTGACTTGTTCCAAGAAGTGATGCAGGGGTTGTTCCAGGATGACTACTCGGGACTGCAGTACGGCCCCACTGAGGGACTTGATGCACTCCGGGGGGAGCTGGCCTCGCAGCTTACAGCTGAAGGCGCGCCGTGCAGCCCCGAAAACATCATCATTACCAATGGCTCTCAGCAGGCCTTAGATTTGGTCTGCAAGGTGCTCCTAGATCCAGGTGACTGCGTGCTGGTGGAGCAGCCCAGTTATGTCGGGGGGTTAAATGCCATCGGCAACTACCAAGGCGTTAAGGTTGGCATCCCCATCGACGAGCACGGCCTGCGGCTGGATATTATGGCCAATCGGCTGAAAGAACTGGCCAGCAGGGGTCAGCGCCCCAAGTTTATCTACACTATACCCAATTTCCAGAACCCTACCGGTGTAACCCTTTCCCTGGAGCGGAGGCAGGGGCTTTTAGAGTTGGCAAGAGAATACGACTTTCTCATCATTGAAGATAACCCCTATGGAGAGATCTCCTTTGGGCAGGAGCCGGTGCCCCACATAAAGAGCATGGATGATGAGGGGCGGGTGATTTACTTGGGCTCTTTCTCCAAGATTTTGTCCCCGGGGGTACGGGTCGGCTGGCTGGCTGCCAACGGGGCCCTTGTGCGGCAGATCGGTATAGCTAAGCAGGGTACAGACCTGTGCTCCAACTCCCTAGGCATGAAAGTTGTCCTGGAAACCCTGCGCAGCGGCAAACTCGATGCCCACATTCAGTCTTTGCGGACCTTATACAGGCGGCGCCGTGATACTATGCTCCGGGCTCTGGCAGCTTATATGCCGGAAGGTGTCAGCTGGACCCGGCCCCAGGGAGGATTCTTTATCTGGCTGACTTTGCCCTCGTACATTGATGCCAAGGCCATGCTCCCCTTTGCTATAGCGGAGGAAAAGGTTGCCTATGTCAGCGGCACGGGGTTCCATGCCGATGGAAGCGGCCAAAACACCATCAGGCTTGCTTTCAGCCAAGCTGCCGAATCAGACATCGAGGAAGGCATCCGGCGCCTGGCCCGGGTCATCCGCCAGAGGATTGAGGTAGCCATGTAAGCCCCCTGGGGAGCAGGAACTTCCAGGCTCCCTCAAGAATGGTGTCTACAATGGGCGGCTTTTGCAGCCTAACCTGTTGTTGTGGGGGTAAGCCAAGATGCGGGCATTGATTGTGTACAGTAAGGAAGGACATGTACAGGAACTGGCAAAGGGCCTTTCCGAGGTACTGAAGAGGGGCAGCTGCCAGGTGCAGCTGCTGGAAGCGGATGCCAAGGAGGCAAGCCCCATTTCCGGGGCCCCATATGATCTAGTCATTTTCGGAAGCCCGACTTTGGGCTTCTTAGGTGGAAAAATTGCGGAGGATCTGACGGCCACATCGACGCGGCTAACCCGCTTGGAGGGCAAGAACGCTGCCGCCTTTGTTACATCCAAGCTCTTCGGTACAGCCAAATCGCTGAAGGCCGTCATGTCCCTTCTGGAAAAACAGGGAGCTATGGTACAGGATTTCGCCGCTCTGCAAAGCCCAAGCGATGTTGAACACTTTGGAGCAAGGCTCTTAAAGCTCATGGGCCGGTGAAAGCTGCTTAGGAGGTCATCTAGTGGAACCCCTAGTTGCGGTCGGCCGCTATGATTCCATCATTACCGCCGAATTAGCCAGAGCAAAGCTGGAATCCTTCGGCATCAGGGCAGTCCTATTTAACAAAGGGATTGCCCAGGTGTATCCTGGTGCGGCTTACGCTTTTGGCGGAATTGTGCTCCTTGTCCGGGAGGAAGACGCCTTGGAAGCGGCCCAGATACTAAAGCCCCAGGACTCCGAGGAGCCTCCCGCCTGGAGCCCAGAGCCGGCTGATTAACACAGCTCCGGCTGTACTGCTTCGAAAGCCTGCATTCTCCATTCTGCAGCTGTCTGCATCAAACATCTCACCTCTGCCGTTGCCGGCAGGGGTGTTTCTCTCTTTGGCATGGTTGTTCTTTCATCCCAGTATAATGAATAGAAATATCACCGTGACATAAGCTGGGCGCCATCTGTTCTACGGGCGGCTCGGCGCAGGTGAAGGGATGACGCTGGTATGGCTGGGCTGAGGTGGAATGAGAGGTTCCTGGTGTGGTTGACTGCCGGCGGGCTGTTTCTGTGTTTGGCAGGATATGCAGGCATGTGCTTGGCGGCATCTAGAGGCAGCACCCTCTTTGCCGCTGACATCTATCCGGCCAAAGTAGGAGAGCTGGACATTCCCCGGGATGAGGCGCAGATGGGCAAGCTGGAGGGTGCGTGCTGTGAATCAGATCGGGTGCTTTACTATGCTGATCCCCTCATGGCCGGAGAGGATGTGGAGGAGCTGCAGAGGGGCTTGCAGCACTTGGGAATCTACCATGGGCCCTTATCGGGGAAGTTCGACCGCCGGACAATGGAAGCGGTGATCGCGTTCCAGCGGCAGGAAGGCTTGACTCCGGACGGGGTGGTGGGCCCGGTGACGTGGCAGGCCCTGGCTGATGATTTCCCTGTGCCGGTGGTTGAGGTCTCCGGCCAAGTGCCGGAAGGGGAGAAGGAGATTGTTGTGGACGTATCCCGCCGCCAGTTGATTGTGTATATCGATGGCAAGGAATACCAGCGGTACCCTGTGGCAGTGGGCCTCGGCAAGACTCCCACACCCATCGGTGAGTTTCGGATTGTACAAAAGAGCATGAACTGGGGAGGAGGCTTCGGCACCCGCTGGCTGGGCCTTAACGTTCCCTGGGGCATTTACGGCATCCACGGCACCAATAAGCCCTGGTCCATCGGCACCCAAGCCAGTGCCGGCTGCATCCGCATGTTCAACCGCCATGTGGAGCAGCTGTACAGGATTATTCCCGAGGGGACCTTGGTGAGGCTGGTCGGGCGGCCTTCTGACCCTGT
>LFTN01000134.1 GCA_001513495.1 Clostridiales bacterium DTU087
ATCTCAATGGGGAGCGGACTCCCCATGCCGATGCCTTTGCCCGGGGAGTCTTCTTCGGCATCAACCCCAGGCATAACCGGGGCCACATGATCAGATCCGTCATGGAGGGAGTTGTGTATGCACTGCGGGATTCGGTGGAGATCATCCGGGGCATGGGAATTCCAGTTGAACAGGTGAGGGCCATCGGCGGCGGTGCCAAGAGCCCCCTCTGGCGTCAGATGCAGGCAGATATCATGCAGCTGGAGGTGGCTACACTGAATGTGGATGAAGGGCCGGCCTTCGGTGCCGCCCTATTGGCAGGGGTAGCAGCCGGCATCTACGAGAGTGTAGAAGAAGCCGCTGAGAACACTGTGCGGATTACCCACACAACTGAACCCAATACTGCCCTCACTGGATTGTATGACGACTACTACCAGCTCTTCCGCTCTCTGTACCCGGCCTTGAAAGACCGCTTCCGGGAGGCGGCAAGGCTGGAGGGGTAAGGCTTTCATGCAGCTGGGAAGATCAGGATTCATGGAAAAGATGTAAGATATGTAGAGGAAAGCATAGAAGGCTTACGAAAAACACATGCTCAACTTCGGATATGATTGATGGCTGAAGGCCGATGCTGGGTTCCCCCCACCATCGGCCTTTTTGTAGGCTTGCGAGGTAAACAAAGGTCACAGAGAAAGACCACAAAGAAGAGCCACACATGGTACTAGCCACCAATCCGGCTTTGAAAATACGGCTGAGATCGGTTGGGCCGTCTAGATCAAAGAATGCCTTTGCTGCGGCGTTCCCGCTGCTGTTCAAATAAGTAACGGATGATGGCATCCTGAAAAGCTGGAGTAATCTCCTCTATATCCAAACCCACCGCCAGCCTTCCCCGGTGGTCATCGGGCACCTGTTCTTTCCGGACAACTCTGGCAAGGACTGTACCGCTTTCCTCCGGCAGGTGGATATCCACCACCAGCCGGCTGCCGCTGATGAGCTCCGGCTCATCCTCAACCCAGGCCAGGAGGCCAGAACCGCTTAAGTTCTTAATCAAGCCCGGTTTCTCAGGGGTAGGAAGCTCATCCAAACCCCCTTCTGATTCCAGCAGTGCATAATTCATGTTCAACAGCACGTCCAGGCGAAAGAAGGCCCGGCGGTTGGCCACCCTCAACTCCTCAGGCCATTCCACCACCAAGTACGGGATGCCGCTGCTCCGCCGATCGGCCACCACCGTCTCAAACTCAAATACCCGATCCTTGTGGACAATAGTCGCTCTAACAGTGCTGCCTATGGAGACAGGTTCCAGTATTCCGCCCTTGAGGGGCGCAGCCAGCAGGATATGCTGATCATTGACACCTTCAATCCGGCTGGGATAGCGCCGCCATTCGCCCCTGACATACGCCTCTAATTCCACCCGCTGATTAATGTGGATGATCTCCTTCATCATCTAGATGTGCACCACCAGTCACTGCCGTAATTGCCTGTAGCTGCTTATAAGATTATACTCTGATAGGCCTGATTCCTCTAAGTTTGAGAATCCTCCGCCCGTTTCTCAGTGACCAGAAGCCCTCGCTCCCAAGCAGCGGCATTGACTTCCTCCAAGCGGTCCACGGCCCACTGGATAGATTTTG
>LFTN01000200.1 GCA_001513495.1 Clostridiales bacterium DTU087
ATGCCCAAGCATATTTGGGAGACTGTCGAAGATCCCATGTCCTTTGATTTCTATCCTCCCATCAGCATCGGCCAATACGTGCTGAAGGAAATCGATCCGGGCGGGTATTGGTTCTTGTGGGAGAAGCGGGAGGACTGGGAGCGGACGGCAGTTGGGCAGCTCTACGGTGAGCCAAAGCCCCAATACGTCCTCTTCTACTATTACGGAGCACCAGAGCGCAAAGTCATTGCCCAGTCCCGCCATGAGCTGGATATGTGCGATCTCACCATGGAGAGTCTGCAGGCATCTTGGGACAGCTCCGGTTTCCGCACCTACCGCCGGGAGTATCCCTGGATTGTCAACATCGACCCGTGCATTACCGGCATCACCTTCAACGTGTTAGTTGAGCCCTTTGATAACAAAGACGTCAGATGGGCACTGGCCCTGGCCATGGACATAGTCGATGTTATGGCCCTTTCCTTTGATGGAGCCGGCGTAATGGGTGCACTCTTGGTGCCGCCAACTCCCGTTTACCTTGATTGGTACTATGAGCCCATGGAGGAGTGGCTGCAGGAGTTTACCCTGGATATTGAAGTCGACCGTGCGCCCTTTAAACCCTATGATCCGGGAGCAGCCCAGAGGCTGGCAGACTACGCCGTTGAGCGGGGTTACGACGTTCCCGATGATCCTGCAATGCAGAGGGAGATGTTCGGCTACGGCTGGTGGAAATATGCTCCCGAGGCAGCCGCGCAGCTTTTGGAGCGTAACGGTTTCAGCCGAGACACCAGCGGACGCTGGCTGCTGCCCGATGGCACACCGTGGAAGATCACCATTACCGCCCATCCCAATCCAGCCCATCCCGGCTACAAGAACAGCTTCGCCGTCGCTCAGCAGTGGCGCCGGTTCGGGATTGAGGTGGAAGTGGTTAACACCGAACAGTACAACGTCCTCGCCACCTACGGCCAGTTTGAGGTATCCAGTGTTTGGCCTGCATATGAACCCTGGGGCGGCCATCCAGACATGTACCGCACACTCCGCATGTGGGATTCTGACCTGCACCGGCCGGTGGACGAAGTCACCTACGGCCACCAGTCCCGTTGGTCCCACCCGGATCTAGATGTGGTAATAGATAAGCTGGAGAAGATCGGGTTTGATGATCCTGAGCTGATCCCGCTGGCCATTGAAGGGCTGAAGATCGCTGCTGCGGAGATGCCCTCTATTCCTACTTACGGCTATCCGGGCTTTGTCGGCTGGGATGAGACATACTGGACCAATTATCCCGGTGCGGAAAATCCCTACCAGCAGCCGTATCAGCATTGGCCCAACTTCAAGTTCCTGCTGCCGTTCCTGGAG
>LFTN01000154.1 GCA_001513495.1 Clostridiales bacterium DTU087
GTTTATGTTAAACTCCATGCCGGCCTGGGAGTAGATCAGCTCCGCCAGGCGATCAATCCGTTCCCCAAATTCCTGGGAAATGGCCCGCAGATCATCTACATCGACCGCCACTCCCCGCCGTTCCATAACAGCCAGGACCCTAGCCAAAGGTAGTTCTGTTTTGCGGTATAAGTCGGCCAGCCCATCCGTGCCAAGCTGCTCCTCCAGCTTGGCATAGAGCGCCGGCAGCTGGGCTAACCGGGGCTTGCTAAACTCCGCCAACCGCTCGTACCCTACATCTGCCAGGGTAACGGCCTTGGCACCCTTACCGGTCAGCTCCTCCAAACTAGGCTGATAGACATCCAGTACCTGCAAGAACACATCTCCCAGCCCGCTGATGGCCTGGCCGGGGTTTAGCAGGTAAGCTGCCAGGGAAATATCGAAGACAGTGCCCTCCAGTACCAAGCCTAAATTGGCAAGGGCATGATAGAGAGCCTTGCTGTCAAAGCAGACCTTTATCCCCTCGGCTCTCTCAAAGAGCTCCCTAAGAGCAGCCGCTGTCTCTTCCGAATGGGAGACAGGAAAGTATCCACAGCTTTCCCCATCACTCAGCCCCAGCCCTACCAAGACGGCATCGATACTGTCATCACCATCGATGTATGGGTCAAGATAGATGACACCATCGGATTCATCCCTTCCATCCAGCAAGCCCCTGACAAAGGACTGAAACTCCGACGGAGAGGAGAACAGGCGAAAATCCGGGCCTTCCTCAAATGACACCGGCGCCGGCTGGCTTTCCGAGAGTTCAAGCCGGGCAATCAGGCTCCTAAACTCCAGGCGAGCAAAGAGTTGATAGAGCCTGTCATCCTGCCACCCATCCCGTGCATATGGAGCAAGCTCACAATCGACAGGGACTTGGCAGTTGATGGTGGCCAATCTGCGGCTGAGCCTCGCCTGATCGGCATACTTCTCCAGATTCTCCCTCTGTTTGCCCCTGAGCTGATCGATATTCTCCAGTACGCCCTCCAGGCTGCCGTACTCCTGCAGCAGCCTAGCCCCGGTCTTAGGCCCGATACCGGGTACGCCGGGAATGTTGTCTGACGAATCGCCCATTAGCCCTTTGAGGTCGGCCATCAGCCTCGGCGGTACTCCGTGCTTTGCCTCCACCTGCTTTGGATCGTAAGCCTCCAAATCGGTTATACCCCGGCGGGTAATCAAAACGGTGGTGCCTTCATTGACCAGCTGTAGACAATCCCGGTCCCCTGTGACGATCAAGACCTTGCGCCCCAATCCTCTATGGTAGCACGCGAGGGTACCGATGACATCATCAGCTTCATAGCCCTGTATCTCCACGATTGGTATGGAAAAAGCATCTACTACATCTTTGATCAGTCCAACTTGAGGCACCAGTTCATCGGCCATTTTGGGACGATGAGCTTTGTACTCGTCATACTCTTCATGGCGAAAAGTGGGGCCGGCTAGGTCAAAGGCGACAGCGATAAAATCCGGCTCCTCGTCATCCAGTAGGCGCAGGAGCATAGTGGTAAAGCCCAATACAGCATTAGTGTGCTCGCCTTGACTAGTGGTCAGAGTTGGAATAGCATAAAAGGCCCGGTGAATGAGACTATTCCCATCCACCAGCACCACCTTTTCCTGAAAGCTGCCGGTCCCGGCTTCCATATTACCACCTCAAATTTGTCAAATTCACTGAACAAAGGCCCAGCCTGCACATCTGTAACCGGAAGCCCCGGCGCCGGCAGGCCTTTCTTAGGTCTTCAGCAAGTATTCCATATTTCAGCTGAATTTACCTCTTTGCCTCCCCCTTGCTGCCAATCCCGCCCAGGTTCTTTCCAGATTGCGGCACCAGCATACAGAACTTGACTTTAGCGTCTGAACTTACATTTCGCCAAAAGTAGTATTGCGATTCATGGTATGTTAGGATGATTGCAGATGGAGGGGGCTTAAGTCCTATGTCCCCGGCCATGCTGCCGACGGAGTTTTCCAGCCAAGACATACAGGAAGGGAGAGGTTTATGTCGATGCGACAGCATAAGTTCTCTATGGCAATCATGGCTCTCCTGATGGTATTGCTTTTCAGCAGCACCACCGCTGCCGCTGAGCTCAAGGATATATCAGCCAGCTGGGCTAAGGCCGATATACAAGCTCTAGCAGCAGAGGGAGTGATCAGTGGTTACCCCGATGAGACATTTCGCCCTAAGAATCCAGTCACCAGGGCCGAGTTTGCCCGGATTTTGGCCAAGGCGTTCCGCTTTGAATCCGGGGGTCAAGCCCCATTTTCTGATACCAGGAACCACTGGGCCAAGAATGAAATCAGTGCCCTGGCGGCAAAGGGGATTATCCAAGGCTATCCCGATGGCAAGTTCCACCCCAATGAGAAAATCACCAGAGCGGAAATTGTGACAATGCTTACTAGAGCCCTCAAGCTGGACAAAGACTTTCAGGCAAACCACTTCGACTGGTGGCCTACCTTTACTGATCTGTCAGAAGAGCACTGGGCCTATGGCTCAGTAGAAATCGCCAGCCGCTTGGGGATCATCCCCTCGATTTTTGGCACCACTTTCCAACCGGAGCGGCCGGCCACCCGTGAGGAGACAGCGGCTATGGTCAAAACCGCCGCTGACTTGGTCACAATCCAAGGTACCCTCAGCGCTGCCGGTGACCAGGCTACTGTAACAATCGAGCCTTTGATCGGCCATTCCTTGGTGCTGGAACTAGCACCTGATGCCAGCATCTTGCGCAACAGCACCAAGTCTGAAGCAGCAAATCTGGTGGAAGGCGACCAGATATACCTGGTGGCTAACCGGTCCGGTGCCGCTCAGTTTGTCAAGGCCAGCGGCATCGTAACCCAGTCAGATGTAATGTCCAAGATCACCGACCTATCCAAGGGCATGGTCACTAAAGAACAGCTGGGTGCCCTGATCAAGGGCGACTGGCAGGCAGTACGGGATGAAATGAAGTACACCCTCTATGATCAGCTGCTCAAGAACGGAGTTAAGCCCCATGAAGCTGAGGCTCTCATCATCCAGGATTGGTCTGCCCTCAGTGACTTCGGCCAGGAGCGGATTGCAGAGGCTCTGGCAGCGGAGTGGGGTTTGTCCCCTGAGCTGATCGTCGCACTCCTAGAGCGGGATTGGCAGACGGCCCAGGAATACGGGCAGGTGGAACTCACCCAGCGCCTGTTGGGGGGCCTTCTAAACGAGTCCTTCTAGCTGCGGCAAAGGTCCGGCCAAGCTCACAGCCTGACTAAGAAAACACTGAACCACAGCCAGGTTTCCGATTACCCTCGGAGGCCTGGCTTCTTGTTTGGGGGAAAATGCCGTTTTACTTAGAGAGAGAAAGCTTTATGGAATATATGGGACCAGTTTGGGAATATGGGTCAATAGCCTGCCGTGACCACAAGTCACTATATGTTGTATAGTATAATAGACGAGCACCAATATATGGTGTCTAAGGACCGGTACCTATGGAAGATGGTCTCGCAGGT
>LFTN01000194.1 GCA_001513495.1 Clostridiales bacterium DTU087
GACTGGAAAGAGATAACAGCCGGTACCTTCTTAAACTTGGCCAAGGCTGCCTCCAGCTTTTGGTGAAGGGTCATGGTGCCGGCGATGCTCCTCACTGCACCGGGGCCTACCCCGTACTGATGGATTGCCGCTTGGGCGGCCTCCTTGAGCCGGGGGTCTGCTGCTAGGCCCAGATAATTGTTGGAGCAGAAGTTCAGCATCGGCTCGCCGTTAATGGCCACCCACGGGCCCTGGGGGCCTTCCAGGGTACGGATGGAGTTATACAGCCCATCCTTTTTTAAGGTCTCCAACTCATCTTTGACAAAGCTTAAAGGTTTGCTCAGCATTCCAGATATCCCCCTTTCCTTTACAGGCACAGCTTAAGGAACCAAGAGCACCTTGCCGCAGCGGCCGGAGTTCATCAATGCCATGGCCTCATCATATTCCTCAAACTTGAACCTATGGGTAATCACCGGCGTGATATCCAGCCCCGCCTCCAAAGCCGCCTGCATTTGAAACCATGTATCGAACATGCGCCGGCCGTTGATGCCGTAGAGTGTCAGCTGGTTGAAGATGACTGCATCTAGATCAATGCTCACATTACTTGAGAAAATCCCCAGAAGGGATGCGGCACCGCCCTTTCGCAGGGACCTAAGGCCGCTGGCCAGTGCCTGACTGGAACCCGACATTTCTAGGAGCACATCGGCTCCGATGCCGGTGGCTGGCTTGACAACTGTCTCCAGATCCTCACTGCCGCCGTTGATGACATGATCAGCGCCCAGCTGCTTCGCTAGTTCAATCCGGTATTCATTCATATCTGAGGCGAATACGGCCCGGGCTCCTGCTTGCCGGGCAAGGGCGATGCAGAAAAGCCCAATGGGCCCGCACCCGGTGACTATGACATTCTTTCCCGTTAAGCCGTGGACATATGCCGAATGGACAGCATTCCCCAAGGGATCATGGACGGCCCCGATCGCGGGGTCAAAACCATCGGGCAAAGGCCAGATATTCTCCGCATCAATGGCTGCATACTCCGCAAAAATCCCATCGACATCAACACCCAGAATCTTCACATCATCGCAGATGTGGCCCTGGCCGGTACGGCAGTAATAACAGCGGCCGCAGGTAAAATGCCCCTCTGCAGTGACCAGCGTTCCCTCAGCTAAGCCGGTGACATTCTCGCCTACTTCTACTATCCTGCCGGCGAACTCATGGCCGATGGTTACCGGCGGCGAAACGCGGTTTGCCGACCATGTATCCCAATTGTAGATATGCAGATCGGTACCGCAGATGGCCGCCATTTCTATTTTAACCAAGACCTGGTCAGGACGGATTTGAGGTATTTCCACCTCACAAAGCTCAAGGCCCGGCCCCGGGGCCTTTTTCTGTAAAGCACGCATTGACGCCACTACTCCACCTCCACGTATTGCCAAAGACGGCACCTATTCATCGAGACTCACGCTCTGGTAGTCATAGCCCGCCATGTGCAGCATGGCTGCATGCATCCTCTGAATGTGTTTGCGCATCAAGGCTTCTGCTTTGCTGCCATCTCCCTCTTCAATGGCAGCCAGGATTGCCAGGTGCTCTTCATACATCACCTCAGCAGCCTCCGGCGAACGCCTCACATAGGCAGAGTAAGCGCGGTTGCAGAGGGGATCAACTAGGCTCTCCAGGACCCGCACGAGCCGCTTATTCCTGGCCATGGACACAAGCTTATCATGGTGGGCCCGCTCCCGGTGATAAAAGGCCTCGATGTCCTCAGCATCGATAGCTTCCTTGACCAGCTGCAGGCTGGCTCTCAGCTCCTTGACATCTTCATAGGTCACTGAATGGGCCAAGCGTTTGGCAACATAGCCCTCTAGGACGCTGCGAATCTCAGTGACATCTACTGCATCGGAGAAGTCATCGGCCTTAACCAGTGCGCCCACCTTGGGCACCAGCTGGACCAAACCTTCCTGCTCCAGACGCCGCAAGGCATCCCTAACCGGTGACCTGCTGACATCGTACTGGCGGGCCAGCTCATTTTGACTAAGTACAGTGCTGGGGGCAATCTCACCTGACAAGATGGCTTCCTTGAGTTCTTGGTAGATCCGCTCCGATTGGGGCACAGTGCCGCCGCCGTTTAGTGCCAAGGAATCACCTCCCATGGGTGCGTTCTTAAGGATTCTAAGCTCTGCGGCCTCTATGGCCTCCGCAGATGTCATCAGTACCTCTTGGTTTCAACTGTTACTCAGATTGTATGCATGTAAAATCCCGCTTGTATACAAGTTTCGGTGTCGGTGCCCCCATTCCTTTTCAAAAGGGAAGAAATCTAATAAAACCTGCTTGGCTTGGGCACCGCCAAGACCAAGAAGCCTTCCGAGAAAATGCTAGCCACTGAGCGCAACCTGCACCATATTGGCTGCCACCTGGACAGTATAGGGACAGCAAGGACTATCATAGGCCTCTTAGTGAAAAGGCCCCGAAAGCTTGCTTGCTTACAGGGCCTTCCTATTGCGCCAGATCTTAGTCCTTCTTCATTTCTTCAATCTCAAATTTCAGCTGCTGGACTTCCTTTTTCAATGCTGTCACCTGGCCTAAAGCGATTAGGCCAAATACCAGCGCAGGATATACTAGCACTGCCAAGCCATCACCTTCTCCCCGAAGTTGGATGTCCCACTGATTGAGATGAACCCTACGATTGCATCACATTCAGGAGATGACTCCTAATTCTTCAAGGGATAGTCCGTTCCTGCATTGACTCAGAAACGGAAAGACACTAAGAGCCCTCTGTCAAATCATTGCTCAATCCCCCGCCACAAAGAAGATCATTTTCCAGGTCCCGCCTAGCTTGACCCAGTTCCCTCTGTAATCAACAGGGCTGCGCCCATACTCAGCTGGGATATAGCCGGTATTGCCGGAAAAGGTCTCGACCTTTAGCCACGCGGGCCTAGGAGCTTCTTCAGATGGAAAGTGGCGCTCTAAGATTCTCACGATGCTGTAGGTTAATGTCCCCACTATTTCTGAATCGGCGCTGGGCTCAGCATAGACCTTGACGTTCTTATCGATAATGGCCGCATGCTGAAAAGCATCTATATCTTCGGGAAAATCCGAGAATACGTAAGGAGCAATAAAGGAGGTCTTTTCCTCATTGCGAAAACGCCCTCCTAGATTCACAACCTGCAGGAGCTCATCCCAAAATGGAGATTCTCTAGGGTTAGCGTCCAGCTCCCACTGGCGCAAGAACCCATCAATCCCTTCATTTATGCCAAAAGTATACCTAACACTTGCATCGGTGTGACTGCGGATGAAATCTACATCCTTGCTTTGGGCGGCAGCTCTCAGTTCTTCTCGAAAAGCTGCGAATTCTGGGCTCTCATCTCCTTCGTCGACGGGATACAGCTTGACATCTTCTTTACCGCCGAGGTCGGGATATTGACGCTCCTCGCTCTCC
>LFTN01000176.1 GCA_001513495.1 Clostridiales bacterium DTU087
AGCCTCTAGATCCGCGGTGAAGGAGACCTTGCCATTTTCTACTGTCAAGTCACCATATCCCATATCCCGCAGTTCCTGAGCAACGATGGCCTCTAAGCCGAAAGTTGCTGTCGCTATCAGTCCGATTGCTTCCATGATCTCGCCTCTCATTAGTTGCTCAAAAAGGTACGGGACTAGTTTATCACAGATCGGGGTGTTTGCTCCGGTGACGAGCAAAATTTCCTATTAAGGAAAAAGGGAACGGCATATTTTCCCAGTACTGGAATACATTGTAGTGGAAGAAAAAACCATGAAAGAGGTGGGATGCTGTGTTGCGGTGGCGACAAAGGCTCTGTGTGTTGCTTGTGGTGTTGATGCTGCTGGCAGCCTCTGCGGGTGCACTGGCTGCGGGAACTGCTAAGAACGTGATCTTTTTCATTGGGGATGGAATGGGTGTGGCTCAGAGGACGCTGCTCTACTACTACTTAGGCCATCAGCCTGTGATGAATCAGATGGATGTAGTCGGCCTGTATACAACCCATATGGGCGATGACTATATCACCGATTCAGCAGCCTCCGGTACGGCTATGTCTACTGGTGTGAAGACATATGATGGCGCCATTGGAGTGGACATGGACCGGCAGCCGGTCCGCACCATACTGGAAGCAGCTAAAGAAGCGGGAAAGGCTGCCGGTTTGGTGGCAACGGTGAGAATCAGCCATGCCACTCCAGCAGCTTTCGCGGCCCACAACGAGAGCCGCAACAACTATGAAGCTATCATGGTAGATATCCTTGAAAACGAAGTCGATGTGCTCTTCGGGGGAGGCAAAGCTATCTGCTTGCCTGAGGAGTTGGGCGGTACCCGTAAAGACGGCCGCAACTTGATGAATGAGTTTGCAGCGAGAGGGTATACGATAGTCAACTCTCCAAGCGAATTGGCCCTGGCCACTGAACTTCCTGTCATCGGTTTGTTTACAGCATCAGACATGACTCCGGAAATCGACCGAGACCCGGCAAAGGAACCCAGCCTGGCCGAGATGACTCGCAAGGCAATTAACCTTTTGGCCCAAGATGAAGATGGATTCTTCTTGATGGTCGAGGGCAGCCAAGTGGACTATGCTGGACACGACAATGATGCAGTCCGGGCGGCCACCGAAGCCTTGGCTCTGGACTATGCTGTAGCAGAGGCCATGGCTTTTGCCGCCAGAAATCCCGATACTTTGATTATCGTGGCTGCGGATCATGAGACCGGTGCTCTGGCCATTGGCAAAGGATATCAGTTTGATCCCCTTGCCTTGCGGGAGATCAGAGCTTCCTATGGACAAATAGCCAGCATGGTCGAGGAATCGGGCGACCTGGTTGGTATTGTTGAAGAGTACGCCGGGATAGAATTGACCGAAGAGGAAATAGCATGGATTGAGAGCGCTGACAGTGTGGCAATAGGTATAAGAGATGTCCTAAACGACAGAGTGGGAG
>LFTN01000037.1 GCA_001513495.1 Clostridiales bacterium DTU087
CAGCCGCCCCCAGATTCCACTCCCAGTCCATCCGGGAGTCTAAGTTGCCGCTGAACCTGACGCTGCTGGTGGCAATGGGTGCGATGGTGATGCCCATGGGTATGACCAAGCTCTGCAGCTGCCCCTTGGGATCAATCTCTCCCCTGGCCGCCCTCCAGCCCATCACTTTCATGCCATTGACGCTGCTGATCAAAGAACCGTCCTTATCAACACCAAACAAACCAGCCCGTGTGTAGTAATGGCGGTCACCATCGGATAGGATAAAGAACCCATTGCCTTCAATGGCCATATCGGTCTGGCGCCCGGTCACCTCAGGGCTGCCCTGGGCGTGATTCACATCAATGGAACCCAGGGCCATACCGAGCCCGATCTGCATGGGGTTTATCCCGCCCCGCCCGCCTTGGGGGCTGCTAGCTGCCTTCAGCGTCTGATTTAGGATATCTCTGAAGGTAACACGGCTGCTCTTAAATCCCACGGTGTTTACATTGGCGATGTTGTTGCCAATCACATCCATTCTGATCTGGTGGTTCTTAAGAGCAGACACACCGGAGAAAAGGGATCGCATCATGGTGTTTTCCACTCCTTTTCGTCCCCCGGCAGGAACCGCTTCTGTCGTTCCACAGTTCCTCAAGGCCTCCCTCCGGTCCAGCCTCTTGCATCTTTCCGGGGTATTGTTGAGTTGTAACTGTTGAGTCTAAATCAGTCGGTTAACACTGCACTGTCGATTTGAGTAAACACGTTTTCCTTAGCCGAATCCCGGTCAACCACTGTAATCACGGTGCGGTTGCGCACACTGACCACAAATGCGTTGCCTTCCATGACCACTAGGGCATCTCGGGATCCTTTGGCAGCTGCCCTCTCCACGGCCTGTTCCAGTTTGTTGACCTGCTCAGCACCCAGCTGGATGTTGCGAAGCCTAAGCCTGGCTTGGGCGTGTCCAGAAAACTTGAGCGTAGAGGTTTCCAGCTTACTCTTGAGGATTTCCTGGAACGCAGCTCCACCGGCCTCCGGCCTTTGAGCTGGCTTGGGCGCCGGCCGCTCCGTGATAGGCTGCGGGGGAATCCGCATATGCAGTCCTGGCAGCTTATCTGTCACAGTGATCACCTCTCTTGCCCCATTGAACCTGCTTAATCGGCTGTGTTAATCGATTGGACTTCCCATAGGAAGTACGTTTCTCCATTTACCTGCAGCTGGGGCACCCCATCGGCAAATCTAATGGAGCTCACTATGCCGGTGGCTGTCTCTTGGGTCGCAGAGTTTATTACTACTACTTCTTTGCCCAAGAGGCCTGTTGCCTGGGCCACAATCCCCATCTTCTCTTGACTTGCTACGAATCTTTCCATGACTTGGGACAGGTTCTCAGTTTGCTCCAAAGCAGAGAACTGGGCAAGCTGTGCTATGAAATCATGGTCTTTGACTGGATCCATGGGGTCTTGGTACTTCAACTGAATTGTAAGCAGACGCAAAAAGTCATTTTTTCCCAGTTCATTGTGTTTGCGGGAATCCTCTGCTCTACTGCTGTAAGTTGATGCACCAATGGTCGTCACATTCATACCCTCACCTCCCTTTCAATGGAAGATGAACTATACGTTTTACACCCGGTAATCGATGGTATTTCCCCATCGATTCTGACGAGCTTGGGTGCTTCCAGCTGTTCTATGAACCAGCCCGCTGCCTCCCTGCCGCCAAATACCAGAGGCGCTAGCGGTCTGAGAGCCGCTGGGATATGCATCCCGGCCGTAGGTGCTGCCGCCTCCTACCTGGACTGAAAGCCCCTGGATGTTCAGTCCCTGTTCCATAAGCTGCTGCTTCAGTTGGGGTAAACCGGCCTCGATGAGGCTCTTTACCCGCTGGCTCTCAGCGATAAACGCGGCGGAGACTATGCCGTTATTGGTTGCGATCCTGACTTCCACTTCACCGAGACTCTCCGGCTTAAGCTGCAGGCGAATCTCACCATTCTCGCCCCTTACGTTCAGCTCCACACCCCGGACAATCTGCTCAATCACCTGATTGGGATTGACGGCAGTACCCTGTGCAGGATGCTGCGGCCTCAGGCTGGCAGCCTGTGTCAGCTCCTGGGATACCGCATCGGCCTGGGCTGCCTGGCTGCTAAGGCCAAGAGGGCCGCTTCCTTGCACATCTTGCCCATCGATACCTTGTAAGCTGTCACCCCTCGACTCAGGCCCCTGGCGGCCGGCTTCCATTTCCGACCCGGCCGAGGCTCCGTCTTGGAGGCCATCGCCGTCACCATCTACTGGCATCGTCCCATCAACTTCTTCTTGCGCTGAGTCAGCAGCATTTGCTTCTGGTGATGCTGGAGTGCCTTGCAATGCGTTTTCTCTCGCAAGGGAAGAACCTTCGGTACCCCTACTGCTTGGCGCAGCAGTCTTGGAGCCGGCCCTCTCCCCTTCGGAGTACCCCGCTGATGGCGGTCCTGCAGGCCCTTCAGCTGTCACTTCATATCCAAGTAAATCTCCAGGATCCGGTATGAAATAGGCTAACTGGCCTTGGGCTGAGCCTTCTACTGCATCTCCCGTGGAGATGTCGGAATTTGCTTCAGCATACATCGCTGCTGCCTCTGGCGAGGCTGTGTTGCCAACCCCTGGGTTTGGGCTCCGAATCTGAGCCTGAGCTGTGGCTGCTTCCAGGTTTGCATTCAGCGCGGAGTTCGTTATCTCTCCGTCTTGCAGGGTATCCTGTGTTCCAAACCTATCCCTGTTAGCCGCTGATGCTTCCATAGAGCTGCGAGCCTTGGCAAGGGCCTCCATTAGCGGATCCTCAGCTCCTGGTAAGGCACCGTCACCCGCAAGAGTCTCCTCTACAGCAAACGCGGACAACACGTCTTGAGTAGATACTGCATTGATGCTCGGCTCATCTGCCCGGGTTTCTGCCTGTAGCACTTCCACCATTGCAGGCCCGTCTCGCTCAGGTGGTGACAACCTAGTAGCTCCTAGAGCATCCCTGAGCTTTGCCGATCCCGTCTGCGATCCTCTTAGCAGTTGGCTCCGTGCCGCATTGGGACTTCCGCTGCCTGGTTGAATTGGCCCAGTAGGAGCTACCGCTGTGCTGGCTAACGGCATCTCCCAAGCTCCTGGAGGGACACCGCCCAGGCCTGCTGTGACTGCATTTCTACCCTGCCAGCCAGCTCTGCGGGTATCCGCCGCGTCGGCTACAGATACAGCGGTTGTCCCATGGGAAGGCCCGGCACTTGCCAAAACCGCTGCATCGCCTGCTTCCCCCAGGGGGTATGACTCTCCAGGCAATCCATGATGTCCAGCCTCTAGGCCTGGCGGCAGGACATCTTGGAGAGCCGTCGAGATGTCTTGCTTCCCATCCGGCAGTCCGCCGGCATCCAAGGCAATACCCTCTGCCAGACCACCAGCGGAAGCCTCTACCTCAGCCACAGCTTCCAGCGCAGGTTTCCCCGGCACTTCTAGGCCCAAGGCATAGACATAGCCGAGGTAAGGGAGGTTGATCGCCTCCTGACCATGGCTGCTGTGAGACAACGTCTCATCCCTTAGTTCGTCATCGCTGACGATCTGGGAGTCAACTGCCTTATCAGCGGTTTCTTCCCCATCTGGACTGAGGATTCTTCGCAGTGTATGCCCAAACGCCTCTGCTCCCATAGGATGTGAGCGTCCAGTGCCTCTGCCTGGTCCCGCCGGCATGGCTTCTTTCTGAGATGCAAGCACCACCGAAGACATAACATCTGTCAGCACTTTTTCATTACACCTCCCTTCTGCTTTTGTTGTATATAAATCAAGGGCACAGCCCCTGATTTCTACTTTTTGTCAGTTAGTGTCATGCGGGTAATCTCTGCCGCTAGCTTGGGATCGAGATTCGCTAGAATATCCCCTGCCGCCTCGGGCTCCATCCCGGCCAGGATAAAGGCGATCAGCTCAGGCCGCAGCTCCCGCATAATCACGGCCGCATCCCGGCCCCTCATTTCAGCGTAGATGGAACGCATCCGTTCCAGTTCCAGCAGTTTGGATCGAGTAGTCTCGACTTCCTCTCTCAGCCTGAGGAGGTCTTGCCTTTCCTCATCCAATGCCTGCCGGTCTCTGGCCAGTTTTCGCTCCTCGGCAGTCAAAGCCTGTGCCCGGGCATCGAGTTCCATTTCCCTTTGGATGAGGTCATCTTTCATGGCATCCATCTCAGCCATCGCGGCTTGCAGCCGCCGTTCTGCATCCCGTCCGGCCCGATAGGTCTCCAAGTGGGGAGCAAGGGCTGGAATGGCTTCCACCCGTCTTATTACAAAGGGCCGCAGGTTGACTACCCCTGTAGCCTGGAGAACACCGACTGCGATCACAGCCGCTATAATCAAGAGAGAAATTGCCAAAAGCCACTTCTTCACGAAGAAGACGCCTCCCGCTGCACATACCTTGTAGCTGCAAGGTCATCTAATTCTCGCTGTTCTTTTCTAAGAAATTCCTGCCAGAAGCGGGTGTACTCGTGTTCCCGCAATCTCTCCAGAACCTTTCGCTTCTGGCGGGCGGCCAAGAACTCTTCGGTCTGCCGCTCTACCGCAAGCCGGAGTTCTTCAACAATGGCCTGCTGCCGAGCAATGGCGTCATCCAATTTCTCCAGCCAGCGGTGGCAAGCATCCAACTCACTCAAATCTAGCTGGCCTTGAATTTTGTTTCGCCAAGTATCCAGCTCTACCTTCCGCTGCTGCCGCTGTAAAGCTAATTTCTCCTCGGCCTCCGCCTCCAGGGATTTCAGACGGCTTAACTCAGCGCCGGCCTCCTGCTCCAACCGGGACCGAAGATCCAATATCTTCTGGAGACTAAACTGAAAACTCAAACTCAAGACGATCCCCTCTGCCCACTGTTAGGATGCTTCACAGGCTCCGTCAGGGTTCTCTCCTGATTAGGCCGCTTTCCGCCCAGGCATAGGACTACCCTGCTGCAATGTCAAGCAGCCCGGTCAACGCCGCATCCAGAGTGCTTCCTTCATCAACATCCTGCTTGAGAAAACCCCTGATGGACTCAATTAAGCTGATGGCTCTGTCCACCCGGGGATTGGTTCCCGATTGATATGCTCCAATATTGATCAGATCCTCCATCTCTTGGTAAGCCGCCATCATCTCCTTAACCTGTATCGCTGCCCGCAGGTGCTCCCGACTAATCACCTCGGGCATCACCCGGCTGACGCTGGCCAGCACATCGATGGCTGGATAGTGTCCCCGGTCTGCCAGCCTGCGGCTTAGAACAATGTGACCATCCAAAATGCCCCGTACCGTATCGGCAATGGGCTCGTTCATGTCGTCACCCTCAACCAGCACGGTATACAAGGCGGTGATGGTTCCGGCCCTCCCTGGACCGGTGCGCTCCAGCAGCTTAGGCATGATGGCAAATACAGATGGAGGATATCCCCTGGTAGCCGGGGGCTCACCCACCGCCAGGCCTACTTCCCGCTGGGCTGCGGCAAAACGGGTGACTGAATCCATCATGAAAAGCACATCATATCCCTTGTCCCGAAAATATTCAGCTATGGCAGTAGCGGTATAGGCTCCCTTCAAACGGATCAATGCCGGCTGATCAGATGTTGCAACAACCACCACGGAGCGGGCCAGCCCCTCTGGTCCCAAGTCCCTTTCGATAAACTCCCTAACCTCCCGTCCCCGCTCTCCAACCAGACCGATGACGTTGACATCTGCTGTTGTGTTCCGGGCCATCATCCCCAGCAGGGTGCTTTTCCCGACGCCGCTGCCAGCGAAAATTCCAATTCGCTGGCCCTTACCGCATGTCAATAGTCCGTCTATCGCCCGCACACCCACCGGCAGAGGCTCTTTAATCCTCTGCCTCTCCAAGGGATCCGGCGGCGAGTTCTGCAGCGGATATTGGGCATCCCCGTTCAGGGGGCCCCTGCCGTCAAAGGGCCTTCCCAGCCCGTCCAAGACCCTTCCCAGAAGGTTCTCTCCTACCTCTACTGTCAGCTGGCCCCGGCTGGACTGCACCAAGCTGCCAGGCCCTACGCCTGCCAGCTCACCTAGGGGCATTAAGATGAGCCGCCGATCACGGAATCCCACAACCTCTGCGGGAATGCCTTGATTATGGGTCTCTTCAGTGAGGATCTGACAGATCTCTCCAATATTAGCTCTTGGTCCATTGGCTTCGATGGTCAGCCCGATAACCTGGGTTACTTCCCCGTATTCCCGAATGTCCTCTGCACTCTTTACCCGGGCTAGATATTTACTTAGGGGAAATCCGCCGGTCAAGTTCATTCACCATCCAAGAGCTCCAGCAGAGCCTGGCTGACATCTAATAGCCTTGTATCTAGCCGAGCATCAAGCCTGCCGAATTCTGTTTCCACAATGCAGCCGCCAGGTTGTACACCTGCGTCGGGTACCCACCGCCAAGACGATGCCTCACCGTCAGGTGTCCCATTATCACCATTCTTCATGAGGCCATCCATCATCTCCAACACCTTTGGATGCACCCGAATGGCAACCTGTTCTGCATTCTGGACCCTTTCCGCCAAATCGCGAATTATGTCAAAGGTAACGCTGGGGTCATCCTCAACCTTTTTCCGGATTACTTTCTCAGAGATGGCCAGACTCAAGGCCACGATATCTTTCTCTGCTTGGGCGATAATGCGGCCCTTGAGTGCTTGGCACTCGCGGGCTATCTCTACAACATCTGCCAGCTTTTCTTGCATTTCGGCCTCCATGGCCGCTCTAGCAGCGGCAAGGCCTGCCCTATAGCCATCTTCATAGCCAGCCTTCTGCCCTGCTTCAAAGCCTGCGTTCTGGGCCTCTTGCCTAATGGCATCGGCCTGCTTCTCAGCTGCTGTAACAAGTTCCACAATACGCTCTTCTGCTTCCCGCACCAGTTCGTGTGCCCGCGCCCGGGCAGTGCGAATCACCGCAGCTGCATCCACTATAGCCGCCGCTGACTCCACTGCTGAGGCCCCGTTACTTTCTGATGCCACAATAATAGGAGGATACTGCCCTGTATTCTCCTGGCCGTTTTTCGTCCAGATCGGCCTAAAGTCGGCCTTGATGATCTTAGACAACGATCTCATCCTCCCCGCCCCGGGCGATAATAATCTCACCGGTCTCCTCTAGACGCCTAATAGTCGAGACAATTCGCGTTTGCGCCTCTTCTACATCCCGCAGCCTCACCGGACCCATGTATTCGATATCTTCCTTCAGCATGTCGCCGGCCCGCTTGGACATATTCTTGAAGACCCGGCTGGCCACCTCTTCGCTGGCGGTCTTCAATGCCAGAGCCCAATCCCGGGTATCTACTTCTCTAATCACTTGCTGAATCGCCCGATCATCAAGCTTAACGATATCCTCAAACATGAACATCCGCTTGCGAATCTCATCAGCCAGCTCCGGATCGTCTTCCTCCAGGGTTTCCATGATGGTTCGCTCGGTCACCCGGTCAACCCGGTTGAGTACCTCCACAGTGGTCTCAATCCCGCCAGCAGCTGTAAAGTCTTGAATCATAAAGGTGGAAAGCTTCCGTTCCAGAGTGCCCTCGATCTCCCGCAGGACATCGGGACTGGTTCTATCCAAAGTGGCTAGGCGCCTGGCAACATCAGCCTGCCTTTCCGCCGGCAGTGCCGATAGGATCAGCCCAGCCTGGTCGGGGTTCAGGTAAGCCATGATCAGGGCAATTGTCTGGGGATGCTCATTTTGGATAAAATTCAGCAGCTGACCGGGGTCAGCCTTTCTAGCAAAGTCAAAGGGGCGCACCTGCAGCGAAGCTGTTAACCTGCTGATTACTTCATTGGCCCGCTCCGACCCCAAGGCCTTTTCTAGAATCTCTTTGGCATACTCAATGCCGCCTTGAGAAATGTATTCACTGGCCAAGGCCAACTCGTAAAACTCCGATAGGACCGTGTCTTTGAATTCAGGTTCGACTTTGGGCAGTGCTGCAATCTCCAAGGTGAGATCCTCGATCTCTTCTTCCCGGAGATGGCGAAACACCTTGGCAGATACATCAGGGCCCAGGGTGATCATCAAGATCGCTGCCTTTTGCCTGCCTGTCAATTCAGGTAACCTCATGGACATAATCTCAGGCTGCAATTCGTGGAGAGTCTATCTGGGAACTGCAGCCTCCTCCCCCTTTTCCATACCCGTGACACACACATCTTAATCCTCTATCATCCAAGCCCGAATTAGGCGGGCTAAACCTTCAGGATCTTCATTGGCCATCCGCTCGATTTCCCTTCTCACCCGCAGGCGCTGCTCTTCTTCGGGAGTGAGCTGCCGCTCAATAATCTCTTCCTCAGGCTCCAAAAGCGGAACCTCAGGTACCGGCTCAACTGCCGGCTCCTCCTCCCGCCGTCGGCGTCTGAAGGCAAGTATCAGGAGCAGCAGCCCGACGGCAGCCAACAAGAGAATGTATCTCCAGCTATAGAGCCATCCTCTGGCTAGGATCGGGGCATCCGCCGGAACATCGAGCTCTCGGGCAAATGCCATGCCGTCTACCTGAACCACATCGCCCCGTTCCGGCTGCAGGCCTGCCGCTGAGGAGACCATGGTTCTAATGCGGTCCTTCTCTTCATCAGTCAGCTCTCCGTCAACCCAAACAGCCACTGACAGGTTTCTCACCTCACCGGGGGCCTTTACCTGGTACTTCTCACTGACGCTGATTTCATAGTTGCGGGTGATCTCTTCCCGCTCATATTCAGACTCCCCCGCCCCCGCGGCCGCTGGATATCCAGGCACATTGGCTGCAACACCGGGAACGCCGCCTCCATCAGTACCCCGGTATGTCTCAGTCCGAATATCCTCACTGATGACAACCCCTCGGCTGCCAACTACCGGTTCACTGCGCTTTTCTCGCAGCTCTTCATAGTCAAAGTTTAGGCTAGCTGTCACCCGGACGATCACCCGGCCAAACCCAAAGACCCGTTCCAACATGGCTTGAATGCTGCGCTCCAGAGCACCCTCATAGCTGCGTCTAATCTCTAGCTGCCTTAGGATTTCTCCGCTGTTGACGACGCCGGTGGTGGAAGCCAAGCGGTCGGAAAGGACATTGCCGTAATTGTCAATGATGGTCACATTCTCGGGAAGCAGGCCCTCAACGCTGCTAGCCATCAAATGGGCAATCCCCCGGATCTGATTATCCTGTAAGACATGGCCCCGCCTAAGAACTAGGAATACAGAGGCGGTAGCCGGCTTCTGAGTATCTATGAAAAGGCTGTCTTCAGGCAGGACGATATGTACCCTGGCGTTCTCGACGCCATCAATCTCCAGGAGTGTTCTGGTCAGCTCTCCCTGCAGCGCCCGGAGCAGCCGCACCCGCCGGTCAAAATCCGTCTCCGTCAACGACGTCTGGTCCCACAGTTCTAAGCCGATGACACCGCCTTTAGGAAGGCCCTCACTAGCCAGCTGCATCCTCACTTCGTGAACACGGCCTTCAGGGACCAAAACGGCACCTCCCTGCTGCTCGATGCGATAGGGGATGCTGTTGTCCTTGAGGAAGGCCACTACCTCTGCTGCATCACTGGCCCGCATACCGGTGAAGACGGGCAGATAGGTGTCTCTCGACAGGACAACTAGTCCAACAACCAGGAAAAGCAGCACTCCTACCGTAACACCAAGGGTCAACCACCGGCGAGGCCTATCCATGTCTTTCCAGATATTGGCAACTTGCTCCCGTAAACGGGAGAAAAACTCATTCACACACGCCACCATCCCTGTTGCGGCAGCTAGATTCTACGATTCTACTGCCTATCATGACGCTGCTTAGATCTGCATCCGCATGATTTCCTGATACGCTTCTACCAGTTTGTTGCGTATGGAAACGGTCAAATCTAGGGCCAGGCGTGCTTTCTCGGCCGCCAGCATTATGTCATGGATTTCCACTGAGGCTTGTCCGCTGATAAAAGCCTCCGTCACTCGATCTGCTTCCTTCTGCAGGCCATCTACGGAAGCTAATGCCTCTTTCAAGATGCCTGCAAATCCCTGGGATTCACTTGTTCTTTCAGTTCCCAGCCGCGACGTTTGCAGCACCGGCTCGTTTACCATCGCAGGAATTCTCATACCTATCACCCTTACATTTTGACGCGACTCGACATTATCAGACATATTTCATCGACCGGCTGCCAGAGCTAGCCCCGGCCGATTTCCAAAGCCTTTACAGCCATATTGCGGGCAGAATTAATGACAGTTATGTTAGCCTCATATGCTCGGGAAGCGCTGATCATATCTACCATTTCCGTCACTATATTTACATTGGGATAATGGACATAGCCGTCCTGATCAGCATCTGGATGCTCAGGATCGTAAACCAGGCGGCCAGGTGTCGGATCCTGATAGATTCCCGTTACCCTTACACCAGCTCCTTTAAACCCTTGTCCGCTGCCTTGCTGCCGAGTTCGCGCCGCAAAGACGGGCATTTGCCGCTGGTATGGACCGCCTGCTTCAGTCCTGGTGCTGTTGGCATTTGCCAGGTTGTTGGCGATGGTATCCATCCGCAGCCGCTCTGCTGTCAGTGCAGAACCGCTAATCCGCAGAGTATGGAAGACACTCACACCTATCCCTCCCCGGGAAAATCATCTACTGTTAACCCACCCGTTCACTGATCACAGTACGGAGCTGCCTCAGCTTTCTGGTCAGTTGTTCCGCCAGCACTTGGTACCTGACCGCTGTTTCAGTCAGCGCCACCATTTCCTGCTCGATATCTACATTGCTGCCGTCTACCCTCATGGTTGTGTGCCTATCTGTCACAATACGGGGGGCAGCACCGCTGCCGTTACCTTCACCGCTGAGATGGCGGGCATGGGTTCTCCGCAGTCCATTTGTATCCCTTTGGTCCAACTCAGCTGCTAGGTAGGCCTCAAACTCTACATCCTGCCGCTTATATGCAGGGGTATTGACATTAGCCAGATTGTGGGCCCTTACCTGAAAACGCAGGCTTTCTGCATCCAAGGCCCTGTGCAGCAAATCGCCGGTCTTGCCCAGCAGATTGAAATCAGCCACTGCCGCATACCTCCCCCGTGTTGAAAGTGCTGAAACACACAAATCCTCTTACTTAAGGAAAATGGGGTTAAGGTCTAATAGGGACGCCAGTAGACCCGAACCCCAAAGCATCTGTCTGTTGGCAGAGATCGGCTATTGGCGGTCCGGCTGCCATAGTCCCTGGAGACCTTAGGCCCGCGACTTTGCGTCACCATCTTTCGATGGTTTTGCCCTTAGCAATAGATCATACTTATACGGATATGTTCTTCCACGTTCCTTTAGGAATTCCTTCTTTTTCCTCTCACTTTATTACAGAATTTAGGAAAAATATTTCCTCCATACAGTCTATAAGATAAACCGACTCAAATCCCGATCTTCCACCACATCCGCGAGGCGTTCAGTGACATATTCATCATCAACTACTATCCGCTCACCTGCCCGTTCCGGTGCAGCGAATGAGATTTCCTCCAGCACCCGCTCAAGTACCGTGTGGAGTCTCCGGGCTCCAATATTCTCAGTTCTTTCATTAATTAACACTGCGAAGGCAGCGATCTTGTCAATGGCATCATCGGTAAACTCCAACTGGATATCTTCAGTCGCCAGCAGAGCCGTATACTGCTTGAGCAGAGCATTCTCCGGCTCAGTCAAGATGCGGCGAAAGTCTTTCTCAGTAAGGCTGGACAGCTCAACCCGCATGGGAAAGCGGCCCTGCAGTTCTGGAATGAGATCAGATGGCTTACTGGTGTGGAAGGCACCTGCAGCAATAAACAAAATGTGGTCGGTCTTAACCGGACCGTACTTCGTCAGCACTGTGGAGCCCTCAACAATAGGCAGTATGTCCCGCTGGACTCCTTCGCGGGAGACATCAGGCCCCTGGCTGCCTCCTCTGGCTGCGATCTTGTCGATCTCGTCTAGGAAGATAATCCCATCATTCTCAGCCCTGGCTATTGCCTCAGCCTGCACTTCATCCATATCAATCAGCTTCTGGGCTTCCTCCTGCTCAAGCAGCCGCAGCGCCTCCTTGACAGTCACCCTTCGCCTCTTTACACGCTTGGGGAACATGTTGCCAAACATATCCTGAAGGTTGATCCCCATCTCTTCCATGCCTGAACCGGTGAAGATCTCCAGCATGGATGGCGTGTTGTCCTCGATCTCGATCTCCACCGGATGATTATCTAGCTCTCCATTCCGCAGTTTTTGGCGCACCGCTTCCCTTTGCTGCTGAATCCGTTCTCTCTGAGCTGCTTCTACGGCTTCGGTTGATTCATCGGGGCGGCGGCCGCCAAAGAAGACCTCCAGCGGGTTGAGACTTCGCTCCCTTCCAGGCATGGGTACCAGTATACCCACCAAGCGATCCTCCGCGTGCCTAGCTGCCGGCTCAGCCACGGTTCCCATCCGCCCAGTTTTCACCATGCGAATACTGGTCTCCACCAGTTCCCTGACCATAGACTCCACATCCCGCCCTACATAACCAACCTCGGTAAATTTGGTCGCCTCCACCTTGATAAAGGGAGCATCGGCGAGGCGGGCCAGGCGCCGGGCGATCTCAGTCTTGCCCACACCGGTAGGCCCGATCATGAGGATATTCTTGGGCATGAACTCCTCCCGCAGCTTCTCCGGCAGGCGCCTTCGCCGATAGCGGTTCCGCAAGGCAATTGCCACCACTTTTTTCGCTTGGTCTTGCCCGACGATAAACTTGTCTAGTTCAGCCACTATCTCCCGTGGTGTCAGTTCAGCCATTCCTGCACCTCCCCTCCTCACCCAATCTCCTCAACTGTAATGTGCTTGTTTGTGTAGACGCAAATATCAGCTGCGATGGCCAGAGCGTTCTTGGCGATCTCTGCTGCCGATTGGCCGGTATGCCTAAAGAGCGCGGCAGCCGCTGCTTGGGCATAGGGTCCGCCAGAGCCGATAGCCGCAATACCTTCATCAGGCTCAATGACATCGCCATTGCCGGAGATGATCAGCATCTGCTCGGCGTCCATGGCAATCATCACCGCCTCCAGGCGCCGCAGCACCCGATCGGTTCGCCATTCTTTAGCCAGCTCTACAGCAGCCCGGACAAGCTGGCCTCTAAACTCCTCCAGTTTGGCTTCAAACCTTTCAAACAGTGTAAAGGCATCGGCGGCAGTCCCTGCAAACCCCACCAGCACTTGACCGCGGTAGAGGCGGCGGACTTTTTTGGCACCCTGCTTCATGATTACTCTTTCACCTAGAGTGACCTGGCCGTCTCCGGCTAAGGCGCCCTTGCCATCCCTCAAAACGCCAACAATGGTAGTAGCCTGGATATCCAAATGTGTCCCTCCCTAGAGAAACTAGGCCTCCTCTGGCATCTCCTCTCGATAGCCGCATTCCTTGTTTGAACACACACTCTCCGGCCCTTTAGCCCGCCTCTGCCTAATCACCATGAACTGACCGCATTGGGGGCAGTCTTTGCCTGCCGGCCTCTGCCAACTGGTAAAGTCACACTCCGGATAGCTGCTGCATCCGTAGAAAGTCCTGCCCCGCCTAGTCCTGCGTTCCACTATCTGCCCGCTGCCGCATTTGGGGCAGGCTACCCCAATCTCTTTAAGAAGGGGCTTGGTATTGCGGCATTCCGGAAATCCAGGACAAGCTAAGAAGCGTCCATAGCGCCCCTGTTTAATTACCATATTGCGGCCGCATTTCTCGCAAACCTCATCGGTCTCTTCATCCTCGATTTCCACTTCTTCCATGTGGGCCTCTGCCTGCTTGAGCTCTTCAGAGAACGGCCTCCAGAAGGCAGCCAGTACCTTTTCCCAGTTCTCCTTGCCTTCTTCTATCCGGTCCAGCTGGCCCTCCATGGTGGCAGTAAACTCGACATCTATGATATTGGGAAAGTGCTGTTTTAGCAGGTCCACAACAATGATGCCTAATTCTGTGGGTACAAACCGCTTATCCACCAGCTCAACATAGCCCCGGCGGGTGATGGTATCAATAATCTGGGCATATGTACTGGGGCGCCCGATCCCCAACTCTTCCAGGGTTTTGACAAGCATGGCCTCAGAATACCGGGGCGGAGGCTGGGTAAAGTGCTGATTGGGAATCAGCTGCAAGAGCGTCAGCTCTTCGCCTTCCTTGAGTTCCGGCAGCATGCCTGCCTGTTCATCGGCGTCTTCGGCGTTATCGCCTTTTTCCTTATACAATGCCATAAATCCCGGGAACTTAATGGTTGAGCCGCTGGCCCGAAAGACATAGTCGCCAGCCTGCACCTGCACCGTCACGGTATCGAGGATGGCCGGCGCCATTTGGCTGGCAATAAACCTCTCCCAAATCAGCCGGTAGAGGCGGTATTGATCCCGGGTGAGAAACGGCTTAACATCTTCGGGCCGCCGCTCCATTGACGTTGGGCGTACTGCCTCGTGGGCTGCCTGGGCACCGGCTCGACTCTTGTATGCCGGCGGTTTGGCAGGAAGGTATTCTTTGCCAAAAAGCTCCTGGATGGTTTGGCGGGCATCTGCTTGGGCCTCAGGAGCTATCCTGACAGAGTCAGTTCGAATATATGTGATCAGGCCCACCGTACCGGCGGCTCCTACTTCCAGTCCTTCGTAAAGCTGTTGGGCAACCCGCATCGTCCGTCTCGCGGCAAATCCCAGCCGCCTGGAGGCCTCTTGCTGCAGGCTGCTAGTTGTAAAAGGAGGTGCGGGATTGCGGCGCCGCTCTCGGCGCTCCACCGATTGCACAGCAAAGGAAAGACTCCTCAGGGCTTCAACGATGGCTTCTGCTTCTGCCTGATTGTTGATCTTTACTTTCTTTCCCTTTACGTTGTGGAGCTTGGCTGAAAACACGTCTTTGTCCCGATCTGCCTGCCCCGCGGGCTGCAGTTCGGCTTCTATCGACCAGTACTCCTGGGGCTCAAAGGCATCAATTTCGGCCTCCCGCTCACAAATCAACCGCACAGCTACCGATTGGACACGCCCGGCGCTGAGGCCCCTTCTGACCTTTGCCCAAAGCAGCGGACTCAGCTTATACCCCACCAGTCTATCAAGGACCCGTCTAGCCTGCTGCGCATCCACCAAGTCTTGATTGATAGGACGGGGCTGCTTTATGGCAGACTTGACCGCCCGTTCGGTGATCTCGTTAAACTCAACCCGGCATGGGCTTTGCCCATCTACCTTCAGGGCATCCGCCAGGTGCCAGGAGATCGCTTCCCCCTCCCGGTCAGGGTCTGTGGCAAACAAGATGCGGTCCGCTTTCTTAGCCGCATCTCTTAACTCCTTCAGGACAGGCCCTTTACCTCTGATGGTGATATACCTAGGCTGAAAACCGTTCTCAACATCTACTCCAAGCTGGCTCTTGGGGAGATCCCTAACATGGCCGACAGAGGCCTTGACTGTATAGTTTCTGCCCAGAAAACGACTGATGGTTTTGGCCTTGGCCGGGGACTCCACAATCACCAAAGATTTACCCACATTTCTGCCCTCCTACACGATACTCATCACAAGGGCTAACCTTTTATGGTTAGCCCTCATGAAGACATCATCATAAGCAATCAATTTCCAACGGCAGCCGGCAGTCTCTTCTAGTTCCACCGAATACCGGCCTCTTCATCGGAGGAATACAGCGGCGCAGTTGACAGGAGAAAAGACCTGACATCATCATCTACAACTCGGCCTACGATCCACTGTACCTCCGGTATGCCCACCTGGGAAAGCTGCAAAGCTGCTACTTCACCCAAGATATCTTCCAGCTCAGATTGGTCGATGAGATTGGCACCCAACAGACCAAGCAAATACCCTTGAGCCTCCACATCCAGCTTCACCCGCTCCTCAGGGGTGAAGACCCGCATCGAATCTTGCCAAGCAGGGTAGACGACCTCTTCACTTCTGGCTTGGATTGCATCCGGCAATGAGAAGATCAATGACAAGGCCTGCTCAATCTCATCTGCATCATATCCTTCTCGGAGCAGCATTGCTACTATTTCGGGTCCGTTGAGCGTTTCCTCGGTGTCACTCAACACCTCTGCTATAAGCATCTCAATAATCTTCATGACCCGCTGCATTGGTCCGTCCCCCCTGTTCTCCAGACATTTGCTTCTATTATATTCTCTGGGACAGACCTTGTAAACATTATCCTTTAGAAAAGCTCCTAACTGACCCGCTGGAACACTCCTGCAGACAACTCTTCAACTAACCCCGCAAGTTCTAGTTCCACCAAGGAGCTGTTGATTACAGACACCGGCAGCCCAGTCATCATGGCGAGTTCGTCAACATGGAGCGGCCGGGCCAAACTCTCCAGCAGCTTGTGGGCACGGCTGTCTCCAGCAAAACTCGCTACTTCCGGCGATCTTGGCTGTCCAGGCCCCTGCAGCGGCAGCTTCAGCTGCCCGCTGAGACACATCTCTTCCAATACGTCTTCGGGTCCGGTAATCAGCTTGGCCCCCTGCTGAATCAGCTTATTTGGGCCGGCTGCGCCGCTGTCAGCGGGATCACCGGGTACGGCGTAAACATCGCGGTTCTGCTCTAATGCCAGCATGGCGGTGATCAGGGCACCACTGCGCTCCCCTGCTTCCACCACGATCACGCCTAGGCTAAGGCCGCTGATTATCCGATTGCGGGCAGGGAAATTGCCCCGCTGGGGCTTCATCCCCAACGGAAACGGAGTAACAAGAACTCCTGACGCAGGTATACCCTCGTACAGCCGCTGATTGCATCGAGGATAAACAACATCCAGTCCAGTCCCCAGTACCCCAGCGGTCCTGCCTGTCTCCAGGCAAGCTGTGTGGGCTGCAGCATCAATTCCCATAGCCAAACCGCTAACCACAGTAATACCTGCTGCCCCCAAGGCCCTGGCCAGCCGCCTGGCCCATCCCAACCCCCGAGGGCTGGCCCGCCGCCTGCCAACTATTGCTACACAAGGTACAGCTAAGCACTCAATGGCCCCTCTATAGTACAAGACCGGCGGCGGGTCATAGATCTCTAAGAGCCGCTGGGGATAGTTGTCATCAAGCCATGTAACAAGTCCAACATCTTGACGTTTGGCAAGCCGTTCCCACTCTCCAGCCACATCCAGAGCTGAACGGGCCTCAACCACTGCCTCAGCCTGATTCGGACTGAGGCATCCATATGCCTGCAGTTCTTCGAGGCTGGCGTGAAAGGCGGCTTCCTCGCTGCCCATAGCCTCCACCAAGCGCCTGGTGGTAATGCTGCCTATATGGGGAAGCAGGCTGAGGCCCCACAGATACATCTGAGCCTTCAATGGTTTTTCTCCCCTCCCATCCTAATCTGGATACCGCTCATCATCCAAGCGCTGCTCTAAACTACCCAAAATCTGCCTCAGCTCTTCCTCCCAGTGCAGCTGGTAAAGGCATAGTTCGTCGCTTTGGACCAGCGAACCGGTGCCGCAGTTGCTGCACAGCAAGGCATAGGTCTCATTTCTCTGCCCCTTAATAACGTGGGGAGTATCAGCTTGGCAGATGGGACAGCT
Source organism: Clostridiales bacterium DTU087 (assembly GCA_001513495.1). Taxonomy (GTDB): domain Bacteria; phylum Bacillota; class Limnochordia; order DTU087; family DTU087; genus DTU087. Next base: position 17,366 of record LFTN01000037.1, read on the forward strand.
GTATATTTTGGTCTTGCCCAAGTCCTGCTGGTGTCCCAAGGGTTGTCCTCCCTTTCGCAGAATCCCGTNNGAAACGGCTTGGCATCAGCCATCGGCGGATCGCCTGGGCAGGGACCAAGGATAAGAACGCGGCGACCACCGAGATGGTCTTGCCCAAGTCCTGCTGGTGTCCCAAGGGTTGTCCTCCCTTTCGCAGAATCCCGTTTGTGCCTTAGCATGGCTTAAAGCTGGAGTTCATATCCTATTCCTACTTATTGAAATGCACCCTATCCCGCCAGTTTCCGGTGCCCCAATAAAACTACAGAGAAAGGCGGTAAGTTAAGGCTTCAGCCAGGTGATGGGCTTCGATCTCCTTTGAGCCTGCCAATACGGCAATAGTCCTGGCAACCCGACGGATCCTGACAGCGGCCCGAGCTGAAAGCTGGAATTTCTCCACCGCCCGGGACAGCACATCCTTGGCACCCCTGGATTCTTCAATCACCTCTTGGTCCGCATCTAAGGCCTTTAGATGCTCCCAGGCTCTCATCACCCGCTCCCTCACCTTCATCGACGGCTCTGCCGACGAATGGTACTCATGGGCCTGGATCCGATCCATCCACACCTGCAGGTCGATTCGATCCAGTAAAGGCCCAGAAAGCCGGCGGCGATACGATGCCAGTTCACCGCTGGTGCACAGGCAGTCTTTGCTGGATGAACCCAGAAAACCGCAAGGGCAGGGATTGGCTGCCAAGATCAGCTGACAGCGGGCTGGATATGTTATGCTGTACCCATAGCGGACCAATGAGACACGGCCATCCTCCAAAGGCTGCCGCAAGACATCCAAGACTGTTCGGCGAAACTCCCCTACTTCATCGAGGAACAGCACGCCATGGTGGGCCAAAGTCACCTCTCCCGGTTCTGGATTGGCTCCGCCGCCAATCATGCCGGCTACAGTAGATGAATGGTGAGGACTGCGAAAGGGACGGCTGCGGCTCAATCGCAAGGGCCCGTGGCCTCCCTCCGCCACTGAGTAGATTTGAGCCACCTCCAGAGCTTCTTGAAAGGACAGCGGCGGCAAGATGCCGGGCAAACAGCGGGCAAGCAGGGTCTTCCCGCATCCTGGAGGCCCGATGAGAAGAATGTTATATATGGTTTTATCCTTCCTCCTCCTCCCTTAATGAAATTAAC
>LFTN01000081.1 GCA_001513495.1 Clostridiales bacterium DTU087
CGGACTTTTAATCCGGGTGTCCGGGGTTCGAATCCCCGATGGCTCACCATGAAGAACCCCGCGTTGGCGGGGTTTTGTACTGTTGTGGTGACACCTGTGCTGCCAAGGCAGGCAGGCGAGAGAACAAATACAGGACAGCGCTGGGTGCAAGTCCAGTGCTGTCCTTTTCACTTATTCGCTTACCCCGGCAGGCTCGCTCAGCGATCCTGGCGTAACCAATAGGTACAACCCAGCTATACCCACCAGGGTGTAGATGATGCGGCTTATCATGCTGGGCATGGTCGCCGAGCCGCCAAAAATAGCCTCAACCAGGTTCCAGTTGAATAATCCCACTAAGCCCCAATTCAGAGCGCCGATAATGGTCAGGATCCGGCTGGCTGTTCTTAGGCCTTGCATAGGTTGTCAACTCCTTTCAGTAATGTAGTGTTTCCCATACTATCCTCTCCAACCCGCATGTAATCAATCATGCTGCAGCCATCAGCATGAAAATACAGAAAATGGGCACGACAGCATGGGACGTCGGACTTCGGGCGGTGATTGCAGGTTTTCGTACCCGCCGTGCCAAATGTCAGCTCTTTTTTTAACATTGGGCAGGAATTGTGCCGAAAAGGTCTAATAGCAGTAAGAAATGGTGTGTCACAGGGGCATCAAAAAACTTATATGGGAGGTTGCTTATGCGGATTAGGCTGTTTTTGGTTGCTTTATTGGTGATGGTGGTGGGTTTGGGAGGGATAGCTTATGCCAGCAGCGATACCTTGGTAATCGGCTGCGGAGCAGAAGCAGTTGGTTTGGATCCAAGGTTAGAGACAGATGTCCCCTCCTTCGAGCGAATTAACGTCATTATGGAGCCCCTTGTCAAGTTCGATGTGGAAATGAACCTCGTGCCAGCCCTAGCTACGGAATGGGAGTTCAGCGATGATTCACTCACCCTAACCTTCTACTTGCGGGAAGGCGTAAAGTGGCATGACGGTAAGCCGTTTACTGCCGAGGACGTCAAGTACACATTCGAGTGGGTTTTAGACTCTGCCAACGCTGCCCCTAACCGCGGCTTGTATGCTGATATTGCCAGCATTGAAGCAGTCAATGATCATGTAGTCAGTTTCCACCTGGGGAAACCCTATTCATTCTTGCTGAACAATATTGCCAGAATGCCGATTACTCCTGCACACGAAGGCGATCGGGATGACTTCCGTCAAGCTCCCATCGGCACAGGGCCATATAAGCTGGTTCGGTGGACCAGAGATGACCGGATGATCCTGGAAGCTAATGATGAATACTGGGGCGGCAAACCCAATATTCCCAACCTGGTTTTCCGGCCCATCCCGGAGAACGCAACCCGCCTTTTGGCATTTGAGGCCGGAGAGATCGACATCTATCAAGGCGGTGTAGTTCCCCAGGAGCTTCCTCGGCTGGAGGCAGATTCCCGATATGTTGTGCAGCGGGTACCGGGCACAGGCTACAACTATCTGGGATTCAACACCCAAGTAGGAGCTCTGTCAGACGTCAGGGTACGGCAGGCGGTGAATTACCTGATTAACCGAGAGGCCATCGTGAGCAGAGTTCTAAATAACATCGGTACCCCCGGTGTTGGCCCGGTTCCCGAATCGCTGCCGTGGTTTAACCCGGATGTTCAGCGCTATGAGTACAATCCGGAGAAAGCTAGGGAGCTGCTAAGGGAAGCAGGATACGGCCCCGGTGAAATCTCGCTGCGGCTGTTCACCAATGAGAATCCTGATCGCATGCGGATTGCTGAAATCATACAGTTTGAAGCTCAGCAGATAGGAATTGACGTAGAAGTGACCATTGAAGAGTGGGGTGCCTATCTCAGCAGAATCCAGGAGACTGATGACTTCGACATCTTCATCCTTGGATGGAGCGGTCAGCTGGATCCCGATCGGGCCATGATCCGCCAGTTCCACACCAATGGTGCTAACAACTACGGCAAGTATTCAAACGAGCGTCTAGACTACCTGCTGGACTATGGACGCACGGTGGCTCCAGACTCACAAGAGTCCCTTGATATCTATCGCGAAGCCCAGGAGATCGTTGTACGAGAAGTACCCTATGGGTTTATCAACTACTCAGAAGAAGTGGGCCTGCACCATAACTACATCAAGAACTGGACAGTACATCCCTACGGAGCTGGTGCCTGGCAGGACGTACACCTCATAGTGAAAGAGCGGTAAACCCAGAGCTCAAAGGATACCAGGTGATTGATCACCTGGTATCCTTGCTCCAAGAGTACCGCACTTATCCCTTGGCAAGCCCAAACGGGCTTGCTTACACGCCGGCAAGTAACTTCCAAAAAGGAGCATACCCGTCCATGATTCGCTACATTGTCCGCAGATTGGTGCAGATGATTCCTCTATTGGTAGGAATTTCGATCTTGGTCTTTCTCCTAGTACACCTTTCCCCTGGTGATCCCATCCGCATGTTGTTGGGCGAAGAGGCCACTGAGGAAGACGTAGAACGATTGAACGCTATTTACGGCTTTGATTTGCCCTTACACATCCAATACTTCCGCTGGCTCAGTAATGCCCTGCGAGGAAACTTGGGTGTTTCCATTCGGCAGGGGATACCGGTCACCACGCTGCTTTTCGAACGACTGGGTGCCACGCTGGAACTGGCAGTCGTGTCAGTTTTCATTGCTGTTGCCTTGGGGATACCTCTAGGTATCATTGCAGCAGTTAGGCGAGGAACGCTGGTTGACTACTTCAGCATGATTCTCGCTCTGGTAGGTGTATCTACTCCCGGTTTTTGGCTGGGCCTCATGCTGTTAACACACGTTGCCTTAAGGGTTGACTTTCTGCCCATGTTTGGACGGGATGGTTCCATCTTTGGCGGCCTTTGGGTCTTGATCACTCAGCTGCGAATCGATGTGCTGATGGATGGGTTGAGGCATGTGCTGCTGCCTGCTGTAAGTATAGGTACCAGCATGATGGCGATTATCACCCGTTTGACCCGCTCTAGTATGCTGGAAGTCTTAGGGAGAGACTACATTCGCACCGCCAAGGCAAAAGGCCTGAACAACCAGGTAGTCGTACTCAAACACGCCCTCCGCAATGCTCTTTTGCCTGTGATCACCATCATCGGTATTCAGTTCGGGGCAATGCTGGGCGGTGCAGTGGTGACGGAAACTGTCTTCGCCTGGCCGGGAGTAGGCCGCTTGATCGTCAATGCAATCCGCCAGAGGGATTTTCCCATCATTCAAGGCGGTGTTTTGATGATGGCAGTGGTTTTTGCTCTAGTTAACCTGGCAGTGGATGCCAGCTATGCTCTGGTGAATCCGCGAATTCGTTACGACTAAGGGAGGTGGCATAAATGAAGCAGTTTCTTCGCAACAAAAGCGCCATGACAGGCAGCATTCTAATCGGTATTCTC
>LFTN01000141.1 GCA_001513495.1 Clostridiales bacterium DTU087
TCCCGACGGAACCCTTGCCGTCCTGTTGGACCGCATCTGGCATTTGATTCTGCCTGCAGGCTCAAATGTCCTCATTGGATTTGGTTCTTGGGCGTTGTACACCCGTAACACAATGCTGGAGGCCCTCAGTCAAGATTATATTGTCACTGCCAGGGCAAAGGGTATTCCCAGGGGCGATATTTTGTATCATCATGCACTCCGGAGCGTACTGCCGCCGATTGTCACTTTGATCTTTATGTCGCTTCCCGGCGCTGTCTCCGGTGCAGTCATAACTGAGAGCATTTTCTCCTGGCACGGGGTCGGCAGATACCTGTTGGATGCTACCCTGAAGATGGACTACCCCGCGGCCCAGGGAGCGTTTTATCTTATTGCATTAGCTGTCATTATCTCAAATTTATTGGCGGATGTTGCCTATGGTCTAGTTGACCCAAGGATCCGCGTTGGGGCAGGTGGTCAGAGTTGAGCATGACTAGAAAAACAAGAGAGAAGCAAGAAATAGCCAAGACTACGGCACCAGCCGCTCCTCGACCACTCACCTTCTGGGAGCAGTATCGGCGAAAGCCCCAGGGGATGCTTGGCCTGGCTATGGTTCTAGTCTATGTGCTGGTCGCCATTTTTGCCCCGGTGATTGCGCCTTACGATCCATTAAGCGACCTTTACCTTGCAGACAGTGTGGCCGCTCCCGCGTGGTTCGGCAAAGTCTTTGGCAAGTATCAAGATCTGCCTCCAACTATTCGGTTAAGCCTCGGTCATGGGGAGTGGGAGATCGAGCAAGATGAAGACACTGTCGTTTCTGCCTGGCACCAGGCTGCCAATGAAGGTGTTGAGATAGTTGTTCCTGCCAAGGGAGCAGCAGCTGAAGAGAGCCAGGCCACCCAGCAGGCAGCCAATCCGTGGCTCGGCAGTTTTCAGTGGGACCCCTTTGGACTGAGCGGTGGTCAGGACGAAACAGCAGAGGAGGCAGCTGGGGCAGAAGATGCCCAGGAAGATGGGCAGCCTGCAGCAGTGCTGCAGCATTCCTTCGAGTACAACTATAGGACGCCGCAGACCTTCAACTCGTCATTTGAATACAGCATTGATGCACCCGCTGATGCCAAGACCAGCTTGTCTCTGGATATGGTGACTCCCAGCGGCGAGATTTTCCATCTCTGGGAGGATAAAGTCAGCGGTCCGGCAGCCATCAAGCGGGCACTAGTTGACACCAGGGACTTTGATTTAAAGCTGCGCTTAGGGATTACGTTCTTTGACGATCCAACACAGATCGTTTTTGCTGACCGGGGGATGTATTCACTGCGCTTAACCGCAGATGCGGAGTCTCCCAGCGGCCCAGTGACAATCAGATTGAAGCCTGTCCAGTTTGGCATTTTAGGCAAGGTCCACGGCCTTCTGGGTACTGATCACTTGGGTTCAGATATCTGGTCTCAGTTGGTCTACGGGACTCGGATCGCACTGGCCATCGGCCTCTCTGCCGCCTTCATTGCGGTGGTAATCGGCACAACTGTAGGTTTGATTGCAGGCTACTTCGGAGGAGTAGTAGATGAAGTCCTGATGCGCGTAGTCGATATCATGCTGGCTATACCTTCCATGCCTGTATTGATTATTCTAGGTGCCCTCTTTGGGAAGAGCATTGTCAACATTGTAGCATTATTGGCCCTATTCTCCTGGATGGGTGTTGCGAGAATAGTTAGGGCCCAGACTCTGTCCCTTAAAGAGCGCACCTTTGTAGAGGCTGCCAAGGCATCGGGTGCAGCCAGCGGCTATATTATCTTGTCCCACATTCTGCCCAATACTGTGCCGTTGATTTTCGCTAACCTGGTGCTGAGGATCCCCAGCGCCATACTCACAGAAGCATCCTTGAGCTTCCTCGGCCTGGGCGATCCCCGGGTACCGACTTGGGGCAAGATCCTGCAGAATGCCCGCCAGTTCGGCGGCTTTACCAAGTTAGCCTGGTGGTGGCTGATACCTCCAGGGCTGGCCCTCACGTTCTTGAGCTTGGCCTTTGTGTTTATTGGAAATGCAGTTAATGAAATCCTTAATCCACGATATAGGGAGAGATCGTAACATGGCCCTACTTGAAGTGAAAGACCTGAAAATGTATTACCGAACCCTCCGGGGCCATGTCCGGGCGGTGGATTCCGTCAGTTTCGCAATCCAACGGGGCAAGGCCCTCGGCATAGCTGGAGAGTCCGGCTGTGGCAAATCCAGTATGGCATCTGCCATCCTGCGCCTATTGCCTTCCAACGGTGCCTACCATGGAGGCAGTATCATGATGGATGGCCAAGACATACTGAAAATGCCTGAGGAGCAGTTCCGCAAGGAGATTCGCTGGAAGCGGATTTCCATGGTCTTCCAAGGTGCAATGAATGCCCTCAATCCTGTGCACCGGGTGGGAGAGCAGATAGTCGAAGCTATCCTCAGTCACGAGGATGTAACCCGGGCTGAGGCAGTGTCAAGAGCCAAAGAGCTCTTGGAGTTAGTAGGCATCAACCCTGATCGCTTTTCGGAATACCCCCATGAATTCAGCGGCGGGATGAAGCAGCGTTCGGTCATCGCCATGGCCTTGGCATGTCATCCGGATCTGATTGTCGCCGATGAACCGACCACAGCCCTGGACGTAATGGTACAAGCCCAGATCCTCAAAGCTTTGGGGGAACTCCGGGAGCGCTTAGGCCTTTCAATGATGCTGATCACCCATGACCTGTCTGTCATCGCGCAGACCTGTGATTCGGTGGCGATTATGTATGCCGGCAAAGTTGTAGAATACGGCAGTGTAATGGATGTATATACCAATCCCCTGCACCCCTACGCCCTTGGCCTGTTGGGTTCATTCCCCAACATCAAGGCTGAGCGCTCCGAGGTCAGATCTCTGCCGGGCTTTCCGCCAAACTTGCTGGCCCCGCCATCGGGATGTAGATTCCATCCCCGCTGTCCCCTGGCCGATGAAAGATGCAGGCAGGAAGAGCCGCAGATGCAGCGGGTGGAAGACAACGGGCATATGGTAGCTTGCCACAAGATAGAAGTAATGCGGCGAGGCGGCGATATTTGGGAGGCTATCAAGCCCCGCTCCTCCGCCCAGGAAGAGAGACAGAAGAAACCTATCTTGGAAGTGCGCAGCCTGGTTAAGCACTTCCCTGTACGGATGAGCTTTTTGGAGTCGCTCAGAGGGAAGGAGCAGCCGGCACTCAAGGCTGTCGATGATGTTTCCTTCAACGTCTACAAAGGAGAGATCTTAGGTGTGGTTGGTGAGTCCGGCTGCGGCAAGACGACCCTTGCCCGGAGCCTCCTGAGGCTCATTGAGCCCACCAGCGGCAGCGCCGTCTTCCAAGGCAGCGATATAACTACCAAGACTCCTGCAGAGATGAAAGCTCTGCGCCGGGAGATACAGGTCATCTTCCAAGACCCATATGAATCGATGAATCCCCGCATGGATGTACAGACCATCATCTCTGAGCCGCTGAGGATCCAGGGAATCGCCGGCAGTGTCCATGAAGCCCAGGATGCTGTGGCTGCAGCCCTCCGTGATGTAGAGATGGTTCCGCCGGAGGAATACATGACCCGGTATCCCCACGAGCTATCCGGGGGCCAGCGCCAGCGGGTAGCGGTAGCCCGGGCCTTGGTATTGGATCCTGCTTTTATCGTGGCCGATGAGCCAGTCTCCATGCTGGATGTCTCTATCAGGGGCGAAGTGCTGAACCTAATGCTGAACCTGTCCCGTTCCAAAGGGGTAACCTTTGTGTACATTACCCACGACTTGGCTACAGCCCGGCATATCTGTGACCGGATTGCGGTGATGTACCTTGGGAAACTGGTGGAGCTGGGAACGGCTGATGAAGTCATCGGCAATCCCCGCCATCCATACACAGCAGCCCTAATCGGGGCCGTCTTCGTACCCGATCCAAGACACCGGGGATTTGCGCAGCTGCTGCGGGGTGAAATCCCGAGCCCAGTTAATCCGCCCTCCGGCTGCAGGCTGCATCCCCGCTGTCCTTATGCCATTGACATCTGCCGGGAAGTAGAGCCTGAGCTTGCAGACTATGAAGGAACTCACCAGGCAGCCTGCCACAGGGCTCACGAGATGGAGAGCCTTCAAAAGAACATCGGATAACCACTAACAAAATAGGATACTCAACCGCCCTTCTCAGCCTAGAGAGGGGCGGTTATTCGTATAGGTGTTCATTCTCAAGCCGCAAGGACAGGGTTTTCTTAGCTTGAATGAGAAATATAGATACTGCAAGGAAAATCTCCTTCCATGGAGGTACGGGGTACGTTCCTCACGGGACAGCCGGTTATCGGCAGCTGGTTAGGAGGGAACAGGTATGTCTATGGTGGCTATAAAGAATTGCCCTGATTACACCCTCAACGTGATGATGGACAAACTTGATGAAGGGATTGACTTACTTGGAGGCTGGGGCCGGTTCATTACTCCCGGGATGAAGGTGCTCCTCAAAGTGAACCTTATCGGCCCAAAACCATCGGACTCTGCCGCAATCACCCATGCGGAGTTTGTCAGAGCACTGACTAGAATGCTCAAGGCCCATCACTGCACCGTGTGGATCGGTGACAGCTCCGGAGGAGCAATTGCAGGCATTGCGCCCACGGCCAGGAGCCTGGTGATCTCGGGATTGCAGGAAGTAGCTGAGAGCGAAGGGGCGGTCATCAAGAACTTCGACAAAGAAGGTGTGGTGCCGGTCAAATCCACTATAGACAGTAAGCCCATGTACCTAGCTAAACCTCTGTTTGAAGCTGATCTCGTGATCAACTTGCCCAAGCTGAAGACCCACTCAGCCAGTATGTACACAGGCGCAGTGAAAAACCTCTATGGGTGCATCCCCGGGCTGAGAAAGGCAGAATACCACCGCCTGGCCCCGGATCAGTTTGCACTGGGACATGTAATTGCAGACATAAACACAGCGGTGAATGCAGGGCTCCACATCATGGACGGCGTCATTGCCATGCAGGGTAATGGACCGACTGCGGGCAAGGCCTATCCAGCGAAGAAAATCCTATTCAGTACCGATCCGTTGGCACTAGATATCGTCGCAGCAGCCATGATTGGCCTGAGCATAGATGACATACCCATCCTTGTCAGTGCCCGGCAAAGGGGTCTGGGAGAAGCATCTCTCAGCAAGATCACTATCCGCGGTGATTATCCTGCTCCACCCCAGCTGGCAGGCTTTAGACTCCCCAAGGGTTCCAGAATACTGGCAACAGATAAGCGTGTTCACCGGTTCCTGGGTAAGGTCATTGACATTATGAAGGCCCGACCCAGGATCATAACTAAGCTGTGCCGCGGCTGCAATATGTGTGTGGAGAGCTGCCCGGTGCAGGCCATCCATCCAGAGACTATGGCAATCAACTACACTATCTGCATTGAATGCATGTGCTGTCATGAACTCTGCATGCACCAGGCGGTTAAGCTAAAACGGGATAATCCCGTTATGGAACTGGCCGCCCGTTTGGATCCAAGAATGCGAAGCTGAGCATGCTTCCACAGGCGAACATCACGGGATCTATGAAGAATCTATGCAGACTCTGTTTGTGTCCGCTTTATCTCCCTCTCAGCTGCGGGTCAGAGATATCCCGCAGGCCGTCTCCCAGCAAGTTGAACCCCAGCACTGTAAAGACGATGGCCAAGCCGGGAAACAGGGTTATGTGGGGTGCTGTACGGATGGCCTCCCGGCCGAGGGCCAGCATCCGCCCCCAACTGATAATTGGAGGCTGAGCACCAAGCCCCAAGAAGCTCAAGGTCGCCTCTACTGTGATTGCCGTACCCATGTTCAAAGTGGCAACTACTAGAATCGGCGCATAGCAGTTGACCAATATGTGGCGGAACAAAATCCTGGTATGTGATAACCCCAGAGCCTGGGCAGCAGCCACAAAGTCCTCCTCCCGCAGGCTCAGAACCATACTGCGGGTCACCCTTACCATCGCAGGAATCCGGACAATGGCGATGGCCAGCATAGCATTGGCTACGCCGGGCCCCAATGAGGCTACAATGGCAATGGCCAGGAGAACTGAGGGGAAAGCCAGGATGAGATCCATAAACCGCATGATAATAGCATCTGTCACTCCGCCGACATAGCCGGCAATGGCTCCCAAGGTTACGCCGAACACAAGGGAAACTCCAGTGGCTACTGCCGCCACCAATAAAGATATCCTTGAACCCACAATGATCCGGCTCAGTAGGTCCCGGCCCATATCATCGGTGCCCAGGATGTACTCACCCTGCAAGCCTTCGGGAGGCCGAAAGCTTTCCCAAATGTCCATCTTGTAGGGATCTTTGGGAGCAATGGCATCGGCAAAGACAGCCGTAATTACGAGAATACCGATTAGAATGCTGCCTGTCATGGCGCTCTTGTTGCGAAGAAACTGCTTCATTTATGCCACCTCCCTTAGTCGTAACGAATTCGCGGATTCACCAGAGCATAGCTGGCATCCACTGCCAGGTTCACTAGAGCAAAAACCACTGCCATCATCAAGACACCGCCTTGAATGATGGGAAAATCCCTCTGGCGGATTGCATTGACGATCAAGCGGCCTACTCCCGGCCAGGCGAAGACA
>LFTN01000005.1:0-10032 GCA_001513495.1 Clostridiales bacterium DTU087
ACATACAATAAATCTGTCTTTTTCTTTGAAAAGAGCGGGGGGAGTAAAAATGATATTTGCTCGAATGCGGAAAGGTACCAAGGTGGTTGTAGGCATTATCGCCGTCGCTTTTATCGGTGGTATGCTCTACGCCGGCGGGACAAGCCTGTTCGGCAACAGTGCAACTGCGGCTGTGGCAGTGGTTAACGGTACTCCAATTCCTTATACGGCTTTTTATCAAGTTTATTTCAATGTATTGCAGCAGCAGCAGTTGTATGGGCAGCCTATTTCGGGGCAGATGCTGGGCCAGATCCAATACTATGCCCTGGACCAGCTGATCAATCAGCAGCTGCTCTACCAGGCAGCGGAGAATGCCAAGATTAAAGTAGAAGAGGCAGCGGTTAACGAGCGTTACCAGGCCATTCAAGACAGCTACTCCTCCAAGGAGCTCTTTGAACAGGACTTGAAGGCCTCAGGCCTGACGGCTAGCTCCCTAAAGACAATGCTCCGGGACTCTCTGAAGATAGAGAAGCTGCAGGAAGAGGTTGTCAAGGGTGTTGAGGTCACTGACGCAGAAGTCAAGGCAGCCTTTGAAGAAGTGAATGCTAGGCATATTTTAATTAGACCGGAAGATGAGGGCGAAGAAGCCCGGGAGGCAGCCCTGCAGCGGGCAAAAGCGCTCATGGAGGAGCTAAATGCAGGCGGCGACTTTGCTGAGCTGGCCAAGGAGCATTCCGATGATCCCGGCAGCGGAGTAAACGGCGGTGAACTGGGCTGGTTTGGCCGGGGCAGGATGGTAGAGCCCTTTGAAAAAGCTGCCTTTGCAGCGGCAGTTGGCGAGCTCGTGGGCCCAGTGGAGAGCCAGTTCGGGTACCATATCATCCAGGTTACTGACCGTAAGGAAGCAGAAGGAGACGCGTTTGAAGAGGCCAAGGAAGGGCTTCGGCAGCAGCTGCTGAACGAGAAGAACCGGGACAAGCTCAATGAGTGGTTTGCCGAAGTAAAGGCAGCGGCTCGGGTGGAGATCAAAGATCCAGCGATCTTGGGTCACAAGCTGATGTGGGAAGGCTCTTGGCAGGAGGCTGTTGAGGCATACGAAGAGGCACTAAAGGCCAATGACTCTGATCCTTACCTCCACTCATCGCTGGCCCAGGCCTATCAGCAGCTGGATGACCAGGAGCGTGCCCTTGAGCATTACGAGTTGGCTGCTGCCAAGGCAGAGACCGATCCTGAGCTTTGGATGATGGTAGGCATGCTCTACGAGAACCAGGACAATACTGAGAAGGCAGTTGAAGCATACCAGCAGGCATCGGATGCGGCACCGATGGATCTCTTGCTCCACCTGCAGCTCCTCGGCGCCTATCAGCGGATGGGTAAAGAAGAACTGGTGAAGGTGGAAGAGGAGAAGATCCTAGCCATTAATGAGGCCTATGAAGAGATGCAGCAGGCACAGGAAGCGGAGGAGCCTGAGGCAGCTGGCCAGGCGGCAGATGAACCAGGAATTCCAGAGGAAACAGAGGATGTAGAGGAGCCGCAGACCAGCGACAGCTCCGAAGAGGCGTCAGCTGCTGAGTAAGGCTGATGGTGCGGGTAGAAGAACATGCTGGCCGGAGTGGCGGNNTCTTCCTATACATACTGGCAATGCGGGAAGTTGGGTAAGATACTTTACACGCCGAGGAAAGGGATGTGTTGGACTTGCTGGCAAGAACCCCTCGGGGCACTGAAGATGTGCTACCAAAAAAGAGCAGAATCTGGCGGTATATCGAAGAGCAATTGGCTGACATTTTTGGGCTGTTCGGTTATCAAGAGATCCGCACCCCCATGTTCGAAGAAACGGAGCTGTTTCAGCGGGGAATCGGCGAGACAACTGATATTGTGGAAAAGGAGATGTACACCTTTGTCGATCGGGGCGGCCGCAGCCTGACCTTAAGGCCTGAAGGCACTGCACCGGTTGTTAGGGCATACCTGCAGCACAAGCTGTACGGCGAGCCCCAGCCCATTAAGGTGTATTACATCGGCCCCATGTTTAGGTACGAACGGCCCCAGGCAGGGCGGTCGCGGCAGTTCCACCAGTTTGGAGCCGAAGCCTTGGGGACCCAAGACCCTGCCACCGATGCTGAGATGATTGCCATTCCTGCAGAGCTTTTGCGGCGGCTGGGGCTAGATAATCTGCAGGTAGAGATCAACAGCATCGGCTGTCCCCAATGCCGCAGTGAATACCGCACCTACTTGATAGATGTCTTGGAGCCGAAGGCGGACGATCTGTGTGCCGACTGCCGGCGCCGGCTGACGCGGAATCCTTTGCGGGTTTTGGACTGCAAGGATGAAGCCTGCAATAGAGCAAAGGTTGGGCTTAGGCCTATCTTGGATTTTCTATGTTCTGAGTGTAAGGAACACTTTGATGCCGTGCAGGAATATCTCCAGCTGTTGGATATTCCCCATGTCATTAATCATAACTTGGTGCGGGGCTTTGACTACTACACCAAGACCGTCTTTGAGATCGTTTATTCTGGGCTAGGGGCCCAGTCTGCCATCGCCGGCGGCGGCCGCTATGATGGCCTCATCGAGGAGGCCGGAGGTCCATCGGTGCCGGCGGTAGGCTTTGCAGCCGGCATGGAGCGGCTGATCCTGACCCTGGAGGACCGGGGCTGGGAACCACCTGATACCGGCGGTACAGCAGTATATGTGGCAGGTACAAGTGCAACCCGCAAAGCCGTGGTGGACCTGGCATTCCGCCTGCGGCGGGCTGGGATAGCAGCGGAGATGGATTATCTAGATAGGAGCCTGCGGGCCCAGATGAAAGCAGCCAACAGGCTGAACGCAGTCTGGACGGTCATTATCGGTGAAGATGAATTGGAGCAGGGACTGGCGGTGGTTCGCCACATGGAGAGCGGCCGCCAGGAGGAAGTAGTTTTGGCTGACATGGAGGGCTGGCTGAAGGAGCAGCTGCCCACTGCTGGCTGCCAGGGAGCGGAGGAGTGACAGCATGAGTTTTGAGAGGACCCATCGTTGTGGAGAATTGCGGAAGGAACACATAGACCAAGTTGTAGTTGTTTGCGGCTGGGTGCATAGGAGGCGGGATCACGGCGGGGTGATTTTCATTGACCTCCGGGATCGAACCGGGCTTGTGCAGGTTGTCTTCAATCCGGAAGTGATTGCCCCCCAGTCTTTTGCCGAAGCAGAGAAGCTGCGCAGCGAGTTCGTCATCAGGGTCCAAGGCAAAGTCCGGGGGCGTCTGCCAGGCATGGAAAACCCCAACCTGGCCACAGGTGCAGTAGAGATTTACGCTGAGGCCCTGGAAGTACTTAACAGTGCGAAAACCCCCCCATTTGCCATAGACAGCCACACCGGGGTAGATGAGGCACTGCGCCTAAGGTATAGATACTTGGACCTGCGCCGAGTTGATATGCAGGAAACACTGGCCCTTCGCCACCGGGCGGCCAAGCTGGTGCGGGATTTCCTCGATGCTCGGGGTTTTTGGGAGATTGAAACACCAATGCTGACCAAGAGTACTCCTGAGGGAGCCCGGGATTTTTTGGTGCCCAGCCGGGTACAGCCAGGGGAATTCTATGCCCTGCCACAATCCCCTCAGCTTTTCAAACAGCTCTTGATGATGGCTGGGTTTGACCGCTATTTCCAAATTGTCCGCTGTTTCCGTGATGAAGACCTGCGGGCAGACAGGCAGCCTGAGTTCACTCAGCTGGATATAGAGATGGCCTTTGTGGACAGGGATGATGTCATGGCTCTCAATGAAGCATTGGTGGCCTTTCTGTTCCAGGAGCTTTTGGGTGAGCAGGTGGAACTGCCCTTGCGGCGGCTTTCCTATCAAGAGGCCATGGAACGGTACGGATCGGATAAGCCTGATACCAGGTTCGGCCTGGAGCTGCAAGATGTCTCCCAAGTTGTCAAAGACACCGGCTTTCGAGTGTTCAGCGAAACCGTCAAGGCCGGCGGTGTGGTCAAGGGCATCAACGTGGAAGGCGCCGGCACTGCCTTTACCCGAAGAGAGATCGATGAACTGGTGGACTTGGCGTCATCCTATGGCTCCAAGGGACTGCTGTGGCTGATTGTCACTGAGGAAGGCGGCCGAGGGGGCATCACCAAGTTCTTTAGTGCCGAGGAGCTGGCTGGCCTGGTGAAGGCCATGGAGGCCAAACCCGGGGATTTGCTGATTTTCGTTGCAGATGAGTACAAGGTTTGTGCCGAGGTTTTGGGGCGGTTGCGGCTCTATCTTGGGGAAAAGCTGGGGCTCATCGACCGTGACGCTTGGGATCTGCTGTGGGTGATCGACTGGCCGCTGTTTGAGTACAACGAGACTGAAGGCAGATGGGAGGCAGCCCACCATCCCTTTACAGCACCGCTGCCGGAGGATGAGCATCTTCTGGACACAGATCCAGTCCAGGCCCGGGCCCAGGCCTATGATCTGGTGCTCAACGGGACTGAGCTGGGCGGTGGCAGCATCCGCATCCACCGCAGAGAGGTGCAGGAGAAGATGTTTGCTGCCCTGGGCTTTTCCCAGGAGGAGGCCCAGCGCCGGTTCGGTTTCTTCCTGGAGGCCTTTGATTACGGTACACCTCCCCATGGCGGTATCGCGTATGGGTTTGACCGGCTGGTGATGCTGTTGGCTGGGAAGAGTTCGCTGCGGGATGTAATTGCATTTCCCAAGACTGCCAGTGCCCAGGATCTGATGACCGATGCGCCGGCACCGGCCATGGATAATCAGCTGCGGGAGCTGCATATCCGCCTGACGCCCGAGGCGGAGAAGCGGGTGAAGTCTGCACATCACAGCGATGACTAGCGTCTTGCGGGAAACGATGGTAAAGCCAGCCATACTTTCAAGAAAAAGGGGCTGGAATTAGGCTTTCTATACGGAATCCTGACTTGCACCCAGTGGAGTTCTATGGTATTATGATTTTGCAGTAAGGAACAGGTCAGAAACCTTTTATCCATTGGCTTTTGCCCTACCGTGTGCGTGGTCAATCTGACTATGTTATGAGCCAACACCATAACATAGGGAGCCTGGACTCTGATTGTGGCATGTAAGCCTCTGAGGGAGGACACATAAAGCAATCAGGCGGGCACCCACCTGCCAAGGGCAGGTTCATTAACGGTCAGGAAAATAGCGGCATGGTGGGGATCTCAAGGCTAGGGTTTGCATCGGTCAGGTAGACTGGCGGGTGGAAAGCCTAGCCTTATCTATGTCGATTAAGGGTTAAAGGGTGCCGGATGGTTATGTTACATAGATTTAGTCGGACAGAGCTTTTGATCGGAAAACAGGGCCTGGCAGTCTTGGCTGGTGCCAAGGTGGCGGTTTTTGGCATCGGAGGAGTGGGGTCCTTTGCAGCAGAGGCCTTGGCCCGGTCGGGGATTGGTTCCCTGACCTTGGTGGATTTTGATCGCATCGAATTGACCAATATCAACAGGCAGCTGCATGCGCTCCACAGTACCGTGGGGATGTACAAAGTAGATGTTATGCAGGCGAGGATTCAAGATATCAATCCCGATTGCCGGGTGGATGTGAGGCGGGAGTTTTTCCAGCCGGAACGGGATGAAGATTTCTTGAATCCCGGGTTTGACTATGTCATCGATGCCATCGACTCCATTAAGCCCAAGATTGGCTTGATCAGCGGCTGCCTTGCCCGAGGCATTCCCATTATCTCTGTCATGGGTGCCGGCAGGAAGCTGGACCCTGCAGCCTTCCAGGTGGTGGATATCTCTGAAACCTACAATGATCCTCTCGCCCGGGTGGTGAGGAAGGGATTGCGGGATCTAGGCATAACCAAGGGAGTAAAGGTGGTCTTTTCCCCTGAGCTTCCCCAAGGCCCGCGAGAAGAGATGGGTGATGCTGATGGAAAAGCCTCCTCCCAGGGCAGGCAGCCGCCGGGCAGTATAGCCTTTGTACCGCCGGCTGCTGGACTGATCGCCGCCGGTGCAGTGGTGAGGGGCCTTTTGGCGGGTGGTTTGGATCATGGAGACAGGCGATGATGGTGGAGGGGAGGAATGAGCATGGACCTTTTTGAACATGCCAGTCGGGAATCTATCAGGCAGCGGGCTCCCCTAGCGGTGCGGATGCGGCCCCGTTCTCTAGATGAATTTGAGGGGCAGGAGAAGATCCTGGGCCCAGGGAGTTTCTTGCGCCGGGCAATTATCCAAGACCAGCTCCAGTCTTTGATCCTGTATGGGCCCCCCGGTACCGGGAAAACGGCCCTGGCATCGATCATTGCCAACATGACAGAGTCCTACTTTGTCCGCCTTAATGCCGTAATGGCCACTGTCAAAGACATTCGGACAGTGGTGGAAGAAGCAGATGAGCGGCGCAGGCTCTACGGCCAGGGAACCAAGCTCTTTCTCGACGAGATCCACCGCTTTAATAAAGCACAGCAGGATGCCCTTCTGCCCTTCGTGGAAGAAGGGCTTTTGGTGCTTATTGGAGCGACAACTGAGAACCCCTTTTTCACCATCAATAGGGCCCTGTTGTCCCGTTCCCGGGTGGTGCAGCTGGAGCCGCTGCCGGCGGCAAGCATCATCCGGATTCTGCAGCGGGCATTGGCAGATGAAGCCAGGGGGTTGGGAAGCTTTGTCATAGAGATGGGTGAAGATGAGCTGGCCTACCTGGCAGAGGCTGCGGATGGTGATGCCAGGATAGCTCTCAACAGCCTGGAGCTGGCGGTGCAAATTGCTGAACCGAGGCCTGACGGCGTGCGGGTTATCAGCCGCAGCCTGCTGGAAGAGGTCTTGCAGACCCGGATCATCGGTTATGACCGGGCAGGTGATGCCCACTATGACCTGGCTTCCTGCTTGATTAAGAGCATCAGGGGTTCCGATCCCCAGGCCGCCTTGTACTGGATCGCCAGAATGCTGGCGGGGGGAGAGGATTTTCGGTTTATCTCCAGGCGGCTGGTGATTTCAGCCGCCGAAGACATTGGTTTAGCTGATCCCCAGGGATTGGTGGTAGCAAATGCAGCGGCCCAGGCCGCGGAACGGGTGGGGATGCCGGAGGCCAAGCTGATCCTATCTCAAGCTGCGGTGTACTTGGCAACGGCACCTAAGAGCAATTCTGCTTGCCTGGGGATTGGCCGGGCTGCCGAGATGGTGGAGAAGACCGGCAACCTGCCGCCGCCAAAACACTTGCGGGATGCCCATTACTCCGGGGCAGAGGTGTTGGGTCACGGCATCGGCTACCTATACCCTCATGATTTTCCCCATCATTGGGTGGAGCAGCAGTACTTGCCCGACGAGATCAAAGATGCGGTCTTTTACGAGCCTTCTGGAGAAGGATTTGAGGAAAAACTAGAGGAGAGGTGGCCTGCCTGTCGGGGAAAGAGGGCGTCCCATGGGCCTGGACCAAAAGAGCAGCGGAACAATTAATTCGCCGAAAGCATATTGACACCCCCTAAATCGAGTGCTATTATTTGTTTGTAATTCCTAGCAGGTTGGTCGGAATTAGCTTAGGGGGTATCAGTGCATTGCGAATTTCCACCAAGGGCGGTTATGGGATTAGGGCTATGTACGAGCTGGCCGCTGCCCACGGACAAGGTCCGATTCCGCTGAAAGTAGTGGCAGAAAAGCAGTCCCTCTCAGAGAATTACCTGGAACAGCTGATGGGCACATTACGAAAGGCAGGATTAGTCAGGGGAGTCCGAGGAGCCAAAGGCGGCTATGTACTGGCTCTCCCGCCGGAGGCCATCAGTGTGGGAGACGTGATCCGGGCTCTGGAAGGGCCAATAGCACCGGTGAGCTGTGTTGAACTAGATGCAGATGCCGGTTGCGACCGCCATGCCTCTTGTCCTACCCGGGGCCTTTGGGAGAGGCTTCGGGACAGCATGATCGAAGTCCTGGATTCCACGACTTTAGCAGATTTGTGCCGAGAAACGCCGCCGGATGCCGCCCCAGAGGATTCCGCCAGGGGCCATTGTTGATACCAGGGGGTATAGAAGTGAATCGGATATACTTGGACCATGCATCGACAACACCAATGCGCCCAGAGGTTCTCCAAGCGATGCTGCCGTTTCTAGAGGAACAGTACGGCAATCCGTCCAGCATCTATGATACTGGCAGGACAGCACGGCAGGCGCTGGACCGGGCCCGGGACAGGATAGCCTTAATCATAGGGGCATCACCTAGGGAGATCGTGTTTACATCAGGCGGCTCGGAGGCAGATAATTTGGCCATCAAAGGCGCGGCCTTTGCGCTGCGGGGGCGGGGCAGCCACATAATTACATCGGCCATTGAGCATCACGCGGTGTACAATCCGTGTCATTATCTGGAAAAACAAGGTTTTAGAATCACCGTGCTGCCGGTGGATGCTGACGGTCTAGTTGATCCAGCTGCCGTGGAAGCGGCTTTGACACCGGAGACCATCTTGGTGAGCATCATGCACGCCAACAACGAGATCGGTACTATCCAGCCAATCGCCGAGATCGGTAAGATCCTGCGGGAGCGGAAGATCCTCTTTCACACCGATGCCGTGCAGACTGTGGGGCATATTCCAGTCAATGTCCAAGAGCTGGGAGTTGATCTGTTGAGCCTGTCTGCCCACAAGTTTTACGGCCCCAAGGGTGTCGGTGCCTTATACGTCCGCCGGGGAGTCAGGCTGGATCCATTGGTCCATGGAGGTGCCCAGGAGCACAACCGCCGAGCAGGCACGGAAAACGTAGCTGGAATTGTGGGGATGGCTGAGGCTTTGGCATTGGCTGCAGAGGAGATGGACAAGGAGGCTCAAAGGCAGCGGGAGCTGAGGGATAGATTGATCGACGGCATCATGGATAGAATACCCCACACTCGGCTCAATGGACATCCCAAGGAGCGCCTGCCAGGCAACGTCAGCGTATGTTTCGAGTTTATTGAAGGAGAAGCGCTCTTGCTCAATTTGGATATGCACGGGATCGCTGCCTCCAGTGGCTCAGCCTGTACTTCAGGCTCCTTGGAACCATCCCATGTGCTGCTGGCTTTGGGCTTGCCCCATGAGATTGCCCATGGGTCCCTGCGGATGACCCTGGGTAGAGGTACTACTGCAGCCGACATCGATACCGTGCTGGAAGTTCTGCCAGGGATTGTAGACAAGCTGCGGCAGATGTCACCGTTGTACGATGCCGACGCCTACAGCAAGACACATTGAGACTAGAGATTTTGGGAGGGGGAGCTCACTGCCATGTATAGTGAGAAGGTAATGGATCATTTCACCAATCCGCGGAATGTAGGGGAGATACCCGATGCCGATGGTGTTGGTACTGAAGGAAATGCGGTCTGCGGGGACATAATGAAGCTGTGGATCAAAGTTGAGGATGGCCGCATCGTCGATGCCAGTTTCAAGACCTTTGGCTGCGGAGCTGCCATTGCCACCAGCAGCATGATTACAGAGATGGTGAAAGGCAAGACCATCGAAGAGGCCATGGAGATCAGCAACGCCGCGGTGGCTGAGGCTTTGGACGGCCTGCCGCCGGTGAAGATGCACTGCTCAAATCTCGCGGCAGATGCTCTCCGTAAGGCAATCGATGACTATCTGGCCAAGCAAAAGGATGCCGATAACAATAATGGCTAACTCCAGGAAATCGCGGGTTGTCATAGCTATGAGCGGCGGTGTTGACAGCTCAGTGGCGGCCGCTGTGCTTAAGGAACAGGGTTATGATGTAGTTGGGGTCACTATGCAGATCTGGCAGCCCGGTCAGGAGAGCAGTGAAGGGAGCTGCTGCTCTTTGGCCGCAGTGGAAGATGCCCGCAGGGTGGCTGCCCAACTGGATATTCCCTATTACGTGATCAATCTCCAAGAGGCCTTTGCCGAGGCAGTGATTGAACCCTTTACCCGGGAATACTTGGAGGGCAGGACTCCCAATCCCTGCATCTTGTGCAACCAAAAGATTAAGTTTGGCTCCCTGTGGCACAAAGCCCGGCAGCTGGATGCAGATTTTGTCGCCACTGGCCATTACGCCCGGATAGAACTGGATAAAGAGTCGGGCAGATACCTCTTGCGGCGTGGGATAGATGACACCAAGGACCAGACCTATGCTCTCTACGGCATGACCCAGCCACAACTGGCTAGTACGCTCTTTCCAT
>LFTN01000005.1:10058-13826 GCA_001513495.1 Clostridiales bacterium DTU087
GATGGCTGCCCGGCTGGGGCTCAAAGTTGCTGATAAGCCGGACAGCCAAGAGATCTGCTTCGTTCCCAACAATGATTATCGTCAGTTCCTGCGGGAGAATGCCCCTGAGAGCCGGCGTCCGGGAGAGATTGTTGATCGAGAAGGCAATGTCTTGGGGCGCCATGAAGGGCTGGCGTTTTATACCATCGGGCAGCGGAAGGGACTGGGCATCGCCAGTCCAGAGCCGCTGTATGTAGTGGAACTTGATGTGGAAAGCAATCGCGTAGTGGTGGGCAGCAACCAAGATGTCTTTGCCCAGGGGCTGGAGGCTGGGATGGTCAACTGGGTTGCCATACCGGAGCTCCAGGGCGAGCTGGAGGTAGAGGCGAAGATTCGATACAACGTCCGTCCTGCTCCAGCGGTGATTCGACCAGGAGCCCCAGGCAGAGTCATCACCGTCTTTGAGCAGCCCCAGCGTGCAGTCACACCAGGTCAAGCAGTTGTCTGGTATCAGGGAGATGTGGTGATTGGCGGAGGAGTCATCCAGAGGAGAGTGCCTATTTCTCCCTAAGTGTGCAGGTGTTCCTTCTATCGGGCGCCCTGAAATGGGACATACTACTCTTGTACGATGGGAGAATCCCAATACTCTGCGGCAGCTTCACAGCAGCGTCAGCTTCAGGGCAGCCTGCACACAAGGAGGAGAATGTGATGAACTCTCGCTTTACTAGAGGTTTGATTTACGGTGGGCTGATCGGTGCTGCCATAGGTGCCTACTGGATGCTGAGGACAGACAGCGCTACGGAAAGGATGCTGTTGGAAAAAGACCGCCGGGTCCGGCAGTCAGCCCAGCGCACCGTCACTGCCCTGCGGGACAGGGCCCACCGAATGGGTTCCGCTTGGCAGGCCGGCAGGGGGATGGCCAAAGCCGGCTGGCACGTTTTGAAGGATTAACACAGCGGATGCTGCAGTTCAGGTTTATTCTGTACGGGGCGGGCCTGAGCATAGGCTTGCTCTTCCTCTACTCTGTGAGGGGCATCTTGGGCCCGTTTATCCTAGGGGCGGCAATTGCCTATCTGGCCCGTCCCCTGGTGAAAAAGCTGGAGGAGCGCCAGGTACCCCGGTCAGCCGCAATTCTCCTGGTCTATATGGGTTTTGCTGTAGTCGTTGGTGTTTTGTCATATACCTTCATCCCCAGTCTGATTGCTGAGCTCAATCAAGTGCTTGTCCGCCTGCCGAGGCAAACCAACAAGATCGAGGACCTGACCCGTGGTGCTGTTGGGGATCTGAAGCGGCTGCCCCTGCCGGTTAACCTCCAGGAAGCAATCGACAACATGATCCAGCGCTCGGAACAGCTGATCCAGGGATTTGCCCGGCAGCTGGTAGATTTTCTAGTAGGCATCTTTTCTAAACTCCTCTGGTTTACACTGGCACCGGTATTGGCCTATTATATCCTGCTGGATTGGGACGCCATCGCCCGGCGCTGGGTAGAGGCGGTTCCCCCTTCTTTTAGGCCGGCCTTCATGCTGCTCATTCAGGAAATTGACGGCGTGCTGACCGGTTTTGTACTGGGCAGGCTGATCATCTCCGCCATCGTAGGAGCATTGGTCACATTGGGCCTGGTCCTGCTGGATATCCAATTTGCTACCTTACTGGGGTTGATTGCCGGCATCTTTGATCTGATCCCTTACCTGGGGCCGGTGCTGGGGGGAATTCCCGCGGTGATGTTTGCTTTCCTGAAGTCTCCTTGGAAGGCCCTGTGGGTAGTCCTGCTTTTTGTCCTGGTCAATCAGCTGGAGGCGGTGATTCTCTCACCCCGGATTCTCGGAGCCCGGGTGGGGCTGCATCCCGTTGTCACCATTTTTGCCCTGATGGCGGGGGGCAGTTTATTCGGTGTCGGCGGCGTTCTGCTGGCGGTGCCGGCGGCTGCTGCCCTTAGGGTGCTGCTCTCCTTCATAGGCCGTGTGTTAAGGGTTTGCGGTTGACAAAAGGATGCCCCTTAGTTATGATAATCCTGTAAATAACAGGCATTTCGCTGATCTAAGCGATGTGTCCTGATTCCAAGACGAGTCTGCTCACTGTGCAGGGCACGGTGCATAAGGGAGGGAGCGGGCGGCTTTTTTTTGAGATAATCCAGTCAAGGAACCGCCCATAATTGATGAAATACATGAGTGTAAATCAGCTGCGGGAGAGATTTCTGCAATTCTTCGAAGGCAAGGGCCACAAGCGGCTGCCCAGCGCCTCGCTGATCCCCCACGGGGATCCGACACTGCTGCTCACCGGTGCCGGCATGGTTCCTTTTAAGCCGTACTTTCTCGGCAAGGAGGAGCCGCCAGCCAAGCGAATTACCACCTGTCAGCGGTGCTTGCGCACGGCAGATATTGACAATGTCGGCAAGACCGATCGCCACGGGACATTCTTTGAAATGCTGGGTAACTTCTCCTTTGGCGACTATTTTAAGCGAGAAGCTATCCACTGGGCTTGGGAGTTTACCACGGAGCATCTGGAGATGCCCGTTGACCGCTTGTGGATCACTATCTATCTAGATGACGATGAAGCTTTTCAGATTTGGAATGAAGAGATCGGAATCCCCAAGGACCGCATCGTGCGCTTAGGCCGGGATGATAACTTCTGGGAAATCGGGGTGGGGCCCTGCGGCCCGTGCTCAGAGCTGCATGTCGATCGGGGGCCGGCATATGGATGCGGCTCACCGGACTGCAAGCCCGGTTGTGACTGTGACCGGTACTTGGAGTTTTGGAATCTGGTGTTTATCCAATACCACCAGGATGAAGCGGGCAATTTGACTCCCTTAGAACAGACCGGGATTGACACGGGGATGGGACTGGATCGGGCAGCAGCAATCCTGCAAGGTGTTGACAGTATTTTCGACACTGATGCTCTCCGTTCAGTTATGGATGCCGTGTCACGCCTTGTTGAAGCGGATATGGATAGGTCAGAGACACGGGAAACGGCCCTGCGGGTAATCGCTGACCATGCCCGCAGCGTCACTTTTCTGGTGTCAGACGGTGTCCTGCCCAGCAATGAGGGCCGCGGATATGTCCTGAGGCGGCTGCTCAGGCGCGCTGTTCGCTATGGGCGCCTTTTGGGCATCAAGGATATCTTCTTGCCTCAGATTGCTGAAGTGGTCATGGAGAGTATGGGAGGAGCATATCCGGAGCTGATCCAGCGCCGGGATTACACCCTGGAAGTCATCCGTACCGAAGAAGAGAGATTCCAGACGACCTTGGATCAAGGCTTGCGGATCCTAAAAGATCTCATGGAGGATCTCCAGGCGGCAAAGCAGAACCGGCTGTCGGGTGATGATGCCTTTCGTCTCTATGATACCTACGGTTTCCCCTTGGAACTGACCAAAGAGATCTTAGCGGAACAGGGTATGGAGGTAGATGAGGCGGCATTTGCCCAGCGGATGGAGGAACAGAGGCAGCGGGCCAGGGCTGCCCGGGGACACACCGGCTATTTGGGCAGTGAAGATGACAGCATCTATGTGGGGCTGGCCAAACAGCATGCCACCCAATTTGTAGGATACGGCCGGCTGGAGGTAGAAACCAGCATCGAAGCTCTGCTGGTTGACGGCCAATTAGCTGACAAGGCGGAAATGGGTCAAGAAGTTGAGCTGGTGCTGGCCGCGACGCCCTTCTACGCTGCCGGCGGCGGCCAGATTGCCGATACCGGTACAGTTACCGGCAGCCAGGGAGCCGTTGAGATCACTGGGGTCGAGCGCCCGGTGAAAGATCTCATCATCCACAGGGGCCGGGTGATTTCCGGACTTAT
>LFTN01000156.1 GCA_001513495.1 Clostridiales bacterium DTU087
GTCAGCTGCTCCATATCCTGCCGAAAACCGCTGTGGATAGATGCAATTACCACATCTCTTTCCGCCAATATTGAGTCCGGTAGATCGAGGGTGCCATCGGACAGGATATCTACTTCAATGCCAGATAGCAGCTGGATACTATCCAGCCTCTCATTGACTTCCTTGATCTCTCTGGCTTGGGCCTGGAGCCGTTCAACGGACAGCCCGTTGGCTACAGTGAGGGATTGGGAGTGGTCGGAGACTGCCACATACTCATAACCCTTGGCTGCAGCGGCCAGTGCCAGCTCTTCCAACGTCATGACCCCATCGCTGTAGCGGGAGTGGCAGTGGAGATCTCCCCTGATATCATTAAGCTCCACCAGTTCAGGAAGCAACCCCTGGATGGCCGCAGTCAGCTCTCCTTTCCCCTCTCGGATCTCCGGGGGGATAAAAGGCAGGCCCAGCTGCCGATAGAGTTCAGCCTCACTGAAGGCACTGTCCAGTAAGGCTTCCGGTTCTAGCCCATCCCGGCCCCCGACTACCAGGCCCTGTTCCTCTGCCAGAGCTAGGACCTGAGCCACGTGTTCCGATGAGCCGGTGGCTTTCCACAGGCTCCACCAATAGGATTCGGGTATTGCCGCCAAGATCTCCAAAATGGGGCCGCTCTTCAGGCGCAGCCTCATACTGTCCTTATTCCTAGCGAGGACTTCCTCCACTTCTGCCAATCCCGGCAGCACACTGATTATCTCTCCTGGATTGGTGCCGGCTGCCACCAGTTCCAGCTTGTCCACCAGCTCTCGACGGCGCCGCAGATCACCGGCTAAATCTACCTGCTCTACTTGGGGCAGAAGCTCTAGATGTGCCTGCATCTCTCTCGCCAGCGGCAGGGCTACTCCCAGGGGTATCTGCTTGCCCCTTTCCCGCAGTGCCTGGATGCCCCTGATTATGTTCCACTCTGTCCTGGCG
>LFTN01000120.1 GCA_001513495.1 Clostridiales bacterium DTU087
GGCTGCATACTTTTGAAAATACGCCTCCAGTTCGGCAACAGCCCGGGAAGCTGCCTCGGTACCTCCATACCCGAACACCTCCCACCCCAGCTGCCGTAATGCCAACGCAGACACTGCTGTAACCAAGGTATACCCACCCAGGGCAATCAGCAAAATGGGGATCATCAGCTTGCGCACCAGTGATTCTTTTCTCATTCGACTCATCTAGATCATCCCTTCTTGGCACGTCACTGAATACGGCTCATTCGCTTTCTAAGAGATATCCTGCACTTTTGGCTCTGTTCCTACCAGTCTCCGCCACATTTTTCACTAATATACAACAAATATATAAACACGTGACTATAACTGAAACATAAACTGCCTGGATGCAAGGATTCCATATTATCTTGATTGTCCCGTGTTGATCTATCTTGGTTCTCCTGCTTTAGTGCTTCTTCCCCATATAACCCAAAAGCCCGCCGGAATCCCGACGGGCTTGGTTATTCTACGCCGCCTTCATGTGGCTGCATCGACTCTATGCGTGTTGGGCTAGATCAATCCCATTGCCCTGCCCACTTTCTCAAAGGCCTTAATCCCGTAATCCAAGTCCTCTCGGCTGTGGCTGGCCGACACCATCACCCGGATACGGGCTCTGCCCCGGGGGACGGTGGGAAAGCCGATGGATTGGGCAAAGACCTTCTCTTCAAAGAGGCGGCGGCTGAACTCCGCAGCGGCGGCTGCCTCCCCGATCATCACCGGCGTGATCGGTGTCTCACTCCTGCCGATATCAAACCCCAGTTTCTGCATATGGGATTTGAAATAGCGGGCATTGTCCCACAGCCTCTGTACCAGTTCATCATCGGCATCGAGAATCTCCACAGCGGCAATGGCTGCCGCCACATCTGCAGGGGTAACTGCCGAGCTAAAGAGGAAGGGCCGCCCCCGCTGGGCAAGATACTCGATGAGCTCTGATGCACCGGCCACAAAGCCGCCCACTACACCCAGTGCCTTGGACAGAGTCCCGACTTCCACATCGACCCGGCCGTGGAGCCCGAAGTGATCCACGATACCCCGGCCGTTGGTGCCCAGGACGCCTTCGCCGTGGGCATCGTCCACCATGGTCATGGCTCCGTATTTTTCAGCCAACTCTACAATGGCAGGGAGCGGTGCTATATCTCCATCCATACTGAACACACCGTCGGTGATAATCAGCTTCCTGCCGGCTGCAGGTTCCCGGAGGCGCTCCTCCAGGCTCTCCATATTGCAGTGGTCATAGACCCTGATCTCAGCCCGGCTCAGCCTGCACCCGTCAATGATACTGGCATGATTGAGGCTGTCGCTGTAGATGGCGTCTCCCTTGCCGACTAGAGCTGGGATCACTGCCAGGTTCGCGGCAAA
>LFTN01000148.1 GCA_001513495.1 Clostridiales bacterium DTU087
GAACAGGTCATAGGGAGTGTTGGGCGGCTCGGGAGACAGCTCCTCTGAAAACTGGCTTTGGTCAACACAGGGTGCGTATTCCGCGGGTTCGGTTCCTTGGATAAAGGCACAGGGTACTGACCATTCACAGCCCGGGCCTGCCAAGAGCCCAGTAAAGATGTGGATGGGAATGCCGGTGACAACGCTGGGGGGCACCGGGAAATCCCGGGGCGGTTCATCGGCTAAGGCAGTATTGATGAATTCGGTCCAGACGGGGCCGGCCAAAGTCCCACCGTAGCCAGGCAGGGGCCTTTGCTGATCATCTCCGATATAGACCACTGCGACGATGCTGGGGGTATACCCGGTAAACCACAGACTGGTTGTCTCATCACTGGTGCCGGTCTTGCCGGCGGCCGGCCGATTGACCGGCAGGTGCCTTGCCGTACCGTAGTCGAAGACGCTTTTCAGAATATCGGTTACCAGGTACGCAGTGGTTTCTTTAAGGACCCTGACGCCCCGAGGCTGGTGGTCTTCGAGGACTCTGCCGTCCCGGTTTAGCACCCGCTGGATGCCCCTAATTTCATAGCGGATACCGCCATTCGCAAACGGGACAAAGGCTCCTGCCAGCTCCAGGGGAGTGACGCCTTTGGTTATGCCGCCGAGGGCTAGGGAGAGGTTTCTGTCTTCGGCGGTCAATGATGCAATCCCCATATTCTCAGCTAGTTTTATCACCCGGCTGATCCCCACTTCTGACAGGGCCCAGACCGCGGCATTGTTTAAGGAATGGGCCACAGCGTGCTTCATCACCACCGGGCCCCAATAGCGGTCATCATAGTTGCGGGGTGCATATCCGGCATACTCCCGGGGTATGTCTTCTACCAGAGTATTCTGCTGCCAGCCTGCTTCCAGGGCTGCTGCGTAGACAAAGGGCTTGAAGGCTGAACCGGGCTGGCGGTGGGCTTGGACAGCCCGGTTGAACTGTGACTCGATGTAATCACGGCCGCCCACCATTGCCCGGATGAAGCCGGTTTGGGGGTCGATGGCAACCAATGCCCCTTGGAACTCCTGTTTGGCAAAGGCTTCTTCAGCAGCCCGCTGGTAGTGGGGATTGAGGGTAGTGTGGACTCTAAGCCCGCCCCTGTAAACCATATTGGCTCCATATCGTTCCTCCAGCTGTTTTTTGACATAATCGAGGAAATAGGGTGCTTGTCCCCGTCGCCGGCGGGCCAGCTCAAGGGGGCGGGCTGCGGCCTCCTGCCGCTCTGCCTCTGAGATCATCTCCAGTTCAGCCATCTGCTCTAAGACAAGGTTGCGCCGCTCCCGGGCCAGTTCTGGGTTGGTATAGGGATCATAGGCGTTGGGGGAACGGGGGATGGCGGCCAAGAGGGCACTTTCCACAAGATTGAGCTCAGCAGCGGATTTGCCGAAATAGGTTCTGGCAGCTGCCTCAATGCCGTAGCTGCCTTCACCGAAATAGATATGGTTCAAGTACAGCTCGAGGATTTCGTCCTTGGTGTAGCGCTGTTCCAAGATCAGTGCCAGCGCCAGTTCCTCCAGTTTGCGGGTCCAAGTTTTCTCAAAGGTCAGGAATAAATTCTTTGCCAGCTGCTGGGTGATGGTGCTGCCTCCGGCAACACGCCTCCCGGCCTTGAAGTTTATGTAGAAAGCCCTGAGAATGGCGATGGGGTTGAAGCCCGGGTGCTTATAGAACCAGCGGTCCTCCATGGCTAAGATGGCATCCTGCATGACCTGGGGGATATCCTCCAAGGGAATGTAATGGCTGGGGCCCTGCCCCAGTACAGTGAGGACTTCGCCGTTATCTGCAAGGAGCGTTGCCCCTTCCAGTTCTCTCTCTGTCTCAAACTGCCTGAGGAGAAACCAGC
>LFTN01000068.1:0-5070 GCA_001513495.1 Clostridiales bacterium DTU087
TCAATTGCTTCAACTATCTGGTCTCCCACTGTGAGCACCGGATTCAAGGTAGTTAGGGGATCTTGGAAAATCATGGCAATTTCTTTGCCTCGAAACTGGCGGATCTCTTTTTCGCTTTTTGTCAAGAGGTCCTCGCCCCGAAAACGGACTTGCCCTCCCACAATGCTCCCGGGATAATCAACTAGACGCATGATACTGCGGGCAGTGACACTTTTGCCGCATCCAGATTCTCCTACGAGCCCGACTGCTTGCCCGTGACCCACGGAGAAACTGACCCCGTCAACAGCCTTGGCAATACCGTTATCAGTGTAGAAGTATGTCTTGAGGTCTTTTATCTGCAGCAGACAATTACCCATAGGCTCACTCCCTTAACTTGGGGTCAAGGGCATCCCTGAGCCCTTCTCCCATGAGGTTGATGCCCAGTACAGTCAAGAAAATAGCCAGGCCGGGCAGGGTAGATATCCACCATTCTGTATTGATGAAGCGGCGGCCCTCAGCAACCATCGAGCCCCACGCAGGCGTCGGCGGCTCGACTCCCAAGCCCAAGAAGCTCAAAGAGGCCTCCATTAAGATTACAGAGCCGACCCTCAGTGTAGACACGACAACCGTGGAGGCCAAGACGTTGGGCAGTATTTCCTTGAACATTACGTGGCGGCTGCTGGCCCCCACGGTGCGGGCTGCTTCCACGTATTCCTGCTCCTTAGCTGCCAGCACCTCACCCCGGACTACGCGGCAAGGATAGACCCATTCTTTGTACAGCAAGGCAAGCACTATATTCCGCAGTCCCGGCCCCAGCACTCCCACCAATGCTGTAGCCAAAATCAAATAGGGAAAGGCCAATAAGGTGTCAATCACCCTTTGAATCACAGCATCGATCCTGCCGCCGTAGTAACCGGAGATCAGCCCCAGTGCAACCCCAATCATAGTAGCAAATCCCACTACGACAAATCCGATAAACAAAGATATCCTGGCGCCGTAGATGATTCTGGCCCAGATATCACGGCCTAGGTGGTCGGTACCCAAGGGATATGTCCAGCTGCCCTCTTTGCTCCAGACCGGCGGCCTGCGAATAGCCCTGAAATTGGGCGCCTCTGGGTCATGGGAAGTAACATAGGGGGCAAGAATTGCTAGAGAAATAAAGATCAGTACTACTGCCCCGCCGATGACGGCCAGATGGTTCTTGCGGTATAACCGCCAGAACTCCTGAATATTGCCGATGGTCCTTTGAAGGGCCCGCAGCAGCTTTTGCTTGAGCGTTTCAGCTATCACAAACTCGTCAGCTCTAGCCGCGTACCTATTCAAACACTCACCACCTCTTTAGATCCGCACCCTGGGATTCAAGCGCATATACAGAAGATCCGCAATCAGATTCATTGCCACGTACGTGAGGGCATAGACCATGACCGCTACTTGTACTACCGGATAGTCATAGGTGCGAATCGAGTCAACTACCAGCTGCCCCAACCCAGGCCAGCTGAAAATTCTCTCGACAATCATGTTGCCTCCCA
This sequence comes from Clostridiales bacterium DTU087, assembly GCA_001513495.1. Classification (GTDB taxonomy): domain Bacteria; phylum Bacillota; class Limnochordia; order DTU087; family DTU087; genus DTU087. Next base: position 1,509 of record LFTN01000068.1, read on the forward strand.
AAAGGGAGCCCATGTTCAGCGCCACCACAGTCACAATAGGAATCAACGCATTCCGCAGGGCATGCTTGATGACCACCGACAGCTCCTTCACGCCCTTTGCCTTGGCGAAGGTGACATAATCCTGCCGAATTACCTCCAGCATGCTGGATCTGGTAACCCGCATTGTCAATGCCGACATGGGTGCTCCCAGGGTCAGGGCCGGTAGGGCCAGGTGCCTGAGGGCACCCCAGAAGGCTGCCCAATCTCCTGCAAGGATAGAGTCTACCAAAAGCAGCCCAGTGACGGTGGGAGGAGCAGGAATATCAAAGGCCAGGCGCACCCCTCCCGGCAGCAGATGGAGCCCTACTGAGAAGACAAGGATCAATGTCAATCCCAGCCAAAACTGCGGCATAGAGATTCCCACTAAGGCAACTAATGTGCCGAGCTTATCAAGCCATGAATACCTGCGGACAGCGGAAAGCACACCGGCAGGTATGCCTATGATCAACGATACAACGATCGCGGCAAAGGTGAGCTCGATGGTTGCGGGCAGCCGCTCCAGGATCAGCTCCTTCACCGACACCCTGGCCCTTAGGGAAGTACCCCAATCCCCCCGCAGGATCCCAGCGACGAAGCTGAAGTACTGCTGGGGCAAGGGGCGGTCCAGGCCGAGCTCAGCCCTGATCAGCTCGATGTCTTCCTGACTCACATAGCCAACTTCACCCAACATGATTTCCACCGGGTCACCGGGGGCCAAATGCATCAAAGAAAAGACTATTAGACTGATCCCGATGAGAACGGGAATAGTCTGGAGCAATCGCTGCAAAATCTTGTCCACTGCAATACCCCCTTCCACGGTGACTGCCTTGGGAGCAGCAGCTGCCGCTCCCAAGGCCTGACTGTTTATTCAATATCAACAGCCCACAGGTGGAGCCTGCCGTCAGGACTGGGCTGGAAGTTCTTAACCCGATTTCTGATGCCGTAGATCTCATGGGCAACAAACTCGAATACCATGGGCACATCTCCGTGGACGATCTCCTGTGCTTTCAGGAAGGCTGCCCGGCGCTCCTCATCGAAACTGCTGGTCAGGGTTGACTCCAAGAGCCTGTCAACTTCAGGGTTGGAGTAGCCTGAATAATTGCTTCTGCCCAATCCCGACGCATCGGAATGGCACTTGGGTATGAAAATATCAAATGGATCTAGGGAGGCATTGCCCCAGTCGGTGAGCAAAGCATCCCGCTGCTCTTCTGCCGGCTTGTGCTTTGCCTGCATCCAGGCATCCCGCATAGCACTGACAGTGGGCCATGTGCGAATCTTGGCATTGATCCCCACCACCGCCAACATCGCTTGGTAAATCTCCGCCCGGGCCCGGTGGGTGTCTACTACATCCAGCTCAAACTCGAAGCCGTTGGGATAACCAGCCTCTGCCAGTAGCTGCATCGCCTTCTCTGGATTGTATTCATAGAAGGGCAGCCCATCATGATAGGCAAAGGCCTGGGGAGACAGTATAAATGGTATCCGGGTGGCTCTCCCTTCATAGAGGACTTCTATGAGAGTATCAATATCAACGGCATAGTTCATTGCCTGCCTTACCCGCACATCATTGAAGGGCGGTTTATTGACATTCATCTCCAGGAAGTAGCTGCGGGTACCCAGAACAGATAGGACCTCGATGTTGGGATCTGCTTCTAGAGCCGGGATTTCGTGGACAGGGATCATGGTTGCTATATCAATTTCTCCGGCACGCAGGGCAGACACCCGGGCAGATTCATCCCCGATCACCCGAAATACCACCTTGTCTATGCTGGGCTTTCCCCGCCAGTGGTTGGGATTAGCCGAAACGCTGAAGTGACTATCCCTTACCCACTCTTCAAACATATAGGGCCCCGTACCCACAGGTTCAGTAATGTATCCGTCACCCACAGTACTGGGCACAATCATCTGCCAAGGTATGAACCTGGGAAACAGGGGCCAGGGGTTCTCCAGTTTCACATGGACAGTGTGTTCATCAACAACAACGGCTTCCTTAGTTGGCCCCATCAATCCCCGCCGCTGGGAGGTTCTCCCTGCCATGGCTCCAGGCTTGATCAGCCGATTGATGCTGAAAGCCACATCCTCCGCGGTTAGAGGTGTTCCATCGTGGAACTTGACTCCTTCACGAATGCGGATCTCATATGTTGTGTCATCGATGGGTTCGATGCTTTCCGCCAGTTCATAATGGATTTCCCGGGAAGGCATATAAGTAGAAAGCCCCTCATAAACCTGCCTGAGCATACTCTCCGTCTCCCGGTGGCTAAAATCCGCCGGGTCCAGAGCGGCGAGGTCATCATGCATCCCAACAACCAGCGTCTTCGCTTCACCAAGGATGCCAATTCCGACAATGAGACTGCAAACCAACAACAAGACGAGGATATGCTTTCTCAAAACCAATCTCTCCCTTCCTCGATTTCAGACAGCAGCAGGACTAGGCAAAGAACTGCGTGGAAATGAAAAGACCACAACGTAAGCGTGTGGTCTTTGGGGCAATACCCTCTATACACCACATACTTCCTTTCACGCTTACGAAGTTAGCTGCCGGATTCGGGCCAAGGATAGCCCTACCTGTATTACAGGATTCACCCCAGATACGTGGGTCCCCCGTTCCACCCCTGGGAGGGTGGATTAAGCGTTCTAGTATGCAGTTGCTATGCAGATTGAGTGTGTCTTGCCTAACTATACAACCCGTCATCGGGTTGTGTTCATAAATTACCATAACTCACCCAGCATGTCAAATTGACAAACTTTGTTTCCAAAAACTGGCGCAGGCAGCTTAAAGTTATCGATTGGTTGACTCCAGGCTCCCGACAAGGTACAATAGGGTCTACAGTCAGATATTGGCTCTGCAGCCAAGCAATGCACGTGCAAAGGCCGAGCTGATTCGGCAAAGGGCTGCCCCAACAACTTAATAATATCCAGGTTAGGTGCCTCGCCAAAGAGGATAATAGGGAAGTTGGAATCATCGTGAGATGATAACCACGCGGACGCGCCACTGTGACCGGATGAACAGCCTTGCGTAAGCCACTCGCAAAGATGCGGGGAAGGTGCAGGGTTTGTGATGACCGGGAGCCAGGAGACCTGCCTAATCTGAGCACCGAAGTCCTTCGCGAAAGGGGATGGTGATCTGGGGAGAATGTGAAGTATTCTATCCCTGTGTTCAGCAGTAGATGTTAATCCCAGTCGCGCAAGCGGCTGGGATTTTTTGCTGTGGCCTGTCTGTTGGCAAGGGAGAGCAATCCGACAGTCCATTGAAACAGATGAACGAAAGGATGATGATCGTGTCTGCTAAGCGTCTCCATACTGGCAATCAGAAATCTACGGCAAAGATCCTGCTTGCATGCTTATTGATGAGCTTGATTATATCTGCCCCTGTGTACGCAGACGGCACGTCCCAGGAACTCAGGCTGACTGACGAAGTCTTCACCGTCATAGTCACAGCCAGCCGTATCCCGCAGATTATCACTGAGACTCCTGCTAGTGTCGTAGTCATCACCAAAGAGCAGTTGGAGCAAACGGGGGTGAACAGTGTAGGTGAGGCACTCAAGAC
>LFTN01000068.1:5146-5430 GCA_001513495.1 Clostridiales bacterium DTU087
TCCGCTGGTGTGTACATAAAGGACAATGGCACTGTGGGGAGCCCTGCCAGCATTCTGATCAGGGGTTCCTCAAATGAACAGACCTTGGTTCTCCTAAACGGCCGGCCCCTCAATGACGCGCGGACAGGCGGAATAGATGCAGCCAGCATACCAGTCTCCGGTATTGAACGCATCGAGGTCATCAAAGGCGCGGCCTCTGCCCTGTACGGCGCTGATGCTGTGGCTGGAGTGGTTAACATCATCACCGCAGCAGGCCAGGGCAAGCCTAACCACACGCTGAGAGC
>LFTN01000138.1 GCA_001513495.1 Clostridiales bacterium DTU087
GGAGAGACTCTGGATTTGGTTGAGAAGGTAGAATAGAGTCCACGGCTTAGCCAGTCCATGTATATGTATAGAACCTAATCGATGACAAGAGAGGCGGAGGGTGATACCTTCGCCTCTTGTTTAATGACGGGGCCTAGACCGAGCAATAGCAGGTGACAGAGCTGCGCCAAGGCCGAGAAGTTCGATGCAGCTTGGGGCAAGCTGGCCTGCAGGACAAGTGCGGCACTGCGGGGAATTGAGAATTGGGAACATTCTTGGCAACAGAAACCATCAGCCTAGGGGGATTTGTATGTATTTCGGAGTTGATTATTATCCTGAGCATTGGCCTGAGGAACGCTGGGAGATCGATGCCCAGCTGATGCAGGCTGCTCATCTCAACGTGGTTCGGGTAGCAGAGTTTGCTTGGGCTAAGCTTGAGCCTTCCGAAGGGCACTTTGATTTTGCATGGCTGGATCGGGCCATAGAGGTGCTGAACAAACATGGGCTTAAGGTGATCATCGGCACACCGACTGCGACCCCTCCTAAATGGCTTATCGACAAGCATCCCGACATACTGCCCCGGGGTGCCGATGGACATGTGAGGGGCTTTGGTTCCCGCTGCCATTACTGTGCCACCAATGAGAATTATCAGTGGTACACCGACGTGATTGTAGGACAACTGGCCAAGCACTATGGGCAGCACCCCGGTGTCATCGGCTGGCAGACAGATAATGAATTTGGCTGTCACTCCACTGTCCGCTGCTACTGCGACTCCTGCCAAGAGGCTTTTCGCCGCTGGCTGCAGCGCAAGTACGGCACACTGGAGGCTTTGAACGAGACCTGGGGGACTATCTTCTGGAGCCAAACATACACAGACTGGGATCAGGTAATCATTCCGAGGAAGACCGTTGCAGAACACAACCCCAGTCTGCTCCTGGACTTTTATCGCTTCTCATCAGATATGAAAGTGGAGTATCAAAGACGGCAGATTGAGATTCTGCGCCGGCACACGGCCAATCAGTTCATCACCCATAACCTCATGGGGCTCTTCCCCGAAATTGACTACTACAAGCTGGGTGACGACTTAGATTTCGTCTCCTGGGACAACTACCCCCGCTTGCTGGGAGCGCCGGATAAAGCTCGTCTAGCCATGACCCATGACCTGATGCGGGGCATACGGCAGCAGAATTTCTGGGTCATGGAGGAGCAGAGCGGGCCCAGCGGATGGGGCATTGTCCAGTCAACACCCCGGCCTGGTGAAATCCGCTTGTGGACATATCAAGCTGTGTCC
>LFTN01000178.1 GCA_001513495.1 Clostridiales bacterium DTU087
GGATAAAAGCCAAGAGGATAAACCCATCCATGCCCATCAGCCGGCCGGCGGGTTCGAGATAGCCCGCCAGGTGTTCGATAATGCTCATCCCGCCGACATCGATGTTGGCCAGCACCCAAACTAGTGCGCCAGCCGGTGCGGCGACTTTGACAGCCCGCCATAGTACAAAGAGAGTGCGGTCAAGAACCGATCTAACCAGCACCTGCAGCACTTGGGGGCGCCGGTAGGGCGGCAGCTCCAATGCAAAAGATGAAGAGGCTCCCCGCAGCAGGGTATGGGAGAGAATATAGGAGATCAGGAAACTCACACCGATGCCCAAAAGCACCATGCTCACCACAGTCAAAGATGCGGCGGCAGTGCCGTACTTCAGCCCTCCTGCTCCCAAGAAGAGAGCGGCCATGGAAATTAGTAAGGGGAAGCGGCCGTTGCACGGAATGAAGTTATTGGTCAGAATAGCAATCATCCGCTCCCGGGGGGAATCGATGATCCGAGCTGCCATAACTCCTGCTGCGTTGCAGCCAAAGCCCATGGCCATGGTCAGTGCCTGCTTGCCGTGGGCACCGCATCGCTTGAAGATATTATCCAGGTTAAAGGCAACCCTGGGGAGATAACCGAGATCTTCCAACAAGGTAAAAAGCGGAAAGAAGATGGCCATAGGAGGAAGCATCACTGAGATGACCCAAGCAAGACACCTAAATGTCCCTAAGACAACTATACCATGAAGCCAGTCGGGGACTCCCCACCCCATAAAGAGAAGTGTTAGCTGTTCTTCTAGCGTGAAAAACACGGCCGCCAGAGCATTAGAGGGGTAATTTGCTCCTGAAATAGTCAGCCACAGGATACCCCCAAGAAGCAGCAGCATTAGTGGAAATCCGACGAGTTTGGAGGTGAGCAGATCATCGATGGCCTTCGTCCAATCCCGGGCTCTGCCGTCAGTTTGGGATACCGCCTTTGATGCTATGGCTTCGGCCCGGCGGTAAATGGAGGTTACTATCTGATCTTGAATCTCAAGCTCTGCCCCTAATCGCCTTCTCAGCTCCTGCCCCTGTTCTACGACCTGGTCTATAATCTGCGCTGTACTCACTCCCACACGGCCCTCCCTGCCTGCCTTCAGCTAGATTGTACTGGCGAATAGCTTCAACTACTGACGGATCACCTTCCAAGAGGCGCAGTGCCAGCCACCGCCTGCTGATACCGTCGACATATATGCTCTGCAGGCTTGCTTCCAGCTGCTGAACAGCTGCCTCCAATTCCTTGCCATAGGTCACCGGCTTCGGCCGGGGCAGAATCTCATTGAGAGCAACAGCATGAATTCTATCTTTCAACTGCTTTATGCCTCTGCCTGTGTGGGCAGCGGTGGGTACCACTGGAATACCCAGTTCGTCGGCTAACCGCTCCGCATCCAGCCTCAAGCCTTTCTTCTCTGCCTCATCCATCAGGTTAAGGCAGACCACAGCCTTAGGGGTGATCTCCAATACCTGCAGGACTAAATTGAGGTTTCGTTCCAGGCAAGTGGCATCGGCGATAACCACAGTCACGTCGGGCTGGCCAAAACAGATGAAATCCCTGGCCACCTCCTCTTCCGGGGAGTTGGCTGAAAGGGAATAGGTCCCCGGCAGATCAACGATAATGACTGTCTTTCCCCGATGGCGATAATACCCCCGGGCATGGGCCACAGTCTTTCCAGGCCAGTTGCCGGTATGTTGGTTTAGGCCTGTCAAAGCGTTGAAAACGGTACTCTTACCGGTGTTGGGATTACCTGCCAGGACAGCGACATAATCTGCATCTACTCCCTTAATTCCAGCCGGGTAATAACCCTGTATCATCTCTTTCCCTCCCACACCTGCATCTAGATGGGCCTAACCAGCACGGCATCAGCATCTTCTTTCCTTAGAGCGATGACTGCCCCCCTGATCTGATAGGCTGTCGGATCACCCATGGGGCTGCGGCGGACGGCTTCTACCGCTGTGTCCGGCACAAATCCCAGATCCAGCAGCCGCCTCCTGGTACTTCCCACTGCCCTCAGCTCCATGACTATGCTTGCGGCGCCTACAGGCAAGTCAGCTAACGACCTTCCTGCTGTCATCAACCTGACACCTCGCCCTGGAAACAGCTGGTTTGGCTGCCGGCAGGCAAAGGGTATAATACCGGCAGCACTTCGGTATTTCGGCCAGCATGAGTTCTTGCTAATACACTATGAGGACCCTTCTTGGATGGTTCCTGATTCCCGGGGATGGTGAAGGCAGAGGAGCAGGACCGGCAGCACTTGATCCAGAAGGGTATAAGGTCTTTAGCATCGAGAAGGAGGTACAGCCCTCAGTGGATACCAAAGGGAAACTATTGGTCTTTGATGTGGACGGCACCCTGCTCACCAGTTCCCATTCCATCCTGCCTTCTACCAAGCGGGCCCTTGCCAAGGCAGCGGAACTCGGCCACCACATCGTCTTGGCTACCGCCAGGCCCCCGAGAAGCGTTGTTGAGATCGCTGATCGGCTCGGCATTGCGAGCACCATTTCCATTGCCCTCAATGGAGCCATCATTGTCACTGGTAATAGGATTCTGTGGGATATGCCCATGGGACGAGAGGCATCTGCAGCTGCCATCGAAGAAGCCCGTCGGCGCAATCTACATGCTAATCTGATGGCCGGCTGGGAATGGTTTGTGGAAGCTGCCAGTTCATGGTCTGAGCAGGAGGCGGCAATTGTGAACTTTGAGCCTAGGATGGTAGAAGACCTCTTAGGCGATTCCATGCCCGATGCACATAAGGTGCTGATCATGGGCGAAGCCGAGGAGATCGCCGCCTACCGGCAGTGGATCGATTCCCAGGATCTGCCCATCTATGTCAGCCTGTCCAAGCCTACCTACTGTGAGATCGTCAGTCAAGGGGTCTCTAAAGGCAGCGCGGTGAAGCAGGCAGCCGAGCTGCTCAAGATATCTTTGAGGGACCTGATTGCCTTTGGTGATGGTGAAAACGACAGTGAGATCGTCGCCATGGCCGGAATAGGTGTTGCCATGGGCAATGCCATGCCCCAGGTCCTTGAAGTCGCTGACCTGGTGACCAAGAGCAACGATGAAGACGGCATTTGCCATGCACTGCGGGAGATTGGCCTGCTGGAGGAATAGATAAGGCTAAAGCTCCACAATGAGGCTAATACGCTGCTCCATATTGCGTTTCAGATACATGTAAGGGGCCCAGGTGCTCCCAGGCCCCATCTTTCTTTTGCTACCTTCCCTGGTCCATCAGCCGTTCCAATTCATGCACTAAGACCTCTACCCTGGAATCGTTGGCTGCCAGCTCGAGGATCTTCTCGGGGGAAAAGGCATTGCCCCAATAATCCCTGTTGGCATCATGGTCGGTCTCGATAATCGCTCCCTCCAATGAGAAGCCAGCAAAGAGCCCCTTACTCATAGAATAGCTGTAAATGGCTGATTTTAGCTGGACATCGGTACTGGCTCCGGCCTGACGGCCCATGGGGCCTGCTGCTATGCCGATATCGCCTCCCAGGGTGAATTCCTGTGCGCCTCGGAAACGCTCCATACCTTCATCGTTGTTGATGACCAGCACCAAAGCCGTTGACTGCACGCCAAACTGCAGTCCGTAAGAGACACCCTTCATTGTGACAAAACTGGGGCCATACCAAGCACCTGTCTCCTGATCCCGCTGCAGTACCAATCCCTCTCCGTACTTGCCTCCGAGGAAAATGCCGGCCTTCACCACCGATGGGAAGATGGCAACACCCCGGGCCTCCTTTATGAGGCTGGCCATCGTAGCGGCATCGGGCTCAGCAGCCATTTCCCGCAGAGCCGCTGTTGCTTGATTAATGACGGTGTCCGGTGATGCCGCATGTGCCGCTGATCCCAAAAGCAGCGTGAGAATCAATACAGCTAAGCCATACCTCTGTACTCTCCTACCCATACCAGACCCCCCTTTCTTCAAAATCTGGCTTTCATAGATCATTACATGATACTGGCGCTATGTTAACCCTGCTTCGCTTGAGCCTGCCTCTAAGGGCTGTGCTTTACCGATAGGCAGCCCGCAGGTGGCTGACCTTCAAGGAGTCTTGGAATCCCTTAAAGGTGACAGCTTCCTTGGGAGCAAAGACTAAAGTCCTTGGTTTGCCGGGAAGCAGAGTGAAGCAGTTATCGTCAAACTCACCCCTGATTCCCTTACACTCCAAGCTCACGAAGAAGGCCGGCATATCGGTGGAAACCTCGACTTGATAACTGCCGTTGACCTCTCTAGCTGCTGCCTTCAAGCTGGCTTCAGGCAGATGGCATCTCTTATACTCTGTGAAGAAATGATCGTTGTAATGATAAATACCGTCCCCTGTCAGCTCCAAGAAGGCGAACACCTCATCAGGCCTGGGGGCCAGCTGTTCCAGGGAACGTACTGCCAATAGGCTGGCTCCTCCAGCAGGGACCACCCCGGTGTACTCTTCCTGTTTTCGAACCTTGCCAGCCAAATCCCATATTTGGAGTGCGGCTTTGACGCTTTGGGGCTGATGTGTATCATTCACCGCCCATACTTCCAGGGCACCATCCTTATTCTGGAAAGTGGTGACAATTACCGGTGCATAGAACCGCTTAGCCATATAGTGGAGCAGCTTCCATTTACCGCTGTATTCCAATGACGACCAGGAACAGACCGGCCAGACGTCATTGAGCTGCCAGTATAGGGTCCCCATGCAGGTGGGCTGCAGATGCCGCCAAAACTCCACCCCTGTCTTAATAGCCAACCCCTGCTGCACCTGACTTAAGAAAACAAAGTTCTCAAAGCCCTCCGGCACCCGAAAGTATCTAGTCATCATCTCTGTGATCTTGGAATTCCCCGCTGGGTGCCGCTGATGGTGCTCCATGAAAGGAGCAGTGGGATTGAAGTGGCTCTCCGGTGCAAAGGCAGCAATGGTCTCTAGGGATGGAAATGACTGAAAGCCGAACTCGGAACAGAACCGGGGAGTTACATCGAAATAGGCATCGAAGGAAGCATTCTCATGCCATACTGTCCAGTAATGCATATCCCCCCGGGAATCCTCATGCCAGTTATCGGAGTAATCCCCTCTGCCGCCGCAAGGCGAGCTGGGCCAGTACAGCCGGGTGGGATCGGCTTCATCAACTGCTTGGCCGATTGTCCCTTCATAGAGCCGGTCATAATCCACCAGATAACGGTCCCGATTGCGGCGGGAGACTTCAAACCAATTCAACGCTCCCAAGCACTCGTTGTTGCCGCACCAAAGGGCAATGCAAGCATGATCCCGCAAACGTTTCACCTGATGCATAACTTCTTCCCGGACATTGGCCAAAAATTCCTTGGCCGCCGGGTACAGGGCGCAGGAGAACATGAAATCCTGCCAGATGAGGAGGCCCTTTTCATCACACAAGTCATAGAAGTCTTCAGATTCATACTGCCCGCCTCCCCAGATCCGAATCATGTTCATGTGGGCAGCAGCGGCGCTGGTCAACAGGTCATCCAGCCGCTCCCTGGTCTGCCGCTGGGGCAGGGCATCAGCAGGGATCCAGTTGGCCCCCTTGCAGAAGATATCTGCTCCATTCACCCTGATCTTGAAAGATAACCCGATGTCATCCTCTTCAGTAATCACCTCCAGCTGCCGCAGCCCCAGCCGCTTTTTTACTTGATCGCCGGCAGCGGCGACGATCAGATCATAAAGGGGCTGCTGGCCATGGCCGTTTGGCCACCAGAGCTTGGGATTGTCAACCACAACTTCAGTGGAGACTGTGTTGTGCCCCGGTGTCAGCAGCACCGGTTTCCGCTGCTTGAGATCCCCCAAGGTAACCTCAAGTTCTGTCTCACCACCGTTGGGAGACATAATCTCTGCGGTGACTTCCACCTTACAGCACCCATCGGTATGGGTTTGGGTTGTATATACATACTCGATGCGTCCCAGTGATGTGGCACCTATGTAGATATCTCCGTAGATACCGGATACCATCAAGCAGCATCCCCAATCCCAGCCGCCGTGACAAGCCACCTTACGGACCAAGTTAACATGGGGTGACTGGATGGGGTACTGACTGTGAGGGATTTCATAGGGCAGTTCCTGGCTGCGGGCAGCAGCAGTCTCTACCGCTGAATGAAATACGATTCTAATTTCGTTCTCTCCCAGCCGGCAGTACTCCTTGACTTCGAATCTATACCGCCGGAACATGTTGTCTGTCGATGCCACATGGTGATCGTTGATGTAGATATCGGCAACTGTATCCAACTGATCACAGTTAAGAAAGACAGAGCTTTCCCCCAGCATCTCCTCATCCATGGTAAACTTCCGGGAATACTCCCAGCTCCTTCTACCTACCCACTGAACTGCCAGCTCATTATCTCCCCAATAAGGATCGGGAATCTTGCCAGCCTCCAGCAGAGCACTGTGGTTATCCCCAGGTACTTGAGCTGGTATGCTTTCCTCATATCCCAGCTCCCGCAGCCGCCAAGTTCCCCGCAAATCCAACCGCCGCATAGCTCGCCTCTCCCCTCAGCAGGTAATCTCCAGGTTTTCTCCCATCAAATGCATCAATTCCACCCGCAGCATCACGGGTAGTGTTTATGTCATCTTTTCCGCTTTCACAGCCAGGTTCCTTCTGAGTCTTAGGTAACCTGCCGGCCAACTTTCTAGAGCGGTCAGCGCTGCCTCCGGGGCTTTGTCGGGGTGCTTATATTGTGTGCATCCCACATGACGCATACCTTGACGGCAAAAGAAGGAGGGCTAGAGCTGTTCTCGAATGTCTAAGTAAGGAATTTCGTCTATAGCCAGGCAGGGCCTTATCTCTTACAGCCTTGAGGAGAGGAAGATGAGCATTGTGTCTCTAGACTCGCGTTGCGCTCAATCACAGAAAACCATCCACAAAGGAACTAGTGAATCGCTTGATAAACTAGGTGCACCTCAATCCAAACTCACCATGCTCGGCCTTGTGATCGCTTACAGTCCGAATTACGTTAATATTGCCCTTAGATGGGCAGGTGTTAACTTGGGGCTCCAAGGGCCACCATCTGTACTCATCTGGAACTGGGTGGCTGTAGCATTACTCCTTGCCTTCATTGCCAGAGTGGAAAAGAGGGGACTCGAATCAATATCTCTCACCAAGCCACACTGGAAGGATGTTCTCTGGGGAATTGCCTTTTGGGTTATATCTACAGCTACTTCCATAGTGCTCAACATCATAGCCCCACCGGCTCAAAACAAAGGGCTAGACACCATTACTAACCTTCCTCTTCCAGTTCTGATTGCTCTGATTCTTACCACAGGGATTACTGAGGAGATTCTCTTCAGGGGCTATCCGATCAAGAGGCTTCAGGAATTAACCGGACGGGGCTGGCTGGCCGTGCTCATCAGCTTCTCGATATTCGTGCTCCCCCACATCCGATTCTTTGGGCCAGAGTGGCTGCTCTATAACGGAACAGGTGTGGTTCTTCTCTACGTCCTCTATGTGTGGCGCAGAAACCTATGGCCCTGCATGATAATGCACATTCTTGGCAATGCACTCTTGTTAGTTCCGCGTACCTAAGAAGAAGCAGAGGGGCAATAGCCCGGAGAATCCTCTTCTTGACTCCTATCTCAGTAACTCCTCCTTGCCTAGGATCCTAACACTGCATCACCCGGATCCTGCGGGACCCGAGGACTTCTCACTCATACGAAGCATCAACCCATTCCCAGCGGCTGGCTTTGGGCCTCCATATCCTGATGGGGAAAGATGCGAGCTAGGAGCATCGCCGCTGCCGTAGCAAGGAGCAGCCGGCTCCCAACCAGCCAGGACAGACTGGCCCCCACTGCTGCCAGCAGCAGAGTATCCTCGAACACAGAATGGCAGAGGCTGAGATAGACAACCACCACATGGCGGTCTTTCTTGGAGAGCTGCCCATCTCTAGCGGCATTGATGATTACTCCTGAACCGAAAGCCAGCCCAACCATCAATCCCACCACCAAGGGCAGGAGAGATTCCCTGGAGATCTTCAGCAAGGCAGCCAGTGGCCTAAATCTCCCAGTGATCCACTGCATCACGCCGCTGTCTTTGGCTAGTTCGATGACAACCATCAAGGGCACCACAATGACAGCGATATCCCTTACTCCCATAAGGCCGGCTTTCAATCCATCTGCAGCTGTGTCTATCATAGAGAACTCCATTTACTTCACCCCTTAATCCATCGCTTGGCTCTCTTGCTAATACAGCCAATTGACCCCCAGGCCTGCTAACAATGAGACACCGATCCTGAGGGCGGCTATAGGCAGAGGTTTGACCCCCGTCTTGCTGGTGACAGCGCTTTCCAAGAAGAGATTGTGGCAGATGCCGACCATGACAGCAATCACCGTAACCTGCTTGATAGTCAGATCCAGCACCAGGATGGCCGCAATGGCGCTGTAGACGTTCACAAAATACCCCATGACCAGCGCTAGAGCCGCTTCCCCGGGCAGCCCCAGCAGCGACATCAATGGTTCCAGCCAGTCTGCCGCCATCCCTAACCAACCGGTTTCCTTCAACACGGTAATCACCAATGTCACTGGAACGACTACTTTAGCAAGTTCCCAGATGGTCTCGATACCGTTTCTCAAACCGTTGACCCATGTTCTTTTGGTAATCATTGGCTCCAACTCCGTTTCACTGCTATGATCCGTGCATATTCTACAACACAAGCCGAAGGCAGTCTAGGTGAGGATCTTGCAGGGATTGTTTCCACCGATAGTGGTCATACTAAGCTGTGTGGTGGAAAGTGAAGGGAGGTCATCGAAAAGTGCACATTCAGACTGGTATAGGTACACAGCAGGGGGTTATGCAGCAGCCCCCGGAAATCGTAACCACCAAGGATCTTAGCTACATCCAAGATGCGCTGTCTTGGGAGCTCTTGGCGGCAAAGAAATTCGCGATGTATGCCCAAATGGCACAGGAGCAGGGAGTTAAGGATATCTGTGACAGTTTGAGCAGAATGCATCAGAACCACTATCAGAAATTGCTGGGCCACTTGGATCCAGCTAAGGCTGTGACCAATCAGCCGATATCACAGTAACACAGGGAGGTGAAGCCCGTGCCGCAGAACAGCAAGATCATCCAGAATCCCCAGTCGGGGACTTTGCCTAAAGTAAAAGGCCCCCAGATGAATGACCGGGACATACTCAACGATGTGCTGGCGACAGAGAAATACCTGACCGACAACTACAACGTTTTTGCCCGGGAGGCCAGCTATCCCACTTTGCACAACGATGTAGAAAGCATTCTCTGTGATACCCACAAGGCAGCCAGAAACAGCTTCAATGCCATGTTCCAGAGGGGCTGGTATAAATTCGAAGGTGTAGAGCAGCAAAAGCTGCAGCAGGCCCAGCAGCAGTTCAGCGGATACCTATCACAGTTTCCGTACCCAGATGCCTTGCAGTGAGCAGCAACACAAAGGCTGCAAAGGGGGGATAGCACGGCGGGGATAGTGCTGACCAGCTCAGCACTATCCCCTGCTCTTGCCTTTACCCTTTATGTCTGGAAATTACGCGGCTGATCTCACCGGCCAAGGGCAGGACTTCGCAATAAGCTTCGTAAATATCGGAATACTGCCGGACAAGCTCCGGTTCCGGCTCATAGGTGCGCAGCAGCCTATAGGTCTCAGACAAGGCTTGGTACTCATCCCGATACACCCCAGCCCCCAGGCCCCCTAATAGGGCAGCACCAAGCAGGGTGGATTCCTGCACTGCCGGTATCTCAATGGGCAGGTTTAGAACAGCAGCCTTGATCTCCATCCACAGCCGGTTCTTGGTCCCTCCGCCAATGGCTTGTATTTTCGAGGCCTCCAGACCCAAGGTTTCCTGGGAACGCCGCAGGGTATAGGCGAACTCGCAAGCTAAGGCCTCCAGAATCGCCCGCATGTGGTCCTTTCTTTCATGATACTCTCTAATTCCCAGGAAAGCAGCCCGGCTGTCGGGATTTGGATCCGATGGCCCAGCTCCCCGCAGATGGGGAATAAACATCAGCCCCTGGGCACCCACCGGCGACTGATCTGCCTCTTCGATCAGGACATCGTAGATGCTTACCCCTCTTTCCTTGGCCAGGGTCAGTTCTGGGCTGCTAAACTCTCCCTTGAACCACTCGATACAAAGTCCCGAGGCATGGATGCCCCCCAGGAGGTAGTAGGCATTCCCCACAACGTGGCACCCTACACCAAACCCTTTGATGACATCGGCAGTCAACTGGGGGATCTTGGAGTAAGCGGCAACTAAGCTCTCCGCGGTCCCCATAGAGTCCAGTACCTTTCCAGGTTCAAAGACTCCCACGGCAAAGGCCCCGCAGAGATGGTCATGGCCGCCTGTACATACAGGCACCCCCCGCTCTAAGCCGGTGCTCTGAGAAGCTGCCTCTGTGACTTGGCCAACAACTGTACCACCGGGATGTGCTGCCGGAAGCAGCTCTAAGTCCAGGCCTGCAGCTTCAGCAATCTCTGCTGACCAAGCCCTGCGGTTGATATCGAACAGCATTGTCCGTGTAGCAATGGAATAGTCTGTGGCAAACTCGCCTGTCAAGCGATAGATAATGTAATCCATCATACAGAGCCATTTCTGTGCTCTGGATAGGGCCTTTGGCTCATGGGCCTTGAGCCAAAGGAGTTTCATCAGGGAATAAATATGGTCCGGCGCAAGGCCTGTGATCCCCAGGATGCGGTGGGCACCAAAGGAATCCATCCAGCCATCCACCATGTCTTTCCCCCGGGCATCATACCAAGCAATAATCGGGGTTAGGGGCTCACCATCAGGATCCAGCAAAAGCCCTGCTTCGCCCATACTGGCAATACCGATGGATAGAATTCTATCCTCCGGCTGCAGCATGCCGGTGAGCTCCCGGAGCAAGGCGGAAACCCGGCCCCAGAGTTCTTCCGGATGGTAAACAGCCCGGCCGCCGCCTAGATCACAGGTAGGCGTATTCGCCAGCCTTACAGCAGCAGCTTCTCCCTGAAGGGTAAACAGCCCGGCTTTTAGGTGAGTAGTCCCTATATCCAGCCCCAGCAGGTATTCCATGAAGTCACTCCACTCCCCCATCAAAGATTGCAGACAGCTGCAGTGTCTTTAGTTGCAATCTTCCTGCTGGGCGGCGGATTTCCTTCATATCGCTTCAGGTTACCGGTACGAAGTCGTCGATGTCTGTGCTTGCCTGCATCTTTTCAGCCACCTCTTCACCCATGATCACCATCACCCTGTGGCTGCTGCCATCATCCCTGAGGGGAATCAGCTTCTCTGTAAGGGAAGTCCCATTGAGTCGGATCTCAGCCACACCGGTTTCCACGCCGTCGGGATTTAGTACTATGATTTCATAAGTGGTCGATTTATAGCGGTAGGTGATGCTGAACTCATCCCAACTCTTGGGTATACAGGGAGCCACTGTAAAATGCCTGCCCATAACCTTAACGCCAAGTATCCATCCCACCGCCACTTGATACATCCAGCTCGCCGCGCCGGTATACCAAGTCCAGCCGCCTCTGCCGGTGTTGGGCGATACTGCCGCTACATCGGCAGGCACCACATAGGGTTCCACCCGATACAAGAGGGCACTGCTTGAATCCAGGGCATGATTGATAGGATTGACTAGGTCAAAGAGCTCCATCGCTCGATCGCCTTGCCCCAGGATAGCTGTGGCCATGATTACCCACATGGCTGCATGGGTATATTGGCCGCCGTTTTCCCGCACACCCGGCACATAGGAACGGATATAGCCTGGATCGGGATTCATCCGGTCAAAGGCAGGCGTCAGCAGCAAGATGAGTTTGTCTTCTTTGCGCACCAAATAGTCTCCAACGGCCCGCATCGCTTCCTGAGCCCGTTTAGGATCTGCTGCTCCCGAGATTACCGCCCACGACTGGCTGATGGAATCGATGCGGCACTCCTCGTTGCCGCCAGAGCCCAGGGGTGTTCCATCATCGAAATAAGCACGGCGATACCATTCTCCATCCCAGGCGGAGTCGTCTATGGCACGGGCTAGGCGCTTGGCTTCCCGGCTGTACCGGCGGGCCCTTTCACTGTCCCCGCGGGCCTCTGCAATGGGAGCGAACTGAGTCAAGATGGTGTAGAGAAACCAACCCATCCACACACTTTCCCCACTGCCCTGCCAGCCGACTTTGTTCATGCCGTCATTCCAGTCACCGGAACCCATCAGGGGCAGTCCGTGTTCCCCAAACCGCAGGCTGCGATCAATGGCCCGCCAGCAGTGTTCAAGGATGCTGGCTTTCTCTGCCGACACCCGGGGAATGCCAAAGCGCTCCTGTTCTTCCGGCCGCAGGGGCTCTTCCTCCACAAATCCCACTTCCTCCTGCCAAATGGAATCATCCCCCGTCACCTCCACATACTTGGCTGCAGCCAAGGGCAGCCAGAGCAGATCATCGGCAAACCGGGTGCGGATGCCTTTATTGGAATCGGGATGCCACCAATGCTGGACATCACCTTCGACATACTGTTGAGCCGCGGCCCGCAGGATATGGGCCCGGGCAATTTCCGGCCGGGCAAGGAGCAGGGCCATGCTGTCCTGCAGCTGATCCCGGAAACCGTAGGCGCCCCCTGCCTGGTAGAAGGCAGAACGTCCCCACATGCGGCAGGCCAGGTCCTGGTAGAGCAGCCACCGGTTGACCATGAAGTTCAACCCCCGATTGGGAGTGTCCACCTGCAGGGTATTCAACGTCTCATCCCACCAGGCTTGCACTTCAGCTAATGTACGCTCAGCCTGATGGGGGGAACGATGCAGGCCTGTCAACTTCCTGACCTCATCCAAGCTGTCTGCTTCTCCCAGAAGAAAGATCACATCTGCTTCTTCTCCCGGTTCCATTTCTAAGCTGCCTTTAAGGGCGATACATGGATCCAGCCCGGCTCCCACTTGGCCCGATAGAGCAGAGGAGGCTAATCCCGCGGGCTGCTGCAGTGTCCCCCGGCGGCCGATAAACTCCCGCCGACTGCCGGTGTAGCTGAAATCCTGGAGGGATGTGGCGACAAAGGCCACCCGATGTCCATAGATACTGTCCCGGAAAGAGCTGTAGGCAACTACTGCTCCGCTGGCTTCATCAAAACCGGTAGTGATGTGCTGTCCAGTCAGCTCCCTGTGCACGCCCAGGGTCACCTCGCCGTAAAAGCTCACTGCCAGCCTCCGTACAGCATTGCTGTGATTCTTCAGCTTCAGCCTGTAAATCTTCACAGGATCCTGCAGGGGGACAAAGGCCCACAGCGTCTGCTGGATGCCCCGGCAGTCGTGGAAAAACCGGGAGTAACCCTGCCCGTGAGCGGCGATATAGGGTTCCCGTTCCCTAATCGGTGAAGCGGTGGGCGACCACACCTCCCCGGTATCAAGGTCCTGAAGGTACACAACCTCCCCGGGCGGGTCCAGCACCGGATCATTGGACCAAGGCGTCAGCTTATTCTCCCTGCTGTTCTCTGCCCAGGTATACCCTGCTCCCGCTTCGGAGATGATGAATCCCGCGTTGGGGTTGCTGACTACATTGATCCACGGTGCTGGTGTAGTTATGCCGTCCCGCAGTAGAATCACATATTCCCGCCCGTCGGCGGTGAATCCGCCGAATCCATTGAAGAAAACCAACTGCTCCTGGTACTCCTTTAGTTCATCTGCCGCCGCGGACAAGGAGGCTGCCAGCCGGCCATCGGCGGGCTCCTCCCCCGCTTTTTCGTAGTCATCTGTGCCCGGCTCCCAGACAAAGGGCTCTTTCGCCTCAGAAAGACGGCCTCTTGGCCCATCCTGGATACTGGAGATCAGCTCTGGCAGCCGGCGCCGCGCCAAGAGGCCCCGGCGGGATACGCTGGCCAGCCGATTAGGGCGCTGTCTGGCCTTTTCCCCCAAGGAGCCGATATCGGATCCTACCACCAGCCTGGCAGCTGCCTCCAGCAGTCTAAGCTCCGCCGGCGCCAGGTGGCTGGATTGCTTGAGAAAGATTCCCCCTGGGCGGTTTTCCTTTGCCTGTCCGTGACAGCTGGTAATTAGCTGCCGAACAAGGTCCTGCACAGCCTGCTCATATCCGCCGGCTTCTTCGTTGATGATCACCAGATCGGCCGCGAAGCCTTTCATGCGCCAGTATTCGTGGGCCACCAAGGCCTGCCTGACAGTCTCTTCATGTTTGTGGGACCGGATCTTAACAACCATAATGGGGATTTCACCAGACAAGCCCTGAGCCCAGAGCCCTTCCTGCCCCAGTCTGTTGCCAGCGATCTGCTCTCTGCGGTGCTGCAGCTCCCTTTCATCTCCGAAGATCAATGGTGCAGCCATAGTCTGGAAAAGATGGGCTTCCGTAAGGGACAGATTGAGGTAGCGCAGCTCCACCTGGCTCCGGGCCCAGGCCAAGGCAAAGGCCCGGCTGGATGCATCTGTTTCATGGTAAGCTCTGGCCAGATTGACCGCTTCTTCCCGAGACCTGGCTAAGGCTGTTGAGTAAACCAGACGTACAGTCTTGCCGGGAGGGATGCGGATCCGGCGCCGCAGGCTCATACATGGATCCAACACTGCACCCACCCGGCCGGAGAGGCGCCCATCCACAGCCTCAGGCCTGGATAGACTGCTGCCCCTGCCGATGAACCTTGACCGATCAGTCTCATACTCCAATTCTCCGACGGTATTGCCCTCCACCGCCATAGTGTGAACTAAGTACAGGGC
>LFTN01000009.1 GCA_001513495.1 Clostridiales bacterium DTU087
TTGGCTGCCTTGCTTGGAAACCGCATTACGACCATGTTGCCACCAGTTGCCATCATCATCTTCCCCCAATCTGAGCCAACGCTTGTTCCTCAGTATCGGCGAACTGCATAATGCGTTCCATGCCAGCCATGATCAGCATCCGCCGCACCGGGTCTACAGCCCTAAGAGCCACCACTTTCCCCGCCCGGGCTTTAATCTGCCTGTATCGCCCCATGAGAACACCAAGGCCGGAGCTATCGATAAAGCCAACATGCTCCAGATCCCAGATCAAATGATAAACCCTAGAGTTCTCCGCCAAGGCCGTGTCCACCATTTCCTTGACCTCAGCAGCTGAAGCCAAGTCCAGCTCGCCTCCTAGAGATACAATCAATGCTTTTCCTCTACGCTTGATTTCTATATCCACCCTCTGCCCCTCCATGAGTTGATCCGCTCATTCCAGCAGTAAGAGCTGGAAGTCCTTAATGTATTTTCACGCATATCTGATAAATTCCTGCCAAACGGTTATTTGCTGCCGCATCAATATTATTGGGGAGCCCGCTCGACCCACCTGAAGCAGCCTGGGTATTTCCGGCAGTCTTGGCCTATCGGAAGCAGGGCGCCCACTGCAATAGCAACAACCCTAGAAAAGATCAAGTCTTCCAAAACTATCCGTGTATTTACAATTACCAGAAGGAAGAGTCCATGTGAACGACGCAAGTCGTCTTAAGCCAAAAATACTCCAACAGTGAGACATCACACCATTGTAACAGGCAAGTAGACACAGTTCTCCATTTACTACCCATCAATTCCCGTTGTATTGCAGAATGGGGGGCGGTATCGGCATAGCCATAGCAAGCTGCTTCCGCAGCATATGAAGTATGATCACTTTGGTCAATATGGAAGAAAGGAGAATTCCATGTCTAAGAAGTGTAGAACACGGATGGTGCAGATTAGGCTCGCTCTTTTCCTAACCATAGTGTTGGTCTTGAGCATAGGTGTAGTGACAAACGCAAAGACTACCGTAGTCTATTGGCAGCATTTTGCAGATGCTAGGATTGAAGCTGTTCAACAGCTAGCAGCGGAGTTCATGAAGGAAAACCCGGATATTGAAATTCAAATAGAAGGCATTCCTTGGGCTGCCTATTTCGACAAGCTGTTCACCTCCATTGCCGCGGGTTCGGGCCCTGATGTTTTCCAGGCACCCACTGGCTTGGCCGAGCAGTTCATTCGAAGCGGCAACATTGTGCCTCTAAGGGGAATCTCTCCATCCCAGGTTGAAGAAGAGTTTCTCCCCTGGACAGTGGAAAGGCTGATCAGCGAAGGCAAGATCTGGGGGCTGCCCACTGACATACAAAGCATAGTCCTATTCTACAATACCCGGTTGTTCAAGGAAGCCGGCCTAGACCCGGATCGCCCGCCTGCCAGCTGGGAAGAACTGGTGCACTACGGACAAAAGCTCACCAAGCAAGAGGGGGGCAGGTTTAGCCAAACCGGATTAGACACAGACTACTATTCTATAGTCTTAGAGACTTTTATGTTCCAAGCTGGTGTTGGCAAGATGTATGATGATGACTTGACCCAAGCGCTGTTCAATACTCCAGAAGCACTAAGAGCGCTGACGTTCATGACCGATCTGACTACCCGCTATGGGATTGAGGATGCAGAGTTCAATAGTCAAGACAACACCTTTGCTCTGGAGCTAACTGCCATGTCTTTGGCGCATCCGGTAAGCATGGGGACACTGAGGCTGTTTAACCCAGCTCTAGAGTACAAGGTAGCGCTTGCTCCGCCGGTCAATGCAGGAGATACTCCTGTGACTACAGGAACTCACTGGCAGTACTTTATCACCAAGAAAGCCCCGCAGCTGGAGGCACAGAAATGGGTTGAGTACCTGGCCTCTGAACATGCTCAACTGACCTTCTGCCAGGTCGCAGGGGATCTAGTCTCAAGAAAAGCATTGCTCACCAACCCCAAAGTAAGAACCAATCCTAACCAAGCCGTTGCCCTTGATTCGCTGGAGTATGCTCGTCCCATATCTTGGCCGGGGTGGGCTGAGTTTGTTCGGCTATACACAGAAGCCATTGAAAGGGTAGTCTTCGGTCAGAATACACCTGAAGAGTCCTTGGATATTCTCATTAGGGAGATCAATGGCGTTTTGGCCAACCGCTAGTCTGAGTATGGTCATAGCGCGGGACTGTGGACAGCATCCCGCGCTATGTTCTTATGTTTAAGTGAGAGGATGCATGGTAT
The DNA here is from genome assembly GCA_001513495.1 of Clostridiales bacterium DTU087. Lineage (GTDB taxonomy): Bacteria > Bacillota > Limnochordia > DTU087 > DTU087 > DTU087. The sequence continues at coordinate 2,230 of LFTN01000009.1, forward strand.
TGACAGCTAGTAAGCGCAGTATCAATCAGAAGAAGTTGGCACCGTACATATTTATCGCACCGGCAGTTATTTTCTTTTGCCTGCTGCTGGTATACCCAATTCTGTTCGGTTTCCTGCTGAGCTTTCAAGACTGGAATCTGTTGGCTAGGGAGGCGTCCTTCGTAGGTCTCGGCAACTATGCCAAGGCACTCAGGGACCCTCTCTTCCGGAAAAGCCTATGGAACACAGTGTACTACACACTAATGACCATACCGCCGACAGTCATACTCTCATTAATTCTAGCCTTGATGATCAATTCTAGGCTCATCAGGTACAAGAGCCTGTTTCGGGTACTGTATTTTGTTCCAGTGGTTACATCAATGGTGGCTATCTCCTTCGTATGGAAGTGGATGTATAACCCTCGCTACGGCCTAATAAACTTGGCGCTGGAAGCCGTGGGATTCACCGGTCAATCCTGGCTTAGCAGTCCAACATTGGCCCTGCCGTCTGTAGCCATCATGATGATATGGCAGAGTGTTGGCTTCTACATGGTGTTGTTTATCGCGGGATTACAGGGAATTCCGGAGACTCTTTACGAGGCAGCCACCATCGATGGGGCAAATCGCTGGCAGACCTTTTCATACATTACTCTACCACTCCTAAACCCAACCATTGTGTTCATCTTGATCACCTCGGTAATAAACTCTTTCCAGGTGTTTGTCCCAGTATTTGTGATGACGTCTTCTACAACCGGCGAGCCCGGCGGCCCTCTAAACAGTACCAGAGTGTTAGTATATCATCTATACTCCATTGCATTCCGAAATCTAGATATGGGCTATGGTTCGGCGATCGCCTTTATCCTCTTCGCCATCCTCTTGATTGTAACGGTACTGCAGTTTAAGGTAGTCCAGCAGAAAGTGGAGTACTAGGAGGTAAAACAGGTGACTAGGAGAAATTCGTTGGAACGGATCATACTTGGAACCCTCCTTTTGTTGGGGGGCATAGCTATGATTGTGCCCTTTGTCTGGATGGTCAGCTCGGCCTTTAAGCCGCTGCCGGAAGTCATTAAGGTTCCACCCACTTTGATACCACAGAATCCCACATTGGACAACTTCAGGACAGTGTTTACACGGGTGCCGTTCTCCCGTTACTTTCTCAACAGCACTATTGTCGCTGTGGTGGTGGTGTTCAGTACGCTGTTTACGAGTTCACTTGCAGGTTTCGCTTTTGCAAAATATGATTTTACAGGCTGCAATGTCATATTTCTGCTCATTGTCAGCACCATGATGGTGCCTTTCCACGTAATCATTATCCCCTTGTATATAATGATGCATCGGGCCGGGCTTGTTGACACTCTGCTGGCTCTGATCATACCTGGATTAGTCAGTGCATATGGGATCTTTCTGATGCGGCAGTTTTCTCAAGGGATACCCGACGAACTCTTGGATGCCGCCCGGATCGATGGTGCATCTGAGTTCCGGATCTACTGGCAGGTAGTGCTGCCACTGGTGAAGCCGGCTTTAGCGACACTAGGGATTTTCACCTTTATGTGGAACTGGGATTCCTTCCTATGGCCGGTAATTGTAAGCGACTCCGATATATCCCGAACCTTGCCCATAGGGCTGTCGACTTTCGGGCAGCAATATGCATCCTTCTACAACTTGCAGATGGCGGCATCATTGGTCACCGTAACTCCAGTCCTGATAGCTTTCCTGATGGCACAGAAGTATTTCATACAAGGCATTGCTCTAACCGGCTTGAAGACGTAAGCGATAAAGAAAGGGTGTCAGTTGATGGTTATGACTAGTAGAGAACGGATATTGCGAGCTTTTCGATGCGAAGAAACCGATCGAGTGCCCATTAGGCTTTGGGGAGTAGACACCTTTGCCAGTAGTGTCGCAGACCCCTCCTATTGGCCTCTACACAGAATGGCGGCACAGCACTGCGACCAAATGATTACCTGGCCGGTACCGGCTGGTTTTGCCTTGACTGGAATGGAGATTACTGACCGGCATAGGTTCATCAGGCCATCCGAACATGAGGGCTTTGTAGAAGTGGTTACTGTAATACCCACCCCGGAAGGTGAGCTTACTTCGGTGTTTCTCAAGAGCTTATCGAGAAAGCCAGGATACATTAAGGAACACTTCATAAAGACACCGCAAGATATCAAGAAGGTGCTGTCCATCCCATATAACCCTCCCCGTCCCGATACCAGGGGATTTCTTGCGTTAGACTGCAAGGTGGGAGAGAAAGCAGTACCAATGGTCGGGCTGCCGTCGGATCCGGTGTATATCGCCAATGACATGATTGGGTCTGAGTTGTTCGCCATCTGGAGCATAGAGGAGAGACCTCTCCTGCTGGAATTCATCTCGATCTTGGCAGATAGGTGGCATGATCTGGTCATATACTTGCTGGAACAAGGAGTAGGCCCGCTGTTCGGTTACGTAGGCCCTGAACTTTGCATACCTCCCCTGCAGTCCGTCAAGGATTTTGAGGAGATGGTTGTCGAGGTAGACAAGCCGACTATTGCGGCCATTCATGACCATGGCGGACTGGTTTGGGTGCATTGCCATGGAGGCATGAACCCCGTGCTGGAACTCTTTATGGAGATGGGGGTCGACTGCCTCAATCCCATTGAACCGCCTCCCATGGGAGATATTCTCCTCTCTGAAGCTAAAGAGCGGGTCAAGGGAAGAATGTGCCTGGAAGGCAACATTGAGGTTGGGGACTTTCAAATGTTGGGCCATGAGGAGTTTCGGCAGGTTTGCATAGACAGTATCCAGATGGGTAAGCCAGGAGGGGGATTCATATTCTGTCCATCATCGGATCACACCCACTGGCCGTTCTTGGATGAGCACATTCTGGAAAACTATAGGATCTTCATTGAGGTAGGGCTGGAATACGGCAGGTATTGATTAGGCATACGAAAGAGGAGCTTTCCAGCTCCTCTCGGTACTAGACTCTGGTGCTTTGCTATGGGCGGCTTAGCCTGCACATGATTCAGAGGCTCTAAGAGGGCCTGTATTCTCCAGCCTAATCGCTGGGCTTGCCGGGAACGATACTCTGCAGCAGGCGTTTTGACATCCTCACCAGCATCTGGAGAATGTTAGCCCTTTCTACATCATAGTCAGCCGCTATATCCACTCGGGCGATTTCGATACCGCCGCGTTTGATCACCAGCTCACCCAAGACCTCGCCCTTATGCAACGGTGCCGTCAAATCCTTTTTCCAGTCTATTTCCCGGGTCAGTTCCCCTTGACTGCCCCGGGGCACGCCGATGGTGAGTTCTTCTATGGTACTGACAGATACCTTCTCCTCCTTGCCCCATGAAACCACGGCTTCGCCCAGAGACTGCCCCGGCCGGGCAATGGTTACCGGTTCATAGGTGCGAAAACCATAATCCATCAGTGTCGTAGTATCCTTGCTGCGGGCATCTTTAGTGGGCGCACCTAGAACTACTGAAATCAGCCGCATGCCGTCTCGCTGAGCTGTGGCTGCCAAACAGTACCCTGCCTCCGATGTCATGCCGGTCTTGATGCCGTCTAAGCCAGGGTATCCATAGCGCCTGCCGGACCCCAGCACCCGATCAAGGAGCTCATTGAGAGTATACAGGTGGGGTTTGCCAGTGGTGTCAGGCCTCATGGTATACTCATGGGTCGAAACCATCTCGATGAGATGGGGCAGTCGTACAGCATGGCGGGATAGGAGGGCCAAATCATAAGCGGAGGAGTGGTGCTCTGCATCCATGCCCAGAGTCCGGGGTGGCAGGCCGCTGGCATTGCTGAAAACCGTATTCGTCATTCCTAGTTCCTGTGCCCTGCGGTTCATCTCGGCGACAAAGCTGGCCTCAGAACCTGACAGATACTCAGCTACAGCAACCGCGGCATCGTTGGCCGACCCGACTGCAATGGCGTAGAGCATATCTTTCATGGTCATCTGCTCTCCGACTTCTAGCCATATCTGGGAGCCTCCCATATCGGCAGCATGCTCACTGGTTGTAATCAGATCATCGAGAGAAGCCTTGCCGGCTTCGATTGCTTCCAACGCCAACACTAAGGTCATGATCTTGGTGATGCTTGCCATAGGGAGTGGGGCATGCATGTCTTTTTCATATATCACCTCACCTGACCTGGCCTCCATCAAGACAGCCGCTTTTGCTGACAGGCTCAGCTCCTGGGCACTAGCTGGCAGAATACCGATGGTGCTAAGGCAGAGTACGGTCAGTAAGATGATCGCGATGGTTCCCTTGTGGATAGATGGCATTTAAATCCCTCCTCTGCCGTGTATCTCCTGGGTCCTCTCTAATCGTGCTACATTCTATAACCTATGTCTAGCCCCTCGCGGTTATGCCAAGACTCACCTGGAAACACGAGCCAGGATGAGGGGAAGCGGTTCTGTGGGGCTGCCTATAAGCTCAATGGCAGCTTCTATTCTTCTGGCAGCACTGTTGACTGATTCAGGTGCAGGTCCATAGACCCTAGCCATCACCTGTCCCTGCTGAAGCTGATCACCCACTTTTACCAATAATTCTAAGCCCGCACTTAGGTCGATTTCGTCATCGATCCGCTGCCGCCCAGCCCCCAGCTCCATGGCGATTAGGCCAATCTCCCTGGCATCAATGCGGGATACATAGCCTGAACTCGGGGCTACAGCCTCCAAACACACGGGAGCCTGGGGCAAGAGCTCTGGCTCCTCGATAACCCGGGGATCACCGCCTTGAGCCGCAATCATCGCCCGAAACCGTTCTATCGGCAGGCCCTTCTCCATAGCCTGCAACAAGAGCTGCCGGCCCTCTTCTGGTGTCTCCGCCTTTTCTGCCTGAATCAGCATTTCAGCTCCCAGGGCTAGGCAAAGCTCCGTCAAATCCTCAGGGCCGCTGCCCTGGAGAGTAGCGACAGCTTCCCGGACCTCCAGGGCGTTGCCCACTGCATGCCCGAGGGGCTGGTCCATATTGGTGACTAAAGCGGTGGTGCGCCGGCCGGTTTTCGTTCCAATATCCACCATGGTTTCAGCCAGCAGCCGTGCCGAAGAGAGATCCTGCATAAAAGCGCCGCTGCCAACTTTCACATCCAAGACGATGCGGCTGGCTCCAGCAGCTATCTTCTTGCTCATAATTGAGCTGGCGATCAAGGGTATGGAATCCACCGTGGCTGTCACGTCCCGCAGAGCATACAGCTTCTTGTCTGCCGGCACCAGATTGCCGGTCTGGCCTACAACCGCCAATCCAGCTTCCTCAACAGCCTGAATAAACTCCGTTCTATTCAAGTCAAAGCGAAACCCTGGGATGGCGCTGAGCTTATCCAAAGTTCCGCCGGTATGGCCCAATCCGCGGCCGGACATTTTCGCGATTCTAACACCGGCTGCTGCCACCCACGGGAGCAGTACCAGAGTAGTCTTATCCCCCACTCCCCCGGTGGAGTGTTTATCCACCAGCTGCCCTCCCAGCTCCGGCCATGTCAGTACCTCCCCAGAGTCAACCATGGCCATAGTGAGTTCTGCGGTGGCTTCGGAACTGAGCCCTTGGAAATACACTGCCATACACCATGCCGCCATCTGGTAATCTGGAACGCGGCCCTCGGTGTAGCCATTAATCATGAAACGGATCTCCTCCCGGGAAAGGCCGAGCCCGTCCCGGGTCCTGGTAATGATATCATACATCCTCATGATGCTCCTGCCCCTCCCTTCTATCTCCGGCGGGGAGTCAAGACACTCAAGAAGCTAGTACCCGGCCCTTCCCAAGCGATGCCGAAAAAGTCGGCGATGGATGCGGCCACATCGGCGAAGGTCTCCCGGGTCCCAAGGGGAATGCAGCCGTCTATGCCCGCGCCGGTCACAAGTAAAGGCACATACTCCCGGGAATGGTCGGTGCTTGCCGTCGTGGGGTCACAGCCGTGATCAGCGGTGATGATGAGCAGATCACTAGGGGTCAGTTTATCTAAGATGGCCTGCAGCTTGGAGTCCAGGCTTTCCAGGCCCCTTGCGTAACCCTGTACATCGTTTCTATGACCCCAAAGAGTGTCAAAATCAACAAAATTGGCGAAGATGAGGCCTTCTTTCTGCAACTCGTCCATGGCTTTCAGCACTGCCTCCTGGACTTCAGCATTGCTATGGGCTGGCAAGGCATTGGTAACCCCTCGGCCCGCAAAAATATCGGGTATCTTGCCGATGCCATAGACAGTACAGCCGGCATCAACCAGGCGATCCAGTATGGTCGGCCCCACAGGCGGCAGGCTGAAATCCCGGCGGCGGTCAGTTCTCTGAAAGGCACCGGGCTTCCCGACAAAAGGCCGGGCAATGACCCGTCCGACTCCGTGTTCACCCTGCAGCAGCTGCCTTGCCATCGCACAGATCTCATACAGCCTGTCCAGGCCGATGATTTCTTCATGTGCAGCAATCTGGAACACACTGTCCGCAGATGTGTAAACTATGGGACACCCTGTGGCCATATGTTCTTCGCCCAGCTCTTTGATAATCTCAGTACCCGATGCCGGCTTGTTACCCAAGACGCTAGTACCGATCATCTCCTCAAAGGTACTGATCACTTCCTCCGGAAACCCGCTGGGATAGACCGGAAACGGCCTTTCCAGGATGATCCCCATCAATTCCCAATGTCCTGTGGTTGTATCCTTGCCGGGAGACCTCTCTGCCATCTTGCCCCAGCCTGAGGAGCAGGCTTTGGTGGGCGGAACCCCTTCAATGGGCACGATGTTGCCCAGCCCCAGCTTTTCTAGGTTAGGAAGATGCAGCCCTCCCACTGCCCTGGCTGTATTAGGTAGAGTAGCACTGCCTTTATCACCGTACAGTGCCGCATCTGGCAGCTCACCAACTCCCACACTGTCTAGAACCAAGACGATAATTCGCTGCTTGTCCACCTTGTTCATAGCGAGCACCCAGCTGCCCAAGATCCTGGGTCTGGGTGTCCTCCTCTCAATCAATGTCTAAGATTGGATCTTGGCAATAGCTCTCGCAACTAATTATGGCCGCAAGTTCAAGTTCTCTTGTAGTGAGCGGGGGGCGGACTGCCATGCACTGGCATTATGCCTTTCCCACTTGGGTAAACATTTCTAGGTAACCAGCTAGTTACCTGCTCCCAGATCTTCCAGGATTTTCACTGCCGGACACAAAAAGAGAAGCCGCAAGCGGTTCTTGCGGCTGATTCAGAGGTCTGCACGTTGAGGGCAACAGCTCCTCCGGCAGTATGGGCGGTTCGGCTTCCCGCTGGTTAATCCTGGGCCAGCCGCTGAAGATCAGCCAGAGGATTATAGTAATAACAACCAGGAAAGCCAGGGGCTTGGCGGCTGCCCGCAGGCGCCTGCCTAATCCCCGCAAGGAGATCACCCAAATCACCGCAATCCCCCATTTCATTCCAATCTCCTTGGAAAACTGGGCCCAGGCCGTTGGCTAAAGATAGCGGGAGGCCGTCTCAATCAGTACGGGTGTGATGTATGCTTCAACCAAGGCCGCTGCACCCATTAATCCACAAGCTCCAACTGTCAAGAGAGTGACTCGGAAAAACTGATGGTACATGTTGATATCCCGCCGGCCCATCAGGGTCCGGAGGGCGGCCCACGAGAAACTCAAGGCTGCGCCGCCGGCTAAGATGAGAGCCGGTACTACCAGCAGGTTATGCGGCACCACCGACACAACTGCCATGGCAATCCCCTTGAGTACCATCTCCTCCACCATGAAACCCACAGTGAATCCCAGGACAAAGCCCCGCAGGAAAAGCAGGGCTAGGACCAAGGGTGCCCCCAGCACCGACAATCCCAATAACCACATCAGACCTACAGTCTTGGCGATGTTCTGAAGAAAAGCCTGACGGATGGCAGCTGCGGAGCCGACGGCGTTGGCTGCGGGTGCAGCTTCAAATAAGGTATGAATATAGCCACCCAGATCATCACGCTGCTGGGTGCTCAGGGCTTTGACGGCAAATGCTCCGCTGATTGTACCCATGATAAACACTACAAAGACAAACATATATGCCGCTGTGCGGCGGTGAAAATAGCCTTGGAAAGCCCCGGATATCTGCCTGGCCATTCCGTGCCTCCCCCTTGTCCCGGCGGCGGTCCCCCTCTTGTCACACCATCTTTATGCACCCTGAGGACGGTTTATGCTAGGGACCTATGCCAGGTGGGAGACATCATTGACGCTGATCAGCGCTATATCGTTAAGGCTGGAGCCTTGGACTATGCTGATGCCGCCGTTGTCCAAGGTGTAGAGGGGCTGCACGCGGCCTGCGATCCAAGCCAGCAAGGCTCGTAGGAGGCCGCCATGGGAGACCACGATCCCGATCTGTCCGCGATATTCTGTGATCACCCAATCCAGTGCCTTGATGCTTCTTTCTCTCAATTCTGCCAAGGCCTCGCCGCCTCCGGGGGCTGCTAGGAGGGGCTCTTCCTGGTGCTGTTGCCACTCTTCAGGATATAGCTTTTGGATCTCTGCCCTGGTCAAGCCCTCCCACCTCCCATAGTACCGCTCCCGCCAAAGGGGGCAGCTGACCACCGGCAGCTGGAGCTTCTGCCCAATGGGTGCTGCAGTGTCCAAAGCCCGGACAAGATCACTGCTGATCAAGAAACTGGCACCCGCCCCGGCTAGGCGCTCTGCAACCCGCTTGGCTTGCTGCTTGCCCCTATCGGTTAATGGGATGTCTGTCTGCCCTTGATATCGCTTTGCCTGGTTCCATGCGGTCTCGCCGTGCCTGACCAGGTAGATCTTGGTCAATCCACCGACTCTCCTTCCCTATCCTTGCTCGCCGATAACTCGGCCATAACGCCCGCCGCCGCCCTCACTCACAGCCAGCTGTCCATCTCTGGCAGCAGCGATGTTTTGAGCTACCCTTGGGCCAACTACATCTTCCAACTCCTTAAGGGAAGTGTAGTGGAGTATCTGCATCTCGGTGCCGAAGGCATCCAGCAGCTTTTCCAAGGTTTTCTTGCCGACACCGGGGATGAACTCCAGGGGAACTTGATGAATGTAAGGGGGACGGTCCCCGGGATGCACAGCTTCATCCCCATCCGCGATGGCGGTGATGCGGTCCAGTACTCCGACTACGACCCTACTGCTGTCACACCTGCTGCACCGGTAGACCGGCGGCTCTCCTTCAACTACCGCTTCACAGTTGAGGCAGAAGGTCCTGTGGTACTTGCCCAAACGGGGATCTAAGCCGTAATTTGCCAGAATCAGGTTGTCTGGGCTGCCTGTCAGTGCCCTGCAAAAATGGGCAAAATCGGGGTTGGTGAGCTGGAGCTTGTTGTATTCCCGGGCGATTTTGGGAAGGGAGTGGGCATCAGAATTACTTAAGAACCTCACATTGGATAGTTCAAGGAGCCTGTCGGCCAAGTAGGTATTGGAACTTAACCCCAGCTCTAAGGCGGGAAAACCTACGCCGGTTTCGGCTAAGCGGGTGACACAGTTGCCGTATATACTCTTGAACGGAGTAAAGGCATGGGCTGGCAGGAAAACGCCTGTCAAATCATTGACTACAAATCCATTGACTTCCTGAATTCCGAGGCTCGCCCGCTGAGAGCTGAGAGAGATATTGGTGATGGCAGAAGAGAGGAAACGGCTCAATTCCTCCATTGTCTCCAAAGAAGGGGTGAAGGCCAAGAAATGGGCACTGCCTCCTTGAGGCCCTCCGAGCTCAATTTCTGCACCTAGAAATAGGACAACCTTGTCCCGATAACTCAAGCCTCCTCCGGGAAGAGGAACTAAATCGCCTCTATCAACCAATGCCCTGAGATCTGCCAGTACAGCTGGAGAGGCGCAGTCGACGATCCCGGCGATGTGGATGCCTTTACGTTCAGAGCATTCCCGGAGAATTCCCTGTACTGTCAAGGCAGACGACGCAGTTATTTTTACCGGGGTGCCCGACCCAGCCCGCCCAACATGAATGTGCAGATCAGCGAAATATATCAAGAGAATACCTCCCGCTTCTAGAAGACTGCAGCGGATATTGCTGCGCAGAGCATCGTGTGCAGTGAAGCAGCTAGCCGATACAGCAGCCCCCCGCCATTGTCACATCCATTGCAAAGTATCAAAAAGGGGCCGTACCTGTCAAGGCTGTCTGCACCCGGGCGCCCGCCGGGACAGATGACGCCGTGTTTACGTCGGACGTGTCAGCTGTAAGGCGTGTCTGCCCCTTGCTGGTTTAGAGCCATTGGGCTGCCAGCCACCCTGCTGCGCCGCCGGCCCGGAAAAAGGCTGGATCATCCGCCGGTGTCCTCCCCATGGAGGTGACCTTTACCCCATAATCCTCCAAGAGCTCTAGGGTTCGGTCCCCATCGACCCAATGGATCTGATGGCGGCTCAAGCCCTGCTCCTCGATCTGCTGCCGCAATCGCTTGCCCTCATCCCCGCTCAGTTGAGGGATAGGGAGATGGCAGGCAGTATGGCACAGCCGCCCCAGGGCGGTAATGGTGTGATGACTAAGCCCCTGATGGCGCGCCCGCCTGTCGGCAAAACTAATCCGAGGTACGGCTATGGCCCTTCCGCCCAGGGAGTTGACGGCATCGAGGATGGGGGCTGTTTCCAGAGCCGTTGTGCCAAAGGCTGTACCAGTACCCACTACTCCAGGCCCCATGGCAACTACGCAGGCATCCGCCCGGGCTGCGTGCTTCGCTGCTAAGAGCCCCGAATAAATGCCAACTGCCTCGAGATCGCCCCCAAAGGCATGTCCAGCTGTAATAGTAGTGGCGATCAGGCCCTTTTCCTTGAGGGAAGCTGCCAGCTTGCTGAACGCCAGCGGCAAAGCAGCACCATCGGTCATCAGGTATGCCAGGCGGGCTGGTTGAGCGGCGAAATGGCGAAATGCTACTGCTATTGGTGCAATCAGGCTGTGAAGGCTGGCGACCATGACCGGCATGCCGGCCAGAGAGTCGCTTTCTCCAAGGATGGAATGATAGGGGCTCCCTTCTTCCTCAACCGACAAGACGGCAAGCTGCAGAGGCGTATAGCGAAGCTTCACAATGTGGCCATGGGGTTTTTGGGGCTCCTCTGCCATGGCAGGCCCCTTCCTTGCCGCTAGTACTTCGGCCCGATGTTGAGGATAGCAGCCGATGACAAAGTGTATCCCGCCGGTTCCCAGTCCAAGATCCACCGCAGTGGTGTTGATCTCCACCCAGTCCCCCGGCAAGACATCATCACACAACTGCCGATAGTTGACGGCAGGAGCCAACTGACCCCTAACATCTACTACCAGCTCTTGGATATCTGCCGCAACCTTGGTGACCTTATGCACTTTGCCCCACATTCGGTGAAGCATGATCATCCCCCCGACATCGCATTCGCAGTGTCAAGCAGCTAATGTCTAGTTAGGATGACCATGGCTCAGAAGGAAAATGCGCCTGTCACAGTCGCAGCCTCTGGCAGAGTATCTGGCCAAGGCGCTCTTGTTCAAGGGTCCGAGAAGGCCCTGAAAAATAGAATTCCGCCGGGTGGGGATGCCCCGCGGAACTTGATTAGAAAACCAACCAGCCATTTGCTACTCAATCAGACAGGTTCTGCATATCCAGAGGCCCGGATATGCAGACCTTGTCCGCCGGGTACACCCGGCGGCTACCTGCTTAAGACCTAGGCCGCCTGCCCCGGTCCTTCTTACTCTCATCAGCCTCTAATGCTTCGGGACGAGCCAAGTTGACTCTACCCATACGGTCAATCTCAATTACCTTTACCGTAACGGTGTCTCCCAATTGTACTACATCCTCGACTTTGCCGACCCGGCCCTTGGCCAGTTTCGAAATGTGCAGCAGTCCTTCCTTACCGGGCAGCACTTCCACAAAAGCGCCGAAGTCCATAATGCGCTTCACTGTTCCCAAGTAAGTTTCGCCCACTTCCACATCCTTGATCAACAGCTCAATCATCTTCTGTGCCCGATCTCCGGCATCCTGGTCAGTAGAGGCAACGTAGACACGGCCGTCATCTTCTATATCGATAGTAACACCGGTCTCATCGATGATCTTCCTGATGGTCTTGCCACCTGGGCCAATGACTTCCCTGATCTTGTCCACTGGGATTTCCATAGTAAAGATCCGGGGAGCAAAGGGTGACAACTCCTCTCTGGGACGTTCAATGGTTGCCAGCATTTTCCGGAGTATGAACAACCGCCCTTCTCTTGCTTGAGCCAGAGCCTGTTTCAAGACATCCCAGATAACGCCTTCGATCTTAATATCCATCTGCAGGGCGGTAATGCCCCGTTCTGTTCCTGCAACCTTGAAATCCATGTCTCCCAAGGCATCCTCCATACCTTGGATGTCGGAGAGAATGGAGAACTCATCTCCGTCTTTAACCAATCCCATGGCAATACCTGCTACCGGGCGCTTAATGGGAACTCCGGCATCCATCAAAGCCAGAGTACTGCCGCAGACGCTGGCCATGGAAGATGAGCCGTTGGATTCCAAGACCTCTGATACCAAGCGGACGGTATATGGAAACTCATCTTCGCCGGGAATCATTGGCAGCAAGGCCCGTTCCGCCAGAGCACCGTGGCCGATTTCTCGGCGGCCGGGGCCCCTGATGGGACGGACTTCGCCTACACTGTAGGACGGGAAGTTGTAGTGGTGAATATAGCGCTTGCTCTCTTCGTAGCCAAGATCATCCAGGTGCTGCTCATCAGACTTCACGCCTAAAGTACAGGTTGTCAGCACTTGGGTCTGCCCCCGGGTGAAGACTGCTGAACCATGTGCTCGGGGCAGGATACCTACCTCGCAGGTCACCTGCCGAATCTCATCCAAGGAGCGGCCATCGGGCCTTCGCTTCTCATGGATGACCATGTTCCGGACGATTTCCTTAATCAAGGATGCAATCACCTGATCGAGGCTCCGTTCCTTCTCGGCTAGAGCTTCCTCCCCAAACTCCTGGAGGAACTCTTCATGCAGCCCGAGGCGGACGTTGTCTACATCTGCTTCCCTGCTCAGCTTGTCAGCGTTGCGCAAGGCATCTTGAAGCCGGGCCGTTCCCTTTTCCCGAACCCACCGCTCCACCTCAGCATCGATCTCAGGGGCTTGAAACTCCTGTTTTGGCTGACCAATCTGCCTAACTATCTCCTCTTGGAACTCCACTAAAGCCACTACATGCTGGTGCCCGAACTTGATGGCTTCCAGTACAACTTCCTCAGGCACTTCGTTGGCCCCAGCTTCCACCATGGTCACCGCTTGTTTTGTGCCGGCAACAACCAAGTGCAGGTCGCTCGCCAGCTGCTGCTCATAGGTGGGGTTGATGATGAACTCACCGTCAACTCTACCGACGATAACGCCTCCTACTGGCCCTTCAAATGGGATATCCGAAATAGATAGCGCCGTCGAAGCTCCAACCAGGGCGGTAATGTCAGGAGCATTATCTTGGTCCACTGAGAGAATTGTAGCTACAACCTGGACATCGTTGCGCATCCCCTCGGGAAACAGCGGCCTTAAGGGGCGGTCGATCATCCGAGCCGCCAAAATAGCCGCCTCACCCGGACGGCCTTCCCGGCGCCCCCAGCCTCCCGGCACCTTTCCTACTGCATACATCCGCTCTTCGTAGTCAACCAGCAAAGGGAAAAAATCTATACCCTCTCGAGGCTCTTTGGACATGGTGGCTGTCACTAGTACTACAGTATCACCATAGCGTATAAGTACGCTGCCGTTGGCCTGCTTGGCCAGGGCGCCAGTCTCGACGGTTAGTGTTCTCCCTCCCAATTCCAGCTGAAATTCCTGTTTCATCTTACGTACCTCCTTAGGGTTCAATGGCCACTCTCGCCCGGCCCGGCAGAGACTCGTTCCTCCTGATCAAGCATACCGGCCGTTTCATAGTATCTTCTTCTTTTCCCAGGGAAATTCTAGTCCCGGGTAGCCAGAGTGGTCATGTGAAGAAGGAGCGGGGTTACCGCTCCTTCAATCACGATTACCCTCGTATGCCGAGTTTGGCGACAAGGGTCCGATACCGTTCAATATCTCGTTCCCGAAGATAGTCGAGCAGCCCTTTTCTCTGACCAATCATTTTCAGCATGCCCCGTCGGGAATGGTAGTCCTTTTTGTGCACTTTCAGGTGCTCAGTCAGGTCACTGATCCTCTTGGTGAGAATCGCAATCTGCACTTCAGGTGAACCAGTGTCACCTTCGTGCATCTTAAACTCATCGATAATCTCCCGCTTGATGTCTTTATCTAGAGCCACATACTTCACCTCCCTATACTCAGAATCCCCCCAGCCCAGAACGACGTTGGAGGAGCTCGCCGAACCGAGTCAAGGGTTCCAAACACCGTCTTCACTATACCACAAAGCTCAGAGGCTGTAAATCTTTTCTGACGAGGATTGATCAGTGCCAATTACACTGGCTGGCAAGAGCTTGCGGGCGGCCTGGATATCACGGTCAACCTGCGCCTGCAGCTCGTGGGAATTGGCGAACTTCTGGATTGGGCGGAGGAAGTGATGGAAGGAGACCTCCAGCTCTTTGCCGTAATAGGCTGCCTTGTGATCCAGCACGTGTACCTCAATTGCCAGGATGCTGCCATCAAAGGTCGGTTTTGTGCTGATGCTGAGCACACCGATCAACACTTGCCTCTGGGCATCGCCGTGGGTGTTGTCAGCGGCTCTTTCCCGTACAGTCACTGCATAGACTCCCTCTCGGGGGATGAGCTGATGGGGCTCGATCTTCAAGTTGGCGGTGGGAAAGCCTAGCGTTCTCCCCCTGCCTTCACCCTGTATAACAGGGCCGGCTAGACGGTAAGGGCGTCCCAAAAGCTCAGCCGCGGCCTCGACGTCTCCCTCTTGCAGCAGCCTTCTGATGCGGGTGCTGGAGACTTTTTCCCCTCCGGCCTCTACCGGAGGCACTTTGATCACCGATTTTAGCCCCCAACTGGGGCCATCCTTTGCCAGGAGCTCAGTTGTGCCTCGGCTCTTGTTGCCGAAGGTAAAGTCCTCTCCCGCTGCCACTGCGATAACCTTCAATTGGCCCACTAGGATGCCTTTGACAAACTCTTCGGGCTCCAATCGAGCCAGAGAGCCATCGAAAACCAGCTCCACTACAGCCTCTATGCCGAGATCCCACATATACTGCCTTCGCTCCTCCGCTGTTGTGAGCAGCAGCGGTACTGCCTCAGGCTTGACTATGGAAAGGGGGTGGCGGTCAAAGGTAACCAGTGCCGGTACCCGACCTAAAGAAGCCGCCAGTTCCACCACTTGAGAGGCAATAGCTTGATGCCCTAAGTGCATGCCGTCAAAAAACCCCAAACCGGCCACCATTTCTACATTGAGTACACTGCTGGTGATTCTGCCGTCCCGCCAATAAATCTGCAAATCACACTCACCCCTGGTTCAGGTCCCATCTAATACTATTCCAACACCGAAGGAAACAGCCTTGCCGGCTGCAGTACTCCCCGTCCTCTGCCTTGAGGATTGCGGCCAATTCCGAGGAACCTGCCTTGGTCATCATAGATCCGAAGTAGGTTCTGTGATGAGGGATCCTCTCCAACACTTGCTACTACGTCAATATCCACCGGCGCCAGCCATTTCTCAACTTCCTCCACCGGCACCCAGCCGCCGCTGCTAATCCGCTTGGCTGCGGCAGAATGGAGCACAGCTCCGGGGAGGTGGCCTACCCCCCGATCCATAGGAATCAGTACCGGTGTATTCGGAAGTGTACTTACTTCTGCTTCCACTTCTATCTGCTCCCCACGCACCATCAGTTCCTCCAAGGTGAGGGCATCCCGCAGCGACCAGGGGCCGACTCTAGTTCTGATCAAAAAGGACATATGGCTCGGCACCCGGAGGTGTTCCCCTAGATCTTGGCAGAGTGTGCGGATGTACGTGCCCTTGGAGCACACAACATCGAACAGGATGGTGTCTCCAAACCGCCATTGACCCCGGCGCCAGCCCTTGACAAGAGTGAAGTCCAGGATTCTTACCCGTCTCGGCCTTCTCTCCACCGTCTTTCCCTGCCGGGCTAGCTCATAGAGCCGCTGCCCCTGGTGTTTCAATGCTGAAACCATGGGCGGGATTTGCTCAATCTCTCCTCGAAATGTGTCAAATGCTTCAAGTAGATCCTCATCGGAAAAGCAAAACTTCCGGTCTTCAGTCACTACTTCGCCGCCGGCATCTTGGGTGTCCGTAGATTTTCCAAACCACAGTTCGGCCCGATAGGCCTTAACGTGGTCCTCCATATAGGGAATGAGCCTGGTGGCATTTCCGACACATAACACCAGGATGCCGGCGGCGCCGGGATCGAGGGTGCCCGTATGGCCGATCCGCTTTTCACCCAGCTGCCGTCGAGCCAGATTCACTACATCATGGGATGTCATCCCCGGGGGTTTGAGAAGCACCAAAATGCCGTCCATGCTGGCCTTCGCCCCCCTATCCTCCCGATTGCTCAGCGGAGTTGGATGCCAGTATTCTGGCGGCTGTCTCCAGCACCAGGGCCTTCGCCTCTTGCAAAGGCATATCGAGGGTGCATCCGGCTGCGTACGTGTGGCCGCCGCCCCCAAACAAACCGGCGATTCTGCTGGCATCTATATTATCCCGGGAGCGAAAACTGACTTTGGTCCTTGATGGCTCCAACTCCCGAAACATGATGGCCAGCTTCACCGTTCTGATCATCCTAGGGTATCTAATTACATCTTCAGACTGCTGACCGCTCCAATGATTCTCACCCAGCATGGCCCTGTGAATAGTGATCCAGCTCATGTCGCCCCGAGGACTAATCTCCAAGGTGTCCAGGGCTGCACGGATCAGGTCAACCTCCTCATAGGCCCTGTTTTCATATAGATGTAGAGCGGTCTCGGCCGGATCGGCTCCCTGCCTGACCAGTTCACTGGCGATATACAACACCCGGCTGTTTGTGTTGCTGTAGCGAAAGGTTCCCGTATCCCCTGCCAATGCGGCATACAGGTTGGCAGCCATGGGCTGGCTCAAGGGGATCTGCAGGTATTCGGCAATCAGCTCATAGATGATCTCTCCGGTGGCTGCAGCCTCGGGCTTTATGTAAAAGGCCTCACCAAAGCCCCGATTGGTGCCGTGGTGGTCAATATTGATTACGGGCACGCCGGACTGCAGATAAGGAACCAGGCCGCCGCATCTGGCAGGCTCACAGTCTTCGACAATGACTGCATCTACATCAAGGGCTGATCCAAGCTCCCCACCAAAAACCTTGCACGACTCTATTCCCGGCAGAAACCTAGACCAGTCCCCCAAAGGATCCGGGGATACGCAGACAGCTTCCTTGCCGGCAGCCTGCAAAGCCAGCTGAAGGGCCAACCCAGACCCGACACTGTCTGGGTCTGGGTCGATATGCCACGTAATCAAGAACTTGTTGTAGGCTCTAATTGCCTGAGCTACTTGTTCAAGGGAACCCGTCACTATATATCTTCTCCTACACTTGAGGCAGTGTCTTGGTCTTCTGCATCGGCGCCGTCGTCCTGGAGCTCTCTGAGGAGCTGGGAAATCCGAGCTCCTCGCTCTAGAGATTCATCCCACCGGAAGATGATCTCAGGGGTGTGGCGCAAGCGTATCCGCTGGCCGAGCTCAGAGCGGATATAACCGGTAGCCCGCTCAAGGCCATCCATAGCTGCTCTCTTTGTCTCTTCATCTCCCAACACGCTGACAAATATCTTGACATGACGGAGATCCCGGGAGACTTCGGCATCGGTGACTGTCACAAAGGCGACCCGAGGGTCTTTCATCTTCCTGATGATGTCGCTTGCCTCCTGCTTGATCGCTCCCCGGACTCTTTGTACCCGCTGGTGGGTGGCCATGTTCCTCAACCCCTTCTTCAGCCTTTACTGGTGATTGACGGCTAGAGTGTCCGCTTTACCTCCTTGAGGACAAAGACCTCGATCTCATCGCCCTCCTTGACATCGTTGAAGCGTTCTATACCGATGCCGCACTCATAGCCCTGGGATACTTCCCTGACATCATCCTTAAATCGCCTGAGGGAGGAGATCTTGCCTTCGTGAATCACTACATTATTGCGCAGCAGCCGCAACTCGGCATTGCGGGCGACCTTACCGTCGGTCACATAGCATCCTGCCACAACTCCCACATTGGGAACTCTAAATGTTGCCCGCACTACTGCCCTTCCCATGACCTCTTCCACATAATCAGGCTCCAGAAGGCCCTCCATTGCCGCTTTCACATCATCGATCGCGTCATAGATAACCCGATAAGTTCGAATATCAATCTTTTCCCGTTCCGCGACCCTATTGGCATTGACATCGGGACGGACATTGAAGCCGATGATGACAGCATCAGATGTTGCCGCCAGCAGGACATCACTTTCGGTGATTCCTCCCACACCATCATGGATCACCTTTACCTGAACTTCATCGGTGGACAAACGTTCCAGGGCTTGGCGAACAGCCTCTACTGAGCCCTGCACATCTGCCTTAATGATCAAGTTGAAATCCTTGACCTCTCCTTGCTTGATCCGCTCAAACAGGCCATCGAGAGTGATGGGGGCAGTTCTCCTCAGTTCAGCTTCCCGCTTTTCCTCCTGTTTCTGGGCAGCAATCTGCCTAGCCAGCTTCTCGTCCTCCAGAGCCACCAGCTCATCTCCGGCCTCTGGAACATCGGCAAGGCCCACCACCTCTACCGGAGTCGCCGGGCCGGCTGTCTCCACACGCCTGCCGGCAGCATCGTTCATGGCCCGCACCCTTCCGGACACAGAGCCAGCAACGATAGCATCCCCAATCCGCAGGGTTCCGTTGCTGATCAAGACCGTAGCCACCGGGCCGCGGCCCTTATCTAGCTTTGCCTCGATGATGGTACCCCTTGCCATCCGGTCAGGATTTGCCTTCAGTTCCCGCAAATCTGCCACCAAGAGGATCATCTCTAAGAGGTCGTCGATGCCTTCTTTCCGCAGTGCGGAGATATTGACGCAGACTGTATCGCCGCCCCACTCCTCCGGAATCAGGCCCACTTCAGCCAATGCCTGTTTTACTCGGTCTGGGTTTGCGTCGGGACGATCCATCTTATTGATGGCAACAATGATGGGTACATCGGCGGCCTGTGCATGGCTGATGGCTTCTCTGGTTTGGGGCATGACACCATCATCGGCAGCCACAACTAAGACAGCAATATCGGTGACCTGGGCACCTCGGGAGCGCATGGCAGTAAAGGCCTCATGCCCGGGAGTGTCCAGGAAGGTGATCTTCCTTCCTTGCAGATTTACCTGATACGCGCCGATATGCTGGGTTATCCCTCCAGCTTCCTCCTGGGTTACATGGCTTTCTCTAATGGAATCTAACAGTGTAGTCTTACCGTGATCTACATGTCCCATGATGGTGACAATAGGAGGACGAGGCTGAAGCTTTTCAGGCGGGTCCTCAACATCGGCTAACGGATCAACTGTCTCGATTTCCGGAAGTATCACTTTGAAGCCCAAATCCTCCGCTACTGTGGCAGCAGCTTCCCAGCTGATGCTTTGGGGAACCGTGGCCATTACACCTATGCCCATCAGTTTCTTGATGATGACGGCAGCGGAGATGCTCATGCGGCCTGCGAGCTCCTTCACAGTAATGCTTTCCGGAATCTCGATCTCCTTAGGCCGCTGCGGGGCAGCAGGTCGAGGGCCGCGGGAAGAAGGCTGGCGCCGTGAGTCCCTTCTCTTGGGCCGACGCCGCTTGGCAGGTGCGGCACCTTCGTCCTCACCCACAATCTGGGTCTGCGCCTTTGGTACAGGTTTTGCAGGACGCTTTGGAGATTTCTTAGGCTCCTCAGCCGCTTCCACCTGCACCGCCCTTTTCTGCACCGGTTCTTGCTTCACTGTTTTCTTCTGCACTGGTTTATCCTTCTTAGCAGCCGGCTCACCTGGCTTCGGCTGTTTCTGCTTCTTGTCTCTTTCCTGGGTAAAGTGTTCTCTGACTAGATCGGCCACGTCATCTTCCAAAGTGCTCATGTGATTCTTGACATCTGCTCCCAGCTCTTGCAGAATCTCCACAAGCCGCTTACTCTTAATCTCAAGTTCCTTGGCCAGCTCATACACGCGAACTTTTCCCATTAAGCATCACCCCTAGCTTGGTCCGCTAATTCCTCTACTCTTCCATCGCTGCCCTCTGCCTCCGTTTTCTTGGTATTGGCAGCCTTGATAATCGCCTGGGCCATTCCCGCATCTTTGACGCAGAGAACCGACCGGGCAGGCTTCCCGATGGCTGCTCCCAACTGTTCCTTGGTTCCCACGTGTATGATGGGAACCCGCTTGGCTGCTTTCTCAAAAGCCCTTATAGTCCCGGCACTGGCATCACAAGCCAGTACCACCAACTGTATACCTCTTCTCCGCAAAGCTGCCAGACAGCTGTTGTACCCAGAAATCAGATTTCCGCTTGCCTGGGCGAACCCCAGCAAACTGAATACCTTCACATAACCCTCTCCAGTTCATCCCGGAGCCTATCAATAATCTCCGGGGTGATGGCCGCTTCCAGGGCTCTTTCCAGCTGCTTCTTTCTCAATGCCTGCTCCATGCAGGCCGTGTCGGGGCACAGATAGGCACCCCTGCCGGACTGCTTCCCTGTAGGATCAAGCAAGATCTCACCCGCGGGAGTTCTCACGATGCGGATCAAATCTCGCTTGGGGCGCACGGTACGACAGCCGATACATGTTCTTTGCGGAATTTTGCGCTGTTTCGGCACCCTGCCACCACTCCTTCACAATCACGCCATCCGCGGCTGTTTACTCATCAAACTCCAAACGCAAATCGGCCAAGTCCTTGAGGACTTTCGTGCCTGTGCCCTGCCGTTTAGTCTCCTTTTCTTCCTCATCTGGGAGCTTAACTTCCTTAAGATCCAAGCGCCCGGCAAGGGTAAAACCGCTCTCATCATCTTCAGGCCCCGCAACATATTCGGAAATCTCCTCTTCCTGGAATTGCTGATCCTCGGAAAACAAAGTGGGAAGCGGCTCTTCCTCGATCAGTTCTTCCTCCAGCAGTGATTCTAGGTCTTGCTTGCGGGCCTTGCGGCTCTTTGGCTTCCCTAAGACAGCGGCAGGCTTGGCGGTCTTTCTGCGCCAAACGCCCTCTTCATCCAGTTCCCCATCAACAGCTTCAGACTCTTCATCGAAGGCTTCCACATCTTCATCTAATGCCCCGTGCTCAATGGTATCGGAGTCGTCATCTGCATCACCCGGCAGCTCCTCTTCGGCATCCGGCTCCAGAGGAAGCTCTTCAAAGTCATCGTCAGGTTCAGCGGCAGACGCCGTATCAACAGCTTCCTCATCCAACTCCCCATCGGTATCAGACGCCGTCAGTCCATCGGTTTCAGCTGGGGCTTCTTCATCCTCAAGCACCTCGCCATCAACTGCATCCAGTGCCGCATACTCCAGCTCTTCCGCTGGAACCTCTTCTTCATCATAGCCTTGGTCTATATCTTCATCCTTTGGCACTGCCCGCTCAAAGGCCTCCCGGGCCAAGAGCTGGGCCATCTGCTCCTGGCTCTTGATGTCGATTCTCCACCCAGTCAGCCGGGCTGCTAGGCGCGCATTCTGTCCTTCTTTTCCAATGGCTAAGGACAAGTGATTGTCCGGCACCACGGCTCTGGCAGTCTTGGTGGCCTCATCCAGGTAGGTTCTGACTACATTGGCCGGGCTTAAGGCATTGGCCACAAACTCCTCTTCGATAGGTGCCCAAGGAATGATGTCAATCTTCTCACCTCGGAGTTCCGACACGACAGCCTGGACCCGCATGCCCCTCGGGCCCACACACGCTCCTACCGGGTCGACATTGGGATCCCGGGAGTACACTGCCACTTTGGAGCGGGCACCGGCCTCTCTAGCTACTGCCTTGACCTCCACAGTCCCATCGTAGATTTCTGGAACTTCCATCTCAAACAAGCGCAGCACCAAACCGGGATGGGTTCTGGAGACCGCTACCTGGGGCCCTTTGCCGGTCTGTCGAACTTCGCTGATGTAGACCTTTAATCTCGTCCCCTGGGTAAGGGATTCGCCCGGCATTTGGTCCGATGGGCTTAGGATCGCTTCCACTTTGCCCAGATCGATGATTACATTGCGGTTCTCCCTGCGCTGAACAATGCCGGTGACGACATCTCCTTCACGATTCTTAAATTCATCATAGATGAGCGCCCTCTCAGCTTCACGAATCCTTTGAATAACCACCTGTTTGGCGGTTTGGGCAGCGATGCGGCCGAAATCCTCGGGGGTTACCACTACATCAACGACATCATCCAGCTTGTAGTTTGGGTCTATGGCCTGAGCCTCCACCAGGCTGATCTCTGTGGACTCATCCGTGACTTCCTCGACCACAACTTTACGGGCGTAGACATTGATTTCCCCCGTCTTTTCATCAACTTCTACCCTTACATTCTGAGCTGAACCATAGTTGCGCTTGTAGGCTGTCGTGATGGCAGCCTCTATGGCTTCTAGTATAATATCTTTGGTAATACCCCGCTCTTTTTCCAACTCATTAAGAGCGCTCATCACTTCGAAGTTCATTTAAGTGCCCTCCTGTTTCCACCTAGAACTCGACGGCCAGGTTAGCTTTGGCCACCTGGTCACGAGGAATCTTGTTTACTTGGCCCCCGGCCTCAACAACTACCGCACCGTCTTCTAACCCCAGAAGCTTCCCTTCCCATTCCTTCTTGCCTTGGTAGGGAGCGTAGGTCTTGATATGTACTAACCTGCCCGCAAATCTGGTGAAGTGTTCATCACGGGTTAGCGGCCTTTCCAGCCCAGGTGAAGACACCTCCAGGGAGTAGCTGCCGGGAATCGGATCCACCTCATCCAGCCGGGAACTGAGCCGGCGGCTGACCTTTTCACAGTCATCCAAACCCACTCCACCGTCTTTGTCGATAAACACCCTCAGGATCCAGTCAGGGCCTTCCTTCGTATATTCGACGTCTACCAGCTCCAGCTCTGGGTAGTCGGTCAAGATTTCCTCTGCAAGCTGAGCAGTTATGCGCTCTACATCCTGTTTTGCCATGCTTTAGCCTCCATTCTGCTGCTAATAGCCCAATCTATGTAACACCCGCTCATTGTTATTCTAGGCTGAATGACAGGACAGGCCGCCTTGTAAAGCTTGCCGGACTGCCCCTTTTACCACGAAAGAGTGGGAATCACCCACTCTTCCAAAGAAGTTCCACCGCTGTGAAAAATGCAGAGCCGCGCTTTGCTCCCCATCTAAACCACTGCGAGGATGCTCCGCGGCACACTCCAATGTTAGTATATCACTTTCCTGCATCGTTGACAAGGCCTTCGATAAAGCCGAATAGCACAAAAAGTCCAAGAGGTGGTTATGTTTAGAAAAGCGATAGCTGGGATGTCTTGGGTAGTCCGGCCAGTGCCCCATGGGCACCGAGGGTTTCGATGACTGTCTTACTCACACCGCATCTCATCCTGATATCCTCCCATGAGGCAAAGGGCCCTTCTTCTCTTCCCTGAGCCAACATCAGTGCTGCCCCCTCCCCTACTCCCGGTACAATTGCCAAGGGCGGCCTCAGTCTCTCTTCCTGAATCAAGAAGCGGGTGGGGTGGGATTGGTAAAGGTCAACTGAATGGAATCCAATTCCCCTCAGCATGGCCTCCATCACCACTTCTGCCACTGTCAGCAAGCTTTTCTCCTTGGCACTGGCAGCGCTGCCTTTCGCTAAGATGGAATCGATGATCGCCCTTACACCCGGCAGGCCATCGCTGATCAGCTGGGCTTCAAAGGTACCAGCCCGGACAGAGAAATAGGCCGCGTAATAGGCTAAGGGATGATGTACTTTAAAGTAAGCTATCCGGAAAGCCATGGTCACATATGCCACTGCATGGGCCTTGGGGAAAAGATAGCTGATTTTCCTGCAGGAGTCGATGTACCATTGCGGCACCCCGATGGTTTCCATGGCTTGGACATCCTCGGGCCTTAATCCTCTTCCCTTCCGCACCCGTTCCATAATTGAGAAGGCGGTCTCCGGTTCCATGCCTTCTTGTATGAGATAGTTCATGATATCATCCCTGGTGGCAATGGCTTGACTCAAATCAGCAATTCCGTTCTTAATCAGGTCTTGAGCATTGTTGGTCCAGACATTGGTCCCATGGGAGAACCCGCTGATGCGCACCAGCTCACCGAAGGATGCAGGCCGGGTCTCTTCCAGCATCTGCCGGACGAAGCGGGTGCCAAATTCAGGGACTCCTAACGTGCCGACGGTAGTCCCGAGATCATCGGGCTCGATCCCTAAGGCTTTCACACTGGAGAAGATGCTCATGGTATCGGGATCGTCCAAGGGTATATCCAGGACCGGCACTCCAGTCATATCCTCCAGCATCCGCAGCATGGTCGGATCATCATGGCCGAGAATGTCCAGCTTCACCAGGTTGTCACTAATGGCATTGTAATCAAAATGGGTTGTTATAGTGCCGCTGCCAGCATCATTGGCCGGATACTGCACCGGGGAGAACTCGTTGATATCCCGACCTTGGGGAACCACAATCATGCCTCCTGGGTGTTGACCGGTGGTGCGCCGCACCCCTGTGCAGCCTCTCACCAGCCGGTTGATCTCAGCCGTCCGGGCAGTCAGCCCCTTACTCTCTAGGTATTGGCAGACGAAGCCATAGCTGGTTTTTTCCGCTAGAGTACCGATAGTGCCTGCCCGAAATACGTGCTCTTTGCCGAAGAGTTCTTCTGTATACCGATGCACACAGGCTTGATACTCCCCTGAGAAGTTCAAATCTATGTCAGGTACTTTTTCTCCATGGAATCCCATGAACACCTCAAAGGGGATGTCAAAACCAAGCTTTTGGTACGGCATTCCACATTGACAGCGCTTATCTGGCAGATCAACACCGGCCTGCACCGAGCCGTCGGTGATAAACTCCACTTGGCGGCATTGGGGACAAACATAATGGGGTGGCAGCGGATTGACCTCTGTCACTCCACAGAGGGTAGCCACCAGTGATGAACCCACAGAGCCCCGGGAACCGACTAGATAGCCATCGCTGAGGGACTTCTTCACCAGCTTGTGGGCAATTAGGTACAGCACAGCGAATCCGTTGCCCACGATGGCATTCAGTTCCTTCTCCACCCGCTCCTTGATCAGCGGGGGCAGCGGATCACCGTAGAGCTCGCGGGCATTGGCATAGGTCATCTCTATGATCTGCTCTTCGGCCCCCTCGATGGTGGGAGCATGGAGGCCGCTGGGCACCGGCCGCAAGTCTTCCACCATTTCCGCGATCCGATTAGGCCCATGGATGACTGCTTCTTCAGCAGCCTCTTGGCCAAGATAGGCGAACTCAGCCAGCATCTCTTCTGTAGTCCTGAAAAACAGAGGCGCCTGCCTTTCTGCATCTTCATAGCCTTGACCGGCCATGAGTATGCGGCGGTAGACCTCATCCCACGGGTGCAGGTAGTGGACATCACAGGTGGCTGCTACCGGTTTGCCCAGCCGCTTTCCCAGCGCGACAATCTCTCGGTTGATCCTTTCCAGATCTGCCTGGGATTGGACCCTGTCGCCTACTAAGAAGGCGTTATTGCCCAGCGGCTGGATTTCCAGGTAGTCATAGAAACCGGCTATTTCCGCCAGCCGTTCTCTATCCGCACCCTGCAAGAATGCTTGATACAACTCTCCTGCTTCACATGCCGAACCGATGATCAGGCCCTCCCGATACTCCTCAATTAACCGTCGGGGGAGGCGGGGCCGGCGATAGAAGAACTCCAAATGGGATAGGGAAACCAGCTTATACAGGTTGCAGAGGCCCTGCTGGTTCTTGGCCAAAAGCACCACATGATAGGAGGGCCCTTTGGGATCATCTCCATCGACTAGGTACCCCTCCATACCGTACAGTATTTTGATGCCAGCCTGCTTGCCTGCGTAGTAGGCTTCGGGAAAAGCCTGTACGACACCGTGGTCGGTAATAGCGATGGCTTTGTGACCCCAGTCTGCGGCGAGCTGGATGACATCTCTGACTTCTACAGTCCCGTCCATGGCAGACATTTTGGTGTGCAGGTGAAGTTCAACCCGCTTCTTGGGAGCCTCATCCCGCCGAACAAGTTCTGCCGGCGGCTCCTCTCTCTGCAGGTCATTGGGCAGCATAGTCAACTCCTGGGTGTAGCGATCCCACTGGATGGGGCCTCGGGCCCGCAGCCACATGCCTCGGCTTAGCTCCGGCGCCAGCCGGACTGCATCTTCATCCTCAAACAGTTTGAGGGTGATGGAATCACGGTAGTCGGTGAGCTCAATGATCAGCAAGCGCCGCCCGCTCCGCAGCTCCCTTTCTTCCAAGTTGATGATCTCACCGGCAATGACAAAGGAACGCTCTTCATCGGTAATCTCGGCTATGGACCGCGGCTGCTCCCGAATCCTGCGTCCCTTCAATACGCCTGTGGCACCGCTATTGGCTGCTGATACTGGGGCTTTTGCCTCCGGTGCTTCCAGCACTTCACGACTGGCCCGCTCCATTACATAAGACATATAAGCAGCCTCATCGGCCATGAGCAGATCATTAATGGGCATCGCTGGGGACAGGCCTTCCTCGCCTTCAGCGATGTCGAAGGAAATCGACCGCAGCTCCGGCAGGAGCTCCACCAGGGTTTGACCTAGAGTCTCCAGTTCCCTGCGGCACACCTCTTCTCTGGCTGCCAGGCATATTTTCCATTCCCGGCGTTTACAATCGACCAGGACTCTCTCTACAACAGCTCGGGCGGCTGTACCTTCACAGGTTACTGGAAGTTGAGCCGCCCGCAAGAAATCGGACAGGGATTGTCCCCTCGTTCGGGGAGTTACCACATATACAGTTGCATTACCAGCCACTTTCAGGTTCCTCTCCAGCTGCAGTATCAGTTGCTTATCTAGGCCCTAAAACCTTGAGTATCTCCCAGTACATCTTGAGACGGTTCCGTGCTCCTGGAAGCAGCCCCTGCTTTTCTTCCTTCATGACGTGGGACACATCCTTGAGCAGCACCTTTTCTACCCGTATGCCGTTGGCGGCTACGTACTTAGAGATCGCTACTTCAACCCCGTACCGGCTGTCTTCCAACTGAGGAATCTCCTCCAGGATCTTCCTGCGGATTGCCCTCTGGCCCGAAAGAAACGGCGTGATTTTCTGGGCAATGGTAGTTGTTGCCCTTCCCCCGGCAAACACTCCGACGGTCATATCTGTCCTGCCGGAAATAACCGGCTCCAGCAGATCATGACAGTGAGTTTCAGACAATCCAACCAGGTCTGCGTCCACAAACAGCAGGATATCTGCTGTGGTTGCCTTGGCACCGGCCTTCATCGCGCCGCCCTTGCCCCTATTGGGATAGAGGCTGATTACCCTAGCCCCGAGATCAGCAGCCACTTGAGCAGTGTGATCCGATGATCCGTCATTGACTACAATGACTTCATCAATAGCGCTAGAGCTAAGCAGAACCTGCAGTATACCGCCGATTGTATCCTCCTCGTTGTAAGCGGGGACTACAGCAGCGACCCGATGTCTAATCTGTGCAGGATCTCCCTTATCCTCTGCTAGTAGACTTGGAATCCGCGATGGCTCTTGTGATTCGGTCTTGAACATGACTCACCACTTCACTCAATGAGATTAAATGCTCTTCGCCCGTGGCTCGCCAACGAACCTCAACCTGTCCATCAGCCAGGGCCCGGGGCCCAATGGTGATCCTGATGGGAAATCCGATTAAATCAGCATCCTTAAACTTCACACCCGGCCGCTCATTTCTATCATCAATAATTGTCTCTACTCCAGCTTCGGTGAGGTCCTGGTAGATTCTCTCCGCTGCCTCTCTCTGCTGTTCATCTCGATAATTAACGGGAACAACATCAACATGGAAGGGGGCAACACTGACGGGCCAGCAGATGCCGTCGACATCATGGCACTGTTCGATGATCGCTGCCATCGTCCGGCTGACTCCTATGCCGTAGCAGCCCATGATCAGAGGCCGCTCTTCTCCATCTTCATCGGTAAACAAAGCACCCAGTGGTACACTGTACTTGGTTCCCAGTTTGAAAACCTGACCGACTTCTATGCCCCTAGCCCCCTGGAGAACACCTTCTCCGCAATGACATGGGTCACCGGGCTGAGCCTTGCGGATATCTACTACTGCATCTGGAGTAAAATCCCGTCCCGGCTTAACACCCTGCAGGTGAACATCAACTGCGTTGCCGCCGGCAATGCCGCTTTCTATGGCCATGACCGCCGGATCGGCGATGATCTTGCAGCCTTTCAGGCCGATAGGGCCGGCAAATCCCAAGGGAGCCCCGGTTACCTCTTCGATGGTCCGTTCATCGGCCAGCTCAACTTCCAGGCAGCCTATGGCCCTGGCAAGCTTGATTTCATTTACGGCGTGATCTCCCCGCAGTACTGCAGCTGCTACTTGGTCGCCGCCCCGGTAGATCAGAGTCTTGATCATCTCACTGGCGGGGCGGTTAAAGAACTTCTCCAAATCTTCAATGGTCCTCATCCCCGGCGTAGCAACTTCAACCACCGGATCCTCCCGGCCAACGGGGTCGGTTGGCGGCGTGAAGCACTCAGCCTTCTCCACATTGGCTGCATAGTCGCAGCTTGAGCAGTAGACGATCTCGGCTTCGCCGGCATCGGCAATGGCCATGAACTCATGGGTCTGATTGCCGCCAATAGCTCCCGGATCAGCCTCCACCGGCCTGGTCTTGAGGCCGCACCGGTCAAAGATCCGCTGATAGGCGTGGAACATTGTCCAATAGCTCTCATCTAGCCCCTGTTCATCACGGTCAAAGGAGTAGAGGTCCTTCATAATGAACTCTCTTCCCCGCATGACTCCAAATCGGGGGCGGATTTCGTCTCGGTATTTGTTCTGGATCTGATATAAGAGTAGAGGCAGCTGCCTATAGGAGCGCACCTCATTCCTGACTAAAGCAGTTGTGATTTCTTCATGGGTAGGCCCTAAGCAAAACAGTCGCTGGTGGCGATCGGACAGCTTAAACATCTCCTCGCCGTAATCATCCCAACGGCCTGTCTCATGCCACAACTCTGCCGGCTGGACGATGGGCAAGAGCACCTCCTGGCCTCCTGCAGCATCCATCTCCTCCCTGACGATCCGCATGATCTTCTGCAGCACCCGGTACCCCAGGGGCAGATAGGAATATATCCCAGCTGCGACTTTTCGCATCATCGCAGCCCGCAGCATCAGTTGGTGGCTTGCGATCTCAGCTTCTGCAGGAACTTCCCGTAGAGTCGGCATCAAGAGCTTCGACATTCTCAATTTCAACACCCCCGAAATCAAAACAATTGTAACAGACTGCAAGAATCCCTGTCAATATTGGGGAAAGGGCCCAATTACTGGCCTGCATCGGCCACAGCCTTGGACAGCTCTTCCACAGCCCTCACCAGTACATTCACTGCATCTTCCGCGGGAAACTGCCCCATCAGCTCACCCTTCCGGAAAAGCACAACCTTATCCCTGCCGCCGGCAATGCCGATATCTGCATCCCTGGCTTCGCCTGGCCCGTTGACAACACACCCCATCACCGCCACCTTCAGGGGGACAGTGATGCCCCGTAAGCGGTACTCGACCTGTCGGGCAATATCGATGAGGTCCATCTGGCAGCGGCCGCAGGTGGGACAGGATATGATCTCGATGCCCCGGCGCCGCAGGTTCAAGGATTGGAGAATGCCGTAGGCGACCTGCACTTCCTCAACCGGGTCTCCGGTCAAGGACACCCGGATGGTGTCCCCTAGCCCCATTGCCAACAGGATACCGATTCCTACAGAGGATTTGATCGTCCCCTGGAAGGGGGTGCCGGCCTCAGTAATCCCCAAGTGCAGCGGGTACTTTACACGGCGGGCCATCAATTGATAGGCCCTAACTGTAGTGGCCACATCCGACGCCTTCAGCGAGATGACAATATCATGGAAAGACTCACCTTCCAGGATTCTGACATGCTCCAGGGCGCTCTCCACCAAGGCCTCAGGCACCCGCCCTCCATACTTGTCCAGCAGCGGCTTAGCCAGAGATCCGGCATTGACACCGATGCGAATCGGTATGTTCCGCTCTCGAGCCGCGGATACCACCGCCTCCACCCGCCGACGGCTGCCGATATTGCCGGGGTTGATCCTCAGTTTGCTGACACCGGCTTCCACCGCCTGCAAGGCCAGTCTATAGTCAAAGTGGATATCGGCAATCACCGGCAGGCCAGCTTCCCGGCAGATCTTCGGCAAAGCGGCCGCGGCTTTCTCATCGGGAACCGCTACCCGCACCAGCTCACAGCCTGCTTCCTTCAGAGCGGCAATTTGGACCAAAGTGGCCTCTGCATCTCTGGTATCGGTATTGGTCATGGACTGAACGGTAACAGGCGCACCGCCGCCGATCACCACGTCCTTGACCTTGACCGGCCGGGTACTTTCCCGGAGGACAATCTCCC
Organism: Clostridiales bacterium DTU087; assembly: GCA_001513495.1. Classification (GTDB taxonomy): domain Bacteria; phylum Bacillota; class Limnochordia; order DTU087; family DTU087; genus DTU087. The sequence continues at coordinate 32,484 of LFTN01000009.1, forward strand.
CTTGGGAGCCATCTAGCTTAACCAGCAGCCCAGTCTTCTCATTCAGCCGATCATTCAATCGCCGCAGCCCTCCTTCTTCAAGAATCTAAAAGACCCCTGGAGTATTCTGTGCCCCGGCGCAAATGAGCGGCACTTAATCGCCGCCATTGGGTCAGAGAATGCTCAATCGGGTCAAATCCTTATACGTGGCAAACAGCATCAAGAGCAGCAGAAAAGCCAACCCGATGAACTGCACCAGCCCCTTCTGCTCAGGCTCCAAGGGGCGTCCCCTCACTGCCTCCCAAAGGAGCATCATCAGCCAGCCTCCATCAAGAATGGGAATGGGCAGGAAGTTGAACAGCCCCAGATTGATGCTGAGCACCGCAGCCATAAACACCACAAACATGATCCCCCGGTTGGCAGACTCGCCCACTATCTGGAAGATACCGATGGGGCCTGCGATATCTGGCTCAATCCTGCCGGTAATCATCCGCACTATGGATACTACAATATCCCTCGATACAAAGTAGGTTTGCCTGAGGCCGGTAGACAAGGCTTCACCTAGAGACTGCTGGGGCTTCTCCACCATTCCGACGCCCAGCCGGGCCCGGTTAAGCTCTGGGTCCAACCTCGGTGTAACTGCTAGACGCAGTGTCCTATCCTCCCGGACAACTGTAACGGAGATCTCTTCATTGGGGTAGCGGGCTACGATCTTGTTAATCTCGCTGATGGAGCTGATCTTCTCGCCTGCCACCTCGGCTATCACATCGCCGGGGAGCAGTCCGATCTCAGCCGCCGGCGAGTCGGGCTCAACGACCTGAACCGTCGGCGGGATAAAGACTAAGCCCATGTATAATGCAAAGAGAAGTACAGCCAGGACAAAGTTCATGATGGGCCCTGCAGCAATTACTGCTAGCCGCTGCCCCAGGCTCTTCCTATTAAAGCTTCCCTCATCTTCATCGGAGACTATGTCATCCTCATCCTCAGGGATGTCCATACCTGCCAGCTTGACGTACCCCCCGAAGGGCAGAAGCCGTAGACTGTAAACGGTAGCTTGTCTGCGCCTTTTCCACAAGGCAGGGCCAAACCCCAGAGCAAACTCGTAAACCTTGACTCCCATAGCCTTCGCCGCAAGGAAATGCCCCAGCTCATGGACAAAGATTGTTGGCCCCAACACAAGCACAAAGGCTAAGAGCATGTTCAAGACAATCATCCTTTCCGCCGACCGTTGATCGGCCTAGGTGTGACGATCGATCAGGCTCACCAGGTATTGGCGGCTGGCAGCGTCTGCCTCCAGTATATCTTCAATGTCGGGTTTCATCACCCCGCGGTGCTGTTCCAAAGCCGATTGGATCAGGCGGGGAATATCAGTAAAGCCGATCCGCCTCTCCATAAAGGCCTGGACTGCAACCTCGTTGGCCGCATTTAACACTGTAGGAAAGGTACCTCCTGCCGTCAATGCCTCATAGGCCAAGCGCAGGCAGGGAAACCGCTCAAGATCTGGAGCTTCAAAATCCAAACGGCCCGTGTCAATCAACGAAAGGCTTTCCACGGGACTGGCGAGCCTTTCGGGAAATGTCAGTGCATACTGGATAGGCAGCCGCATATCCGCAACGCCCAGTTGAGCGATGAGACTTCCATCTCTGAGCTCAACCAACGAATGGATGATGCTCTGGGGATGGATGACAACTTCAATGCGCTCCGGCGGGAGCTGAAACAACCAGTGGGCTTCAATAACCTCCAAGCCTTTGTTCATCAGGGTGGCGGAATCAATGGTTATCTTCCCGCCCATGTTCCAGGTGGGGTGAGCCAGGGCTTCTTCAAGGGTAACCTGCTCCAGCTCATCCTTGGAACTCTCCCGAAAGGGGCCCCCCGAAGCAGTAAGAATTATCTTGTGCAAATCTCCATCTCTCACGCCCTGAAGGCACTGGAAGATGGCGCTGTGTTCGCTGTCAACCGGCAGCAGCCGCACATCGTGCTCCCTTACTGCTTCCATTACGACACTGCCTGCAGCTACTAGTGTTTCCTTGTTTGCCAAGGCGACATCCTTCCCAGCCCTGATGGCTGCCAAGGTGGGGAGAATGCCGGCTGCCCCTACTACAGCGTTCAACACTAGATCAACGCCCTCCATTGCCGCCATTTCTTCCATGGCACTGGGGCCTGTTAAGATTTTAAGGCCGGGCAGCTCCCGCCTTTGGAGCCTGCCGGCAGCCTGATCGCAGGCGAGGCTTACTGCCTTGGGCCGAAATTCCTCAATTTGCTCTGCCAGCAGCTCAGCATTGCTGCCGGCAGCCAAACCTACAACACGGAAGCGCTCCGGCAGCCGTCGAACTACATCCAGAGCTTGTGTCCCTATGGAGCCCGTTGAACCAAGAATGACGATTCTTAGTGCCAACTTATTCACCACTCCTCTGTTCAAGACCGCGTTCAGCCTTCCTGCTTCCAAGCAGGGATGAAGATAACCACCATGATGGCTTTGAGAACTACCATAATCAGCGGGCCGAGGATAAACCCGCTAACACCCAGCAGCCTGATCCCCAGATAGACTGCTGTCAGCGATGTCAAGGGATGGAGCCCCAATTGGGCACCGACGATCCTAGGCTCTGCCAGCTGCCGGCTCACCAGAATTACCCCCAGAATCACTGTTAACCAAACGGCATAGGCTATGTTCCCCATGAAAAGGTAGTAGACTATCATGGGAACAAAGATGGCGCTGGGTCCGATCATAGGCAGGAAGTCAAACAGGGCCACCAAAAGGCCCAGCAGCCAAGCATAGCGGATCCGCAGGGCAGTAAGGCCGATTACTGCCAAGGAGCCTGACAAGCTGATCAACGTCAATTGAGACCGTAAGAAGCCGAAGATCCCATTAGCCACTTGATCCTTGACATGCTGAGCCTTTGGGCGCCAGCTTTTCGGAACCAGACTCATGAAAAACTCACCGAAAAGCCGCTTGTCCCGGCTCATGAAGAATGTAGCGATACTGGCGATGACCACCGTAAGCCCGAAATTCGGCAGCCCACTCAAGCTGCTCAGCACCCAGCCCCCTACCATTCTCAGGGTATCTGTAACCTGATCAAGTTCAGGCTGCACCGCTTCCGCGATGGGAGCCGGTATTTCAGCAAAGATCACCAACAGCAGGTTCTCAACCCTGGAAAACAGGTTCCTCAGCCACTCCTCCCAGAAGGTACTGTAGCGAGGCAAGAGCGAGAGGAAATGGGTCACCTCAGCGGTCAAATTGGTAACCAGGAGAAAGACAATTAAGGCAAGGGCAACGACAAACAGCAGGAGTACCAGAAGGACCGAAAACCCTCTGGAAATGGGGAGCCGTTTCTCTAACATATTAACAAAAGGATCAATGATTGCGGCAAAGATCAGTGCCAGCAAGAAAGGAGCAAGATACTGGAGGGCATACCTGGTCGCAACAAGAATGCCAGCTATTACCAGTACCAGGGAAATCAGCAATTTTAGGCGCCGATTCACCCACACCACCTCCTAGGCGGGAGAACTCGCTTTGAATCTGAAACCCTGACAATCAGCATATTCCCCCAGGGGCTTCCTAGAACTACTTCAGCCAATCCATTTGCTGAGGTAGTACACCACCGGTACAGTAAACAACAAACTGTCGATTCGGTCCAACACACCTCCGTGCCCCGGCAGGATCCAGCCAGCATCTTTGACGCCGGCCTCCCTCTTGAGGGCAGACTCGAAAAGATCTCCCACTCCAGCAGCAATCCCGATGACGATACCCAAAACCCACCCAGGCAGCAAGCCTATCTGCAGGCGGTTGTTCACATATTGAGCAGCCAGCGCAGCAAGGAGAATGCCTCCAACGGCCCCTTCTACCGATTTGTTGGGGCTGATGGCAGGTGCCAGCTTGTGGCGCCCCCACTTGGTACCGATAAAATAAGCACCGGTATCAGCAGCCCATGTTCCCAGCATGACCAGAAGCAGCAGCGCTAGTCCCTGGGGCTCAGCTCTCAGCAGCAAGAAATGACTGGGGAGAAAGGCCCCGTACAAGATAGCCAGCATCAGCATGCCTCCCCGGCTGAAGGGTCTTGCCGACGCCGAAAACAGTTCTAGAATCGCCCCCAAAAGAAAAAGCACAAGCAGCATCGGGGCAAGGAACACATCGCCTTTGAGATAGACGGCGGTCAGCAGCACCGCTGACCCCATACAGAGGAAGGGCCCGGAAACCGCCATGTTCATCTCTACCATCATTACCCGCAGTTCAAACACGGCAACAAGACTTGCAGCTAACACCAAGATGAAAAAGGGTGCCCCGCCCCAGTACAGGCAGCCTAAAGCTACCGGAATGGCGAGTACAGCAGTCAGCACCCGTTTTGTGAGGGAAGACATCTGCTCTAATCCAGCCCCCTTCCGGTCCTTATTCTACCAAATCTCCGATCCCGCTTCTGGTACTCGGCAATTGCTTCTATGAAATCCTTGGGGGTAAAATCCGGCCACATAATGTCTGAAAAATACAACTCCGCATAGGCTGCCTGCCACAGGAGGAAATTGCTTAACCTCCGTTCGCCGCCAGTACGGATGATGAGGTCCGGCTCCGGGTCCCCCGCGGTGTATAAATGCTGTGCGATGGCCGTCTCGTCGATGACTAGCTCCTCACCACTGGCTGCCTTCTCGATCAGCTGCTGGACGGCGTTGACGATTTCTAGGCGGCTCCCGTAGCTGATAGCCAAGTTGAGTTTCAGCTGTTCATTGGCTGCAGTCAGCTCAGCCGCCTTCTCAACCTGGATTCTCACCGTTTCGGGAAGGTCAGTCAATCTGCCGATGGCAACAATTCGCACACCTTCATCTTTAAGGCTGTGGAACTCAGTCTCCAGTACCTCAATGATGAGCTGCATTAGGAAACTTACCTCTTCTTTCGGACGCTGCCAGTTCTCGGTTGAAAAACAGTAAGCCGTCAGCACCGGAATGCCCAGTTCGCCACAGGTTCTGACTATTTCCCTCAGTGTGTGAACACCCTGGCGGTGGCCTTCGGTCCGAGGCAGCCCCCGGGCTGCAGCCCACCTGCCGTTTCCATCCATAATTACTCCTACATGTTTAGGCAGCCGGTCCCGGGCAAGTTTGGCAGCAACCTCCTCATTCTGGGTGTCTGTATTGCTGCGGGTCCTGGAGAAAAACCGAGATACTTTGAAGCTTTTCCACAAGGTAAGTCTACCCTTTCCCTTATACGATGCTGAAAAAAGCACCCCCTCCATCCATTGAGGGGGTTATCTATCCCTGGAATCATTCATGGAGTGCAAAAACACTGACGGCGGCTACCAATACTCACGGGCTAGAACAACCTGCATAGAGCCAGCGAGCCCTGCCTCCCTCACAGCCACCACCCGCCAAGGACCGATGATTTGACTGCGGGACCGCCGGGGCTCGGTGCGCAGGATCTCTACCTGGTCCTGCAATGCCGGCCATCGGGACACGACTTGGTCCCACCTGTGCCCTAAAATCTCATCTGGACCGGGCAGGCCCTCCTCCAGACCCCATCTGCCATCACCCAACTGCCGCCCTCCTAATCACTATACCTCCATGATCTCATTCTCTTTAGCCTCGAGAAGCTGATTGATCATTTCGATATACTTGTCAGTCAGCTCCTGTACATCGTCTTCAGAACGGCGCCGTTCGTCCTCCGATAGGGAACCTTCCTTTTCCAAGTCCCGCAGGCTCTCATTGGCCTCCCTGCGGATATTGCGGATGGCAACCCGCTTATCTTCAGCTTCCTTGCGAACCAGCTTAACTAGATCTTTCCGCCGTTCCTCGGTTAGAGGCGGAATGGCAAGCCGGATCACAGTCCCATCGGAATTTGGTGTTAGGCCTAAATCAGATTTCAAGATTGCTTTCTCTACGTCCTTAACTGCGTTTTTGTCCCAAGGCTGGATGAGCAAGAGCCGTGCCTCAGGTGCCGATACTGAAGCCAATTGGTTCAGAGGAGTCATCGTGCCGTAGTATTCGACCTGAATCCGGTCGAGCAGAGCTGGATTAGCTCTACCGGTTCTCACACCAGCAAAAGCTTGCTTGGTCGCTTCGATAACTCCTTGCATCTTCCGTTCGCAGTCTTGAAGCACTTCCTTTGTCACTCTACTTCCCTCCCACGATTGTCCCAATATTCTCCCCACATACGGCTCTGCGAATACTGTTTTCGGCCACAATGTCAAACACAATAATGGGGATCTGGTTGTCCATACACAGAGACGTAGCCGTGGAATCCATCACCTTGAGACCCCTCTGCAGGACTTCTATATAGGCGAGATTGTCAAAACGCCGGGCGACTGGATTAACATTCGGGTCGTCATCATAGACCCCATCAACACCCCGTTTGGCCATGAGAATGACTTCAGCCTCGATCTCCGCAGCCCGCAAAGCCGCAGTAGTATCTGTAGAAAAATAGGGGTTTCCGGTCCCGGAGGCGAAAATGACCACCCGCTTTTTTTCTAGATGGCGGATCGCCCGACGGCGGATGTACGGCTCAGCGATCTCCCGCATTTCAATAGCGGTCATCACCCTTGTTTCAACGCCCAGCCGCTCCAGGGAATCCTGGAAAGCCAGGGAATTGATCACTGTTGCCAACATCCCCATGTAATCGGCCGTGGCCCTATCCATCCCCTGGCGGCTGGCTGCTGCGCCCCGCCAGATATTGCCGCCGCCGACGACACAGGCAATCTCTACCCCCATCTTCCACACTTCCGCTATGGAGCGGCTGATTTCATCGACAACCTGCAGGTCAACCCCAAAGGCCTTGTCTCCAGCTAATGCCTCTCCACTCAACTTCAAGACGACCCGTTTGTACTTCGGAATAGCCATCGCCATCTCTCCTACTATTTCGCCCCTTACCTTAATCTTCCTCCCCAAAGCTAGAGAATGGGATTGAAAAAGAGAACACCGAGGTGTTCTCTGATTAGTCTACTTATTTAGTTCTGCCATGACTTCCTCTACCCAGTCGTCGGTGCGTTTTTCAATGCCCTCGCCCCGTTCGAACCGAGCAAAGCGCCTAATGGCAATGTTTTCACCGATCTGGGAAATCATCTCCTGCAGGAGTTCTTGCACGGTCTTGTCCGGATCTTTGATATATGGCTGCTCAAGGAGGCAGACTTCCTTGAAGAACCGCTCCATACGGCCCTCAACAATCCGGTCAACGATCTTCTCAGGCTTGCCTTCATTCAAAGCAGCCGCGCGGTAGATATTTTTCTCCCGCTCCAAAACAGCTTCAGGAACCTCATCCCGGGACACATAGTTGGGCTTGGATGCAGCAACCTGCATTGCCATATCTTTGACAAACTGCTTAAAGGCATCTGTCTTGGCGACGAAATCTGTCTCACAGTTGACTTCGATCAAAACGCCAACTCTGCCGCCTAGATGTATGTAGGCGTCTACAAGTCCTTCAGCTGCAATCCGTCCTGCCTTCTTGGCAGCAGCCGCCAAACCCTTCTCCCTGAGATAGTCGACAGCTTTATCCATATCGCCTTGGGTTTCCTGCAAGGCTTTCTTACAATCCATAAAGCCGGCACCGGTCCGCTCACGGAGTTCCTTGATCATACCCGCAGTAATCTCTGGCATATTAATCCTCCTTCAACAAGTCAATTTGCAGAAAAAGGGGAGGAAGCCATCACCGACGCTCTCCTCCCCTCTCTCATGCCTTACTCTTCGTCATCGAGGCCTTCGTCGTCAAGTCCCAACTCAAGCTCAGTGTCTGCTTCGTTATTGGATGCTTCTTCAGCTAGAGCTGCTTCCATGCCCTGCTGGCCTTCTTTGCCCTCGATAACTGCATCAGCTATAATCCCTGTCAGCAGGCGGATAGCCCGGATAGCATCATCATTGCCTGGAATGACATAATCGATTTCATCGGGATCACAGTTGGTGTCAACTATGGCTACTATGGGAATTCTCAGTTTCCGAGCCTCGGCTACCGCAATCCGCTCTTTCCTGGGGTCGACAACAAACACGGCCCCTGGAAGCCGTTCCATGTCGCGGATTCCGCCCAAGAACCGCTCCAGCTTGTCATGCTCTTTCCGCAGTCCCAGAACTTCCTTCTTGGGCAAGACCTCGTAGGCACCGTCCTCCTCCATCTTCTCCAGCTGCTTAAGCCGCTGGACTCGGCTGCGGATGGTGCTGAAGTTGGTCAGCATGCCGCCCAGCCAGCGCTCATTGACGTAGAACATCCCGCAACGCTGGGCTTCCTCCCGGATGGCTTCATAGGCCTGCTTCTTCGTACCGACAAAGAGTACTGATTCTCCGTCAGCTACAACTTCCTTGATGAAGTTATACGCTACATCAATCAAGCGCACGGTCTTCTGCAGGTCGATGATATAGATGCCGTTGCGCTCCGTAAAGATGTACTCCTTCATCTTGGGGTTCCAGCGGCGAGTTTGGTGACCAAAATGGACACCAGCCTCCAACAACTGTTTCATAGATACAATCGCCACTAACCCACCTCCTCTCCGGTTGAGTTCCTCCGCATCCTTCAACCTGCCCTGTCCACCGGATGCCGGCACCTGGAAAGGCAGTCGGGACGCGTGTGTGATTACACCACAAATAACTATAGCATATCCTGCTCCAACTGTGCAACAAAAGTTTCCTCGGCCTTTTATTGCCTAAACCGTTCCAAATCTAAGATAAGCCGCACTTCTCCCTTGGGAAGCTCTACGTCCCTCGCGATTTCTTCTACAGTGTATCCTCGCTCAGCCAAACCTATAACTGCAGCCCGCTTCTCCTCCAGGCTGCTCTGGGAAGCAGTCTGTTCCACGTCTTGACCACCCGCCGCTGCCTCCTGGCTTAGGCTAGTGCTACTGCCATCCTGGGCCTGGCCCAAGCGGCTGTCAAGCTCCTGCAAGAGGGCCTGGCCCGCTTCGTCCAGCTCACTCATCAGCTCCTGCAGAGCAGCCTCTGTCTCTACCATGGCCGCCCGGAGGCCGTAGAGCCTTCCCCACCGCTGCTTGAGCCCGGCAATTTCCCAACCCAGCCATATGCAGGCTCCCAATGCTGCTATCGATATAATGAGTGCCATTGCAGCCATCATCGCCACCTCTAGATTCGAATATCGATTTTTCGCCCCAGGCCCTCTCGGGCGGTGAGCTTGCCTTCGTTCCCGTCCTTCTTCTCCTGTTCAGTCTGACTCTGATGCTGTTGGGGCGGTCTACGGCGGCCCCCGCTATCCCTTTGATCAATCCGAGCATGCTGTTTTTGCTCAGTGCCGGCAACTTGGCTGCGGCGGGCAGCCAGCTCTGCCCCGGCCTGGGAGCCCAATTGGGCCTGGACGGCCTCAGGGTGCTTCTGGCCAGCTTGCTCCAGGCGGGAGCCGTCGTGGGACCGAGGGAACAACACTTGCAGATCTGGAAATTTGATGGACAAGTCTGCTCACCCTTCCTCGGGAGCCACTTACCCAACCATACCAACATCAGAGCGGGATAGCTTTCCCCGCAGCCGGCTGAGGGCCTTGGTGTGCAGCTGGGAGACCCGGGACTCAGAGACATCCATCACTTTGCCGATCTCCTTCAAGGTGAGTTCTTCATAGTAATACAAACTGATCACCAGGCGTTCTCTTTCCGGCAAAGCCTCGATAGCCTCCGCCAGCACCTCCAGCAGGGCATCCATGGTTACAAGTACAGCTGGATCCTCATGGCTGGTGTCTGCTACCATATCAGTGAGCCGCAGCTTCTCACCATCTTGTCCGCCCTCTGACCAAGGTTCATCCAAAGATAGCAGGGTCGTTGCTGCGACCTCCTGCAACAGCTTAGAATAATCGGCAGCAGTGATCCCCATGGCTTTCTGCAGCTCCGCATCGGTGGGCGGCCTGCCCAGCTTCTCTTCTAGTTGAGCCATACTCTGTGCCAACTGCCGAGCCTTAAGCCGCACCGAACGGGGAACCCAATCAGCTGCCCGCAGCCCGTCGAGAATTGCTCCTCTGATTCTGGTGGCTGCGTATGACTCAAACTTGACGCCCCGGGACGGATCGTATTTCTCCACCGCATCCAACAAACCGAATATCCCATAGCTGACCAGATCATCATACTCAACTGTATTAGGAAGACCGACAGCCATCCGTCCGGCTACATACTTAACCAGATGCAGATATGCTGTAACCAAGGATTCCCGGACCTTGGGATCTCCAGTCTTCTTTAACTGGCTCCACCATATGTCCAGCTGCCTTTCCTCCACTGACACTTCCCGACCATCCTTTCAACCCTTACCCAAAGCTGACTCACCAGCCGCCGGCTAAGTTGACCGCCTAACCAGATGCATCATCCGGCGAAAGAGGCCGCTGATACCGCCTGCGCCATTGGCTGCTGCCGTCTTGTCGATGTCCCCTGGTTCGTCTCTGCACAGCAGCTGAGCCGCTACTTTGTCAATGGCCACTGCCGCCTTGCAGCGGGGATAGGCAAGATAGAAGGGCTTCATCTCCCGCACCGCCCGCTGCACCACGGGATCCCTGGGGATGCCGCCAGCAAAGGCCAGCTCCTGGGAGAGGAACCTCCGGGACACACTATAGAGGCGATCAAACACCTCCACTCCGCTGCGGTCATCTTCACACATGTTCACTACCACCTGCAGCTTGGCACCGTGATTACGCATGGCCAAGACCTTGATTAGACCGTAAGCATCAGTCAAAGACGTGGGGTCGGGAGTAGCTACCACCAGAATCTCATTGCTTGCCAGGGCAAAGCTGAGTACAGTCCGGGATATTCCGGCACCGGTATCAATGAGCAGAAGGTCCAGGGCTTCATCAAGCGCTGCCAAGCTGTCGATAAACCGATCTAATGAATG
>LFTN01000028.1 GCA_001513495.1 Clostridiales bacterium DTU087
CCTCTATTTCGCTTGCCGCTATGAGCAGGCTCCGCCAATATTGTCCAGCATCCAATCCCAATTAACCTGCGGAGGCGGCCGGTCACCTCGTGCTATGGGACAGGACTGCCTCGGCGATATCCTCTAGATTGGGCTCCAAAACCCGGGGCGCCCGGGATACGCCGATAGCCTGATCCGGATCCTTCAGTCCGTGTCCGGTGAGAACCGCGGCGACCCTGGCTCCTTCCGGGAAGTAACCGGCGGCAGCCACCTTAGCCACACCGGCAAGGGAAGCAGCTGAAGCCGGCTCACAGAATATCCCTTCAGTCTCTGCCAACAGCTGATACGCCGCCAGGATCTCTTGGTCTGTCACCTTGTCGATTAAGCCGCCCGACTCATCCCTAGCCGCCACTGCCTTCCGCCAGCTGGCCGGATTGCCGATGCGAATGGCAGTAGCAATGGTCTCAGGCTCCTCTATGATCCGGTTTTCCACTATGGGCGCAGCACCGGCTGCCTGAAAGCCCAAAAGCTTCGGCAAGCGGCTGCTGACTTGTTTGGCTTTGTACTCCTTAAATCCCTGCCAATATGCTGAGATGTTCCCGGCGTTGCCCACGGGAATCGCCAGATAATCTGGAGCATCTCCTAAGGCGTCGACTATCTCAAAGGCCGCTGTTTTCTGTCCCTCCAGTCGATAGGGGTTCAGAGAATTCACTAGGGTGATGGGATACTCCTCAGTCAATATGCGGACAATGCCCAGTGCGTCATCAAAGTTACCTCTGATAGCGATCACTTCTGCTCCCTGAACTAGGGCCTGGGCCAGCTTTCCCAACGCAATGGCTCCTTCGGGAAGCAGCACTATGCAGCGCAGGCCGGCCCTCGCAGCATATGCCGCCGCTGAAGCTGAAGTATTGCCGGTGGAAGCACACATAACTGCTTTAGACCCAGCCTCTACTGCCTTGGAAACAGCCAGGGTCATCCCCCGGTCTTTGAAGGATCCGGTGGGATTGAGGCCTTCGTATTTAACATACAGCTGGATATCGCCCCCGATTGCTTCGGCAAAGCGAGGAACTTCAATCAGGGGCGTATCACCCTCCCGCAAAGTGATCACCGGTGTCGCCTCTGTCACCGGCAGAAACTCTCGATATGCTTCGATAATCCCCTGCCACCCCATTAACGCCAGCCTCCCTCTACTCGAATCACATTGGCTATATCCTTCACCGCAGGCAAAGTGGCAATCCGGGCCAGGCTTGCCCGCATCCGGCGCTCTTCCACCTCGTGGGTAATAAACACAATGGGTACCGGCTCATCTTCACCCCGTCCCTGCTGAATCATGGACTCGATGCTCGCTCCCTCAGCGCCGAAGCTGGCAGCAATCTGCGCCAAGACCCCCGGTTTATCCACCGCGTGCAGGCGAATGTAATACCTTGTGCGGACATCCTCCATAGACAAAACCGGGGCATCATGCCAGAGGGTCTCTACCCGGTGATGGGTACCCTGCTTGCAGTTCCGCAGCACATCCACAATGTCGGCAATAACTGCACTGCCGGTGGGCAGATCTCCCGCACCTCTCCCGTAGAACATCAGCTCTCCTACAGCGTCTCCCCGCACGTAGATGGCGTTAAAGACACCATGGACCGATGACAATGGATGCCGGTTGGGGATGAAAGTCGGATGAACCCTCACCTCAATCCCTTCGGGGTGCCGTTTGCCGATGGCCAGGAGTTTGATAGTGTACCCAAATTGTTCGGCAAAGGCGATGTCTTCCTGGGAGATCTTGGTAATGCCTTCCCGGTATACCTGATGGATGGCGATGGGCTTTTGAAAGGCCAAAGAAGCGAGAATCACCAGTTTATGAGCAGCATCGTAACCTTCAACGTCAGCTGCCGGATCGGCCTCTGCGTAACCCATGGCCTGGGCGTCTGCCAGTACATCGGTAAACTCGGCTTTCTCCTGGCTCATCCGAGTCAATATGTAATTGGTGGTACCGTTGACAATCCCCATGATTTCCTCAACGCGGTTGCCCACCAGCGACTCCCTTAAAGGTTTGATAATGGGGATACCTCCGCCCACGGCCCCTTCGTAGTACAGATCTGCACCGTTCTCTGCCGCCAACCGGATCAGGCGGGCCCCGTACGCGGCAATCACGGCCTTATTGGCAGTGACGACATGCTTACCCCTGCTCAAAGCCGCTTGAATATATTGATATGCCGGATCTAGGCCTCCAATCAGCTCCACCACTATCCCGATCTCCGGATCCTCCAGGATCTCGTTGGGATCAGTAGTCAACAGGCGGCGATCCACCTCAACGCCCCGGGGCTTGTCCAGGTCCCGCACCAAGATCTTAGCTACCTCAAAATCCCTGCCAGCCCGGTCAGAGATGATTGACCGGTTGCGCTGAAGGATCTTGTACACACCCGTCCCCACTGTTCCAAACCCCAAGAGTCCCAATTTCAAAGGTTTGTCCATGTTTTTCGGCCTTTGGCCTTCGCCCCTTTAGAAGTCTATTTATAATCAAAAGTAGATGCCGTATGCAATAGCTTAGCATCTACTGCCTAACTTTGATACATTATACCATCTGCCTTACATGGATGAAAGTATTACTTCCCCGGCCTCAATGGCAGCCAAAAACCCCGGTCTAAAAACCGGGGCCTGTCCTTATCCATTAACGGAAGCCTTTAGAAGTTTTCCCGGCCTAAAGACCGGCATTCGGCGGGCAGCAATCTCTATTTCAGCACCTGTCTGGGGATTGCGGCCCATGCGGGCCGCCCGCTCCCTGACCTCAAAGCTGCCGAAGCCCGTTAGCTGAACCTTTTCGCCGGCGCCCAGGGCCTCCTCGATAACTGAAAGAAATGCCTCTACACAGGCGCCTGCATCCTTCTTGGTTATTCCCGTCTTGGCGGCGACCTGATTGATGAGCTCCACCTTGGTCATAGCTTCACCCCCTTCCCGGTCATCCCGTCACCCCTATTGTCTCTTGCAAAGCCCCATCTTATAAGCGTTTTCCCATCCCAAACAAAAAAAGCCCCGATTAGGCGTTCATCCAGAGGGCTGGATCAGCCTAATAGGGACCATGATCCGTTAACCGGTAGAAATGATGGAGGGCTCCCTTCCTCGGCTACAGGATAATGCAGATTAGGCCGCCGCTTCCTTCGTTGATAATCCGGCTTAATGTCTCCTGCAGCTTCATCTGAGCATTATCCGGCATCCGGTGCAGTTTGCTGTTGATGCCTTCCCTGACGAGCTCCTGTAAGGGCTTACCTAAGAATTCTGAAGACCAGACCTTAGCCGGGTCCTTCCCCCACTCGTCGGTGAGGTAACGTGCCAGTTCTTCCCCCTGCTTCTCGGTGCCGACAAAGGGCGTCACTTCGGTTTCGATTTCCGCCCTCACCAAGTGGATGGAGGGGGCGGTTGCCTTGAGCCTCACTCCAAAATTCCGCCCCTGTCGGAACAGTTCAGGCTCATCAAAGGCGATATCTTCAGAACTGGGATTGACAATCCCATATCCCCGGGCCCGGACACTGGCCAATGCCTCTGCCACCTTGTCGTATTCCCGTTTGGCCTGGGTAAGCTCTTTCATAAGACGGAGCAAATGATGGTCGCCAGTCACCTCAAAGCCGGTAAGCTCCTCCATCACCTGATAGAATAGGCTCTTGGGCGCTTCCACATCGATGAGTGCAGAGCCGGTGCCGGGATCCATGCTGCTTAGTGTCACTCGCTGCACAAAATCGTATTCAGCCAGCTTCTGGACAGCTACATCGATGTCCCGCAGCCGCTCGATCTCATCGAAAATCTGGGAAACAGCTGCATCATAATCCTTCCTTACCCAGTAGTCGCTGGGCAATTCATCAATCCACTCTGAAACCCGAACACTTACCTCCCTTACCGGGAACTCATACAGCATCTCGTGAAGAATATCCATTAGGTCTGCCTCGGAGAGGTTGAGGCAGTCAACTGCCATCACAGTAACACCGTATTTCTGCTCCAGGTCCCGGGCCAGCTCCTGGACAGCTTCGTCCTCAGGATATCTGGAGTTGAGCAGTACCATGAATGGCTTCTGCTGTTCCTGAAGCTCCCTGATTACCCGCTCCTCAGCGTTGAGATACCCTTCCCGGGGAATGTCTGTAATAGACCCATCTGTCAGCACCACCAAGCCCAATGTCGAGTGTTCAGCAATCACCTTGCGAGTGCCAATCTCTGCTGCTTCTTGGAAGGAAATCTCTTCCTCCAGCCAAGGGGTCCGGACCATCCGAGGGCCCATTTCATCCATATAGCCCAAGGCGCCTTCGACAGCATATCCAACGCAATCCACCAGCCGGATCCGGAAATCAATCCCCTCACCTAAAGCCAGTTCCACTGGCTCATCGGGTACAAACTTCGGCTCTGTAGTCATGATGGTCCTTCCAGACCCGCTTTGCGGCAGTTCATCTCGGGTCCGGGCCAGAACATACTCATCTTGGATGTTAGGCATCACCATCAGATCCATGAACCGTTTTATAAATGTGGACTTGCCTGTCCGCACCGG
Organism: Clostridiales bacterium DTU087; assembly: GCA_001513495.1. GTDB lineage: Bacteria > Bacillota > Limnochordia > DTU087 > DTU087 > DTU087. The sequence continues at coordinate 4,502 of LFTN01000028.1, forward strand.
GCCGACCACACCTACATAAATGCTGCCGCCTGTACGTTCTGCCATATCCTTAAATATATCGAACTTCTCCACCGACGAACTCCCTCCCTCATCTCACCAGTTTCCCGGTCCTGTGCCCCTTAGTATTAAGCTGCCGCTGCTCCAGTAATTGCTGCCACAAAGCACTGTTTAACAATAATACTATATTAGGCCGCCGCGGCAATTATTACTCTGATAGCAGCTAAGGGCCCCTGACGGGGCCCCGATGTGCCGGTGAGATAGTGTGCAGGGGCTAGGAGTCCTTTGGATCGGCTTTCTTATTGGCCTTCTGTCCGATCTTGTGCTCCGTTCCTCCCAAGAGGCGCTTGATGTTGTCCCGGTGCCTGTGAAAAGCAAAGGCGGAGATCAGGACCCCTGCCAATACATATGTCCAGGGAGCATCAAATACAATCAAGAAAAGGGGAAACAGAAAGGCAACCGCTAGGGAAGCCAAGGATATGTAACGGGTGATGCCCACAATAATAATCCACAGCCCCAGCAGCATCAGGGCAACAACTGGCGTTAAAGTGATGACAACACCTAAGCTTGTCGCGATTCCTTTTCCGCCCCTAAACCTGAGGTAAATTGGCCAATTGTGACCCACGATAGCGGCAACCCCTGCCAGGATCCTTACATAATCGGCGCCGGCCAAGGTGGCCAAGTAAACGGCCGCGGCGCCCTTGGCAACATCCAGGGCAAACACGGTAATAGCAGCCCACGGGCCCACCGTCCGCAAGACATTCGATGTGCCGATATTGCCGCTGCCGTACTCCCTGACATCGATCTTCGCCCACAGTCTGCCGATGATCAATCCAAAGGGAATGGAGCCCACCAGATAAGATATGATAATCACCAAAATGGATCTAAACATTGGCGCTGTCTCCCCTCTAACTCCGCCGCACGAAATCTGCCCTGGAAAGCATGCCGCCAAGCGGCCGGCGGCTCAACAATTCTGCCCCTCTCTACCCTGCTAGACCTTGGTCAGCTGCGCTTCCGCACTTTGAACCAGATAGGGGTTCCGTGAAATCCGAAAGCTTCCCGCAGGCGGTTCTCTAGATAGCGCCTGTACGAAAAATGCAGAAGTCCCGGTTCGTTGACAAACAGTGCAAACACAGGCGGTTTTACACCCAATTGACTCATATAAAAGATCTTTAGGGCCTTGCCTTTATCGCTGGGGGGCTGATACAAATGAATAGCCTCCTGCAGCACCTCATTGAGCCGGCCGGTAGTGATCCTGAGGCTGTGCTGATTGGCCACATATCTAGTGACCTCCAAGAGCTGCGTCAGCCTCTGTCCCGTCAGGGCTGAGACAAAGGCAACGGGGGCATAGCTGACAAAGCTGAGTTCCCGCCTGATGTCTTGTCCATAAAGCCCCATTGTGCTGCTGTCCTTCTTGACTAGGTCCCACTTATTGACTACCAGGACCAAGGCCTTGCCCTGCTCGTGGGCATAGCCTACTATTTTCTTGTCTTGCTCTGTTACTCCATCTACAGCATCAATGACAGCTAGGGCCACATCGCAGCGGTCTACCGCCCGCAGTGCCCGCAGTACACTGTACCGCTCAATGTTCCAAACCACCCGCTTACGGCGCCGCATACCCGCTGTATCTACAATCACAAAGCGCTGCCCATCCCATTCAAAAGCAGTGTCAACCGCATCCCGAGTGGTTCCCGGAATGTCAGTGACTATACTGCGCTCTGTCCCGCTCACCGCATTAACCAGCGAAGACTTGCCTACATTGGGGCGGCCGATGACCGCCACCCGAATGACATCGTCATCATACTCATCGATACCGCTAGGGGGAAAGTGAGAACACATCAGATCCAAGAGATCACCGATATTGCGGTTATGCTCCGCGGCAATTCCAATGGGCTCCCCCAGCCCCAGCTGATAGAACTCAAAGATCGCTGTTTCCAGATCGCCGTGATCCACTTTGTTGGCAACTAGGATCACCGGCTTGCTGGCACGCCGCAGCAGATTGGCAATCTCCTCATCCACCGCGGTAAGGCCCTCCCGGGCATCGACGACAAACAAGATCACATCAGCTTCATCGATGGCGAGCTCTGCCTGCCTGCGCACCTCTACCGCGATGTCGTCGGTGTCGTCAAAATCGATTCCGCCTGTATCTACTATAATGAAAGGGCGATCCAGCCACTGGCTTTCGGCATACAGGCGATCCCGGGTTACGCCCGGCTCCCCCTCGACGATAGCCAAACGTGTACCGACAATGCGGTTAAACAACGCGGATTTTCCCACATTAGGCCTGCCCACTATGGCTACTACTGGTTTGCCCATGGTCTTATCACCCTTTCTGCTGATTCCCGGATTCACTGCTGGAATAAACGGCAGTACGTCTTCTTCCAGCTCTGGAAAATCCCCGTAGGAATCATACCTTGGAAGGGGCCTTTCAGTCAACAAGCAAAACTCGTCTGCCATCCGCAGCAGCCGAGCTTCCATTCTGATCGTGTCCCCATCTCCTCCTGCAGAGTGTAAGATTCCACATGGATGGCCTTATTCCTGGCGAGACAAAAAAGAAGCTGGATGGAAGCTGTCGGCGGCGCCATACTTGGCCTTTGTCGCAGCGACAATATCAGCCAGCTTCGGATAGGCTCGCCTAGCACCTGCAGCAGCCAGAAATCGTCCCAAGGAAACCAACCCCAGCCGGCGGGACAGAAAACCACCCACCCGCATCTGCCAGTTGACAGCCTTGAGGCTGTTGACAAACACAATTTGACGGGGATTCCCACCCGCCAGCAAGTATCCGGACTTAACCGCTTGGAGAATAGGCAGCTCGCGGCTTCCTCGGCCAAGGATACACACTTGATTGCCGAACTCGTCAATACCGACTGGAAATACCCTGCCCCGATCTCCAGCCGCCAGAAGGTCAAAATATTGGATATCCAGAATCTCTTCCAAAGAAGGCAGAGGCTTGCCTTTGAGCTTGCCGAGGTGAATAGCCGCCGCCACCGGCGAGGTATGGGCCCCGCCGTAACAAGCATAAATGATCAGCATCAGAGCACCTGCCCAGAGGCGGAGGGATTACTGGCCCCCCGGCGCTTTCGGGGTCCGGGCCTTGGGCTCATCATCGCCGGCATCGTCAGACTTCTCCTCCGATTCCTTGCCTTTGATGCCCATGGCACTGCTAAACTCCCGGCCAAAGAAGTTCCGAACCCCCTGCCAGCCAACGGCATTGAGGACCGCAAAGGCTATGACACCGGCGATGGCCAGAGCAACTATCCAGCCGGTCGATCTAGAAGCCGCCCTCTCCATGGGTTTTTGGGCTGTTCCCGTCGCTCTCGGCAGCACGTCGGCAATCAAGTCTGCCGCTTTGGTGGCCATATCGAGACTGGTCTCATGGGTACCGAACTCGATGAGGATCGTCCTGGGCGCCAGATCTTGGTTGTAGTTGCCCCTCGCGTGGAAGATCCCCTTGACTAAGCCTGGATACGCCTTATCTGCCCTGGCCTTTAGGGCTTTGGCAAACTCCAAGTTGGCATCCCGGCTTTCGTTCTGCCGCCCGACTACCAATTGGATCTTGGCTAACTCATCACCTTCAATGACAGTCTCGTATTCACTCTTGGGAACTGCGTCTCTGTGTACATCGATGAGCACCAAAGGCTGCTTCTTCAATAGATCCGCCACAGTCCGCCGAGATCGCACATATGCCTGGGAGTCGTGGGGGTTGTGGTTGTTATACGACAAGTCTACGGTAAATCCCCGCTTTTCAAACTCAGCCTTTAAAGCTTCACCCACTCTGTATACATCACCCCATTCCTTGGTGTGGGTACCGCTGGTGGGAATATATGATTCATCACTGTGGGTGCAGTAAATCCCTACCCTCCTGCTTTCCGGCCTGTCAGCTTGGGAACGCAGGCTCTGAAGCCATGACCAGATTCCCGCCTGTCCTCGAACCTGTCCTTGCTCCACCCCTTCCAACACATCTGCCAATGCATTGTCACTGGTTTTCCGCACATAGGCGATATCACCGTCAATCCGGCTCACCTCCCAACAGCGATTCTCCCCATCAATGTAAGAATCGCCAATATCAAGCATTCGAGCTGCCTTGGTAACCTCTGCTTCTGTGGCCTCATCTACCAGGGTGAAGTATCCCCCGTCGTCTCTTTCGAACATCCCGACTAATCCTTCAGGCCAGATCTCCTGTCCAGCAGCCGGCCAACTGGCACCAAAGGACACGAGATAGGCTCCCACGAGAAGCAGGATGATCAACCCTCGCCATCCATGACCTAACAGCAGCTTAGTCTTCATCCGGCTCTTCCCCCTCAGCGGCATTGGCGATGGCTGGGGCATAGGCCTTTTCCTCGCCCGGCCTCAAAGTCATGAGCTCCCCGCCGGTCTCCACCCGCAGGATGTGGCGCCTCATGGCAGCCGCGTCTTTGTCTCTGGCTAGAACTTCTAGGTCTTCATGGGTGATGCCCACCGCGTTGACATCGATGGTAGAACGGCCTCTCGTTCCTTCATCATCTTCTTCGTCTAGACTGCCCAGTTCATCGGCAAACTCATGAAGCAAGAATTCTTCATTGTCCAAAGCAGCGGGCCGCCTTTTATCGTGGACTGGGCCTCCGCCCAGCCTTTCCCGACTCTCACCGAAGACCTCGGCCAGCACTACTGCAATCACTCCTGCCAAGACCACTGCATCAAGGGCTCCGGCGCCACCTAGGGCTGCTGTGGTCTCAGTGCCTCTGGCCAAGGCGATGCCTAAATGAATCAAGTCTGCTGTGATGATGCCCAGCACACCGGCGATGAAAGCGCTGCGGCGGGACCTTCCCGCTAGGTACCCGAAGACTCCCGCAATTAGACTATAGCTCCACAATGGGTCAAGCCATTGTTCCGCTGGTTCCTGCTGACCCACAAGCTGTGAAAAACCCCAGATAACCACACCAGTGGCTATACCCGCTATTACCCCCCGCCATTTCTCGGCACCTGTCCCCGCCCGGCTCACCAGCCAATACACTAGGATCAGGGGGACTATCGCTCCACCTACATTGATGGAAATGGAGATTGGTTCACGGGCTATGGGGATATCGAAGAAGCTGCCGCCGATGATCAAGATCAGGAAGAGCAAGGCTTGGCCATCGGTGAGGTTCATCCTGTCAAGGACCCGCTGCGCCACGCCGAAGAAAACCAAGACAGTGGTGGTCAGAAGGATAATTAGGCCGATGGGCAATAAGACCACTCCCTTAGCAAACAAGTTTATCCTCTGGATCTACCGCTAGCTTACCCACCCCATCTTGGTCCTATACGAATGAAAAAAGCAGGCCAAAGGCCTGCTGATTTCCTGTCATGAACTTGGGGCAGTTATCTGCCTGCAGTTCTCTTACTCGTCATCACTGTTGAAAAGTGAACCCAAATCGCCGACTATGTCGCCAATGGTGATGCCGGAGCTCTCTGGCTCATCCTGCGGCTGAACTTCCTGTGCAGGTTCGGGCTTGGGCTTCCTCTCCTTCTGAGCCTCTTTGATGCTCAAGCCGATGCGGCGAGCTTCTTCGTCGATGCTGATGATCTTCACATTCACCTGCTGGCCAGAGCTGACTACTTCCTCGGTGTTGGCCACGTGATGGTCAGCCAGCTGGGAAATGTGAACCAGCCCTTCCACTCCATCCTCCAGCTTCACGAAGGCACCAAAATCCACAGTGCGGGTAACCTCACCTTGGACAATATCCCCTTCGTGGTACTTGCTGCTGATGTTATCCCACGGATCTGGCAAGGTCTGCTTGAGACCAAGGGAGATGCGCTCCGTCTCCTTGTCCAAGTTGAGAATCATCACCTTAATCTCTTGGTTCTCGGAGAGTATATCGGAGGGATGGTTGACTCGGCTATAGGCCATTTCCGAAACATGGAGCAGTCCCTCTACACCGCTGCCGATATCGACAAAGGCCCCGAAATCGGTCAGGCGCCGTACGACTCCATCGACGATGTCGCCGGGCTGGTAGGTGTCAAAGATAGTCTCCTTCTGCTTCTCATATTCCTCTTCCAGTACTTCCTTATGGGAGAGGACCACATTGTTCCGCTGTCTATCCAGTTCAATGATCTTCATCCGGAGAGACTTGCCGACATAGGACTCCAGGTCCTCGACATAATTGCGGGCAACATGAGAAGCAGGTACAAACCCCCGCACACCAACATCCACCAACAAGCCGCCCTTGACCCGCTCAGTTACGACCGCTTCGAGGATTTCGTTGTTCTCGTACATCTCCTCAAGCTCTTTCCAAGCCTTGGCCTGATCTGCCCGCCGCTTTGACAACACAACACTGCCTTCGCTGTCATCGGTTCGCACGACATAGACATCTATTTCATCGCCCACAGCCAGTATATCTGCCGGCTCCTGGTCTCCCTTGAGACCCAACTCATGCCTGGGAATCCGACCCTCTGATTTCCCTCCGACATGTACCAGCACCTCATCACTACTGACTTGGACGACTTTGCCTCGCACGATATCCCCTTGACTGGGGGTAATGAAGGTCTCGTCGTATTGGGCCATGGTGGGAGCATCCATTTCTTCTGCAGAATCAACCCCGTCTGCCTCCACAGGGTCACCGGGATTCTCC
>LFTN01000128.1 GCA_001513495.1 Clostridiales bacterium DTU087
ATCTTAGTCAAAGGGGCAAATTACCTCGATGCCTTGGTGGATATAGATACAGCTGTCTTCGATAAGACCGGCACCTTAACCGAAGGTGTCTTCGAAGTGCAGGAGGTAGTCCCAGCTAACGGCGCCTCACCTGAGACAGTGCTGGGCCTGGCTGCCCAAGCGGAGATTCATTCCAGCCATCCCATAGCCTTGTCTATTGTTAAGGCGGCTCCCTGGATAGAGGAAACCGCGGTGGGTGCCCGCGATAGCGGCAAAGCTGCCCCCCAGGGCAGTGGCCGGTATGAAGAAGTCCCGGGCAAGGGTGTCAAAGCAAGGATTAACGGCAGTGAGATCCTGGTGGGCAATGCCAGCTTGCTGACGGAAAGCGGCATCAACTTCACTCCCCCGCCCATGGAAGGCTTCAGCAAGGCGTATGTAGCTGCCGATGGGCAGTTCATCGGTACCATCGCCATTGCAGACCGCATCAAGACCGATGCCGCGGCAGCTATCCATCGGCTTCGCCGCCTGGGGATAAACAAGACCGTGATGTTGAGCGGCGATGCCCAGGGGCCCGCCCGTCGGGCAGCCCAAGAGGTAGGCATTGACGAAGTCCATGCTGAGCTGCTTCCTGAAGATAAGGTAGCCAAGCTGGAAGCTCTCCTAGCTGAAGTAGAGGAGCGGCGGGGCAAAGCCAAGCTGGCTTATATCGGCGATGGCATCAACGATGCGCCGGTGCTCATGAGGGCTGATGTGGGGATTGCCATGGGCGGCTTGGGCTCCGATGCCGCCATTGAAGCTGCAGATGTTGTGATCATGGATGATCGGCCGGGCAAGGTGGTGGAAGCCGTCGAGATCGCCCGGTATACCCGGCGGATCATCATCCAGAACATCATGTTTGCCTTCGGCGTAAAGGCTCTATTTATCCTGCTGGGCATCGCAGGAGCAGCGAGCCTTTGGGAGGCCGTCTTTGCCGATGTCGGTGTCGCCCTCTTGGCTGTCCTCAATGCCGCCCGGGCCTTGCGGTTCCGACCGGAACCGCAAGGCGGCTGCTGCCAGCCTATCGGGGCATCCCCAGCCATGTAGTCAAAGGCGCCGCGGGCAGCCGCAGGGCAGGTGAACCGAGATACCACACCACCAAGAGAACCAAGGTCACCATCACTAGGGCCAGATCGGCACCAATGCCCGCCAGTTTCAGATTGCCCAGGATGACATGCCTGGTATGATCCAGCCTGCGGCAGCTTTCAATCAGGCGAGACCTGAAGGCCCTGCCTGCACCGCAGACGTAAGCAAAGGCCCGGCGATATGCGGCCTCCAT
>LFTN01000223.1 GCA_001513495.1 Clostridiales bacterium DTU087
CCACAATATGGGGCAGGTCTATTCAGTTGTAGATAGAATAGTCCTTATTTCCCACGGTATGAAGACCCTCGATGTTAATAAGGATGATATCAGCCGGCAGGAGATTGAGGACCTCTTGGCAGATGCCGCAGGAGAAGGAGGAAGGAGACATGTCGGATAGGACGCAGAACGCTGCCATCGGACCAGCAGCAAGAGGGCAGGAAATGAGCTCGAGGTTGGACAAGAAAAGGCTCCAACTTCTTTTTATCGATAACATCGCTTGGGTATTGATCATCGTATTTTATGCGATTTTCGCGATCCTGCGGCCAGAAGGAATGCTCAAGCTAAGTACGCTTTCCTTTATGCTCTACTCCTCCATCCCCCTGGGCTTTATTGTGGTGGGAGTGTCTTTGTGCCAGCTCCTGGGGGCCATGGATTTGTCACTGGCAGAGATGACCGGTTTTATTGCCATGTTGAGTGCCATGATCATCACTAAATGGTTTCCCGGAATCAATCCGGTGCTTGCCGTTTTTATCCCGGTAATCCTGGGACTTATCGGAGGCGGAATCAACGGGTACATGGTGGGATATGTCGGCCTTAATCCATTTCTAGCTACTCTGGGAGCTTTCATGGCCTATGAGGGCGGGACGCTGCTTCTGCATTCATATCCGATATATAGTGGTTTCCCAAGCCTTTATATGTCAATAGGGAAAGACATGTCCGTTGCAGTGCCGCTTTTCTTTGCCTTCATCTTGCTGGTGGCATTTATCCTCAAGTACACGCCCTTCGGGCTTCATATCTACGCGGTAGGCGGCAACAGGAGATCCGCAGCGATGCTGGGCCTTAACCCTGCCCGGACCACCTTCTTTACCTTCTCCCTGGCTGGCGGATTTGCGGGGCTCGCTGCCCTCTTTTATACTGGCTACCTGCACTCAGTTCCCCCAAGTATGGCTGATGGAGACATCTTCATGGCCTTCGCCGGTGCCATCATCGGTGGTATCGAGCAGCAGGGCGGACGGGGGTCAATCATCAACGTCTTGGCCGGAATTATCTTCTTGGCTTTGGTGGAAGCTGGTTTGTCCATGTTTAACGTGAATCCGTATCTACGGCGGGTAATTTTCGGCCTATTGGTTGTGGTGGCAATAGTCATTAACAAGACGAGGAACTACTTCAGGGATAGGATTCTCCAAACCGCTTAGTGCTGGGGGGGTTAGTGATGGCCATGAGTTCTAAGGAAAGGATGCTGACGGCGCTTGCGGGCGGAGTACCCGATCGTCTGCCGGTGACCACTCATCATGTCATGCCATACTTCCTCGAGAAGTATATGCCCGGCCAGACCAATGATGATTTCTTTGAACACTTTGGTTTTGATCCCATTACTTGGGTGATCGCTTACGAACCAGATGCTTCCCGGGGAGAGTACTTTGATCCCAACCAACAGAGTACTACTGGTTTTCTCGACCCTCGCCGTGTCGTCAGTGATGAGTGGCGAATCGAGCGAGAGGAGCTTCCCGACCCCTGGTTTAAGGTGGAACGGTATACTTTTGTCACACCAAAGGGCAGCCTGCAAATGACCGTCAAGACTGATGACAAGTCCAGCATGGTGACTGAGTATCCGATCAAGGAGAAAAAAGATATTGAGCTGCTCCAGTATATGACCTATCCAAAGTGCGACAAGGCTGCAGTTGCTAAGGCTGCAGAAGAACGAGGCGATTGGGGGATCGTGCGGGGGCACATTGCCACATTCGATGTTTTCGGGCAGCCGGGCTGCTGGCAGGATGCAGCATGCCTTTTCGGCATCGAGAACCTGATTCTGGCAACCTATGATGATCCCAAATGGGTTCATACGTTCCTGAGCCTGCTCCAAGGTAGGAAAAAGGAGTACATTCGATCCCTTAAGGGGGCTGAGTATGATCTGCTGGAGCTGGGAGGCGGGGATGCATCTACAACAGTCATCTCACCGAAGATCTTTGAGGAGTTTGTCGCTCCCTATGACAGTGAATTGATCAGCCTGATACACGAAGCTGGCCAAAGAGTGGTCTATCATACATGCGGCGGCATGATGCCCATTTTGGAAATGATTGCCGACATGAATCCGGATGCCATGGAGACATTCACACCGCCTGGCATGGGTGGAGACGTAGATTTGGCAGAGGCGAAACGCCGAATTGGCCATCGGGTGTGTATGATAGGCGGTTTTGATCAGTATCATTACTTTGTAGGGTGTACACCGGAGGAAACCAGAAAGGCAGTCAGGCGGTGCTTTGAAGCTGCTGGAGAGAACGGCGGTTATATCATAGCTCCATCGGATCACTTTTTTGACGCTGATCTAGAATTGATCGCAGCCTTTACTGATGAAGCAAGGAAATGTACTTATTGATGTGAGCTTCGATAGCTGAGAGTTATCCAAGACAGGCGGCACCGGTGTCTCATCGTGTGCCGCTTACTGTTTTCCAGGGCAGCAAACCGGTTTCATGGCTATTAAGCGATATCAAATCAACTAGAGGTGCAGTATCAGTGGACCGGCAGCGAGAGTTGTTGAATGGTGCAAGCGGGGGAGAGGAATCATAGGCGTGAACTCGAAGAGAGTATTAGTTTGTTGGGAAGGGAGTCATAGTCAGTGAGTGAAGCTATGCAGCCAGCTAACTTTATCGAAGCTATTATTCTGGAAGACCTAAGGACAGGCAAGCATACGGACATCGTAACCAGGTTTCCGCCGGAACCCAACGGCTACTTACACATCGGCCACGCCAAATCCATCTGCTTGAATTTCGGCTTGGCAGAGAAGTTCGGCGGCAAATGCCATCTGCGGTTTGATGATACCGATCCGGAGAAAGAGTCGGTGGAGTACGCAGAAGCCATTAAGCGGGATGTTAAGTGGCTGGGGTTTGATTGGGGAGAAGGCCTCTACCACGCCGCGGATTATTTCGAGCAGCTCTATGGATATGCCGTTGAGCTGATTAAGAACGGCAAGGCATATGTAGATGACCTTTCACCGGAAGAGATCAGGGAATACCGGGGGACTTTGACTGAACCGGGCCGGGAGAGCCCTTACCGCAACCGATCAGTGGAGGAGAATCTCGACCTTTTCCAGCGGATGCGGGCAGGAGAGTTTCCCGATGGCTCCCGGGTTCTGCGGGCCAAGATCGATATGACATCTCCCAATATGAATATGAGGGATCCGGTTTTGTACCGCATTAAACGGGCGGACCACTATCGAACTGGAGATGAGTGGTGCATCTATCCCATGTATGATTTTACCCATCCCATTTCCGATGCCCTTGAAGGCATCACCCATTCAATCTGTACCCTGGAGTTTGAGGATCACCGGCCCTTGTACGACTGGGTGCTGGAGAATGTAAGTGTCCCCTGCCGCCCTCAGCAGATTGAGTTCGCCAGGCTGAACCTCTCATACACCATCACCAGCAAGCGCAAACTGCTGAGGCTCATCGAGGAAGGGTATGTTGCCGGCTGGGATGATCCCCGGGTACCCACCCTGGCGGGAGTGCGGCGGCGGGGCTATACTCCCGAGGCCATCCGGGATTTCTGTGAGCGGGTAGGAGTTGCCAAGAAGAACAGCACTGTAGATATGGCCATGCTGGAGCATTGCGTCAGAGAGGATCTCAATCAGCGTGCTCCCCGGGCCATGGCGGTCCTGCGGCCCCTCAAGGTTGTAATTGAGAACTACCCCGAAGGCCAGGTAGAGGAGCTGGAGGCCATCAATAACCCTGAGGATCCCGGTATGGGAACCAGGAAGCTGCCTTTTTCCCGGGAGATCTTTATTGAGCAGGAGGATTTCATGGAAGTCCCCCCTAAGGGCTATCGCAGGCTTGCTCCAGGGAGAGAAGTGCGCCTCCGCTACGGCTATGTGATCAAGTGTGAAGATGTGTTGAAAGATGAGGACGGCAATGTGGTGGAGCTGCGGTGCACCTATGATCCGGCAACCTTAGGAGGGGGCACGCCCGATGGCCGTAAGGTGCGGGGGATTATCCATTGGGTTTCTGCAGCCCATGCAGTTCCAGCAGAGGTAAGGCTTTACGATCGCCTCTTTACCATTGAAAACCCCGGGGAAGTTGAGGATTATCTAAGCTATGTCAATCCCGAGTCCCTGGTAGTGCTCAAGGACTGCAAGCTTGAGCCCAGCTTGGCAAAGGCAGAGCCGGGTGATTTCTATCAGTTTGAGCGGCAGGGGTACTTCTGTGCCGATATAGTGGATTCTAAACCTGGAGAGCTGGTCTTTAACAGGACCGTTGCCCTGAAGGACAGCTGGGCCAGGATGCAGCAGCGGCAGCAGAAGAAGTAAGGATAGCTTTCACAGCAGAAGGTATGCTG
>LFTN01000121.1 GCA_001513495.1 Clostridiales bacterium DTU087
CCGGCATGATCACCACCGGCTCCGCCCCCACCGGCTGGAAGGTGAGCGGATCACCGGTAACACTCTCGATACTTCCAGTGGAATCGAACCTCACTGTCCCTTGCGTCGAAGCGGCACCATAGCGGGCCTCCCAAAGCCATTCATTGACATTGACTTTGGTCAACACAAAGCTGACCGAATGAGAGTCGCCAAGTGAGTCAAAAACGTCTACAGTCTGAGTCAGTTGGGGAATCCCCACTGTAGCTTCGAACAATTTCCCAACCGCAGGGAGTTCGATAGTCAATCCGTGTGAGGACAAGTTGACCGCAAATGGACCAATAGACTTCGTGAGGCTGTCGTCATCAAACCGCAACTCGCCTTTTGTGGCATCAATTACTACCGAACCGATACTGTCATTATCTTCGTTTATTAGTTCCAGTTCCCACTTCCCGAACTCAGTCTCAGTGAACTCGACTCTGTACCTGGTCGTGGTAGGGGGGGGACCGGACGACTCATGCACAAACTCAGCCGCCCCCAGATTCCACTCCCAGTCCATCCGGGAGTCTAAGTTGCCGCTGAACCTGACG
>LFTN01000051.1:0-1767 GCA_001513495.1 Clostridiales bacterium DTU087
CGGGTCAAGGCCTCGAAGGCTGCCCAGGAAGGCATGATCCGCGTCCCTGGCGGCGAGTTCATGTACTCCATCCAGCCTTCACAGCCCCACTGGCAGTATACTTATTACAATCAAGAGCCCAATCATGAAACCCTATACACTACCCATCCAGGTTTGCCGCCACAGCGGGTGGTTGTGCCGCCATTTTGGATTGACCGCTATCCTGTAACTAACGCCCAGTTCGCAGCCTTCGTAGAGGCCACCGGGTACTTGCAGGGAGCTTCGGTTCCCGGCGTGCTCAAGCAGAATTTCCTCAAGCACTTCCAGGACGGCAAGCCGCCGGTTGGCCAGGAGAATCATCCAGTGGTGTATGTCAGCTATGAAGACGCCTTAGCCTACTGCCAGTGGGCTGGGAAGCGGCTGCCGACGGAAGTGGAATGGCAGTTGGCCGCTGGCGGAGGAGACGGCCGCCTCTACCCGTGGGGGAATGAAGTTGATGACAGCAAGTACAACAGCAGCGGAACCGGTACCACTCCGGTTGATGCCCACCCTGCTGGTGCAAGTCCTGTAGGCGTGGAAGACTTGGTTGGGAATGTATGGCAGTGGACGGCTAGCCTGATGACTGAAGGCCAGCATGATGTCGTCTTCATCAGAGGCGGCTGCTGGTACAAGGCGCCGGAGGGCACCTGGTGGGTGAAGGGCGGCCTGCACAGGATCAACGACCATCATCCCTTCCCGCTGTTTGGGCCAGGGATGAACCGCTGTTCCACAGTGGGATTCCGCTGCGCTGCCGATGATTAATCAGAACGCATGGGCGATGTGATTGACAGTCTTACCATAGATTGTAGGAGGTATTCTCTTGACCAGGCCACCTTTTTACTATTACTTCTGCAATCACGGCACCCAGGGAGGATTAGGATTTGCTTTTCCCATGGGGTTTTGTCAGGGCAAGCGGTACGAGCGCAACTTTTTTGCTGCCTACAATGTTTACCAGGTAATCCAGGCGGCAGATGAATTCCCGGGCCTAGTAGTCTCACTCGAACTCGATGCCTTTGCCTATGAGGAACTTAAGAAAGAAGATCCAGACTGTATAGAGCTCTTGAGGGAGTATATTGAGGCAGGCAAGGTTGCCGCAGCCGGCGGGACGTATTCTCAGCCTTTTGGTCAGGACTATGGTTGGGAGCCCAATATCCGGCAGCTTACCCTGGGCCGTCGTGTGATCAAGGCAATCACCGGTTACGATGTGCGGGCTTTTCTAGTGGAGGAGCAGTGGTTTCACCCGCAGCTGCCGCAACTCCTGCGGTTGGCCGGTTTCAAGTATGCCTCCCTGCAAAACCAGAACTCGGGCCAAGTGAAGCCCATGCGGAAAGCCATGATCAACTGGGTGGGGATTGACGGAAGCGGGATCCCCACCGTTCCCGCCAATGACCTATTGGTCTCCTGTGTACGGCAGTACGGGGATTATGAAGCCTTTAGGGAAAAGCTTGCGGCTTACCAGCATCCCCTCTTCTTCCAGTGGTTTGAGATCTGGCCTCCTGGAATGGACTGGGGAGCCAGTGCAAGGCCCTTTGCCAAAGCTATTGCTCAGGTGAAGGACTGGCAGGGACAGCCAGTTTCGCTGGAACAGTTCTTTGCTAAGGAGCTGACCTACCGCCAGCTGGAGGGTGTGTATATCCCCTTGGATGATTCCAACTACGCCAACGACTGGTATCAAGACGGCGGCTGGGGATATGACGGAGACCGGGTAATCATTGAAGATAAAATCACGGAAGGAACACTGTTGGCCAA
>LFTN01000051.1:1862-2686 GCA_001513495.1 Clostridiales bacterium DTU087
TGGACCGGTGGAAGCGGTTTATGGTCCTGCAGAACCATGATTTCTCAGTGGCCAGAAGCTATCGAGCAGTAACCGGCGACGGCCTTATAACTGAGGCAGGCTACTATGCTGTGACAGAGTACGGCAGGCTTCAGGAAGAATGCCGGCGGGAGACAGCTGCAGTCTTGTTGGATGAGGAGGACAAGTCTAAACTGACCTTGGTCAATACCAACGGCGTGGAAGGCAAGTACGCAGTGGAGCTTGTTTTGCCCGGTGCTGGGGGACAGGGAGTGGAGTTGTCCCAGGACGGCAAGCCTATTCCCTTCCAAATCACCAGCAGGAAGGCTGGCCAAATTCAAGGCGTTGGCGTTATGGAACTGCCGGCGCTAGGAGCAGTTACTCTTGATGTAAGCCGGCCGAAGGATGCCGAGCAGCCTGCCAGCCTGGTTTCCAATGGTCAAGAGCCAAGGATAGAGACAGACCATTACACCATCACTTGGCAGAAAGGGACATGGGCGATTGATATCCTGCACAAAGCTACTGGCCGCAAAGTGACCTATCGAGGTTTTACCGGCCCTATAGCCAAGCAGAATGAGCACGGCGGCTTTTACCCTGCTCTGAGTCCCGCCCACGAGAAGTTCTCCTTTGCCTTTGACGGGACGGTACACTCACCGGATCAAATTGCCGATGTGGGAGCTTTTCTCGAAGAGGCTGGTCACGTGAGGAGTACCATATGTGTGCGTTCTGATCTCCTGACTTTGCACACCACCGACACTCCGGCGGCCTTTGCAGAGGCGCGAGTGTCACTGAATCACCTCACAGGCCAGGTGACCTGCGAGTCCTAT
>LFTN01000051.1:2708-5805 GCA_001513495.1 Clostridiales bacterium DTU087
CCGGGATTTCCCCTTCGGTGAAGAGGAAACTCAGATCAGTGAGATCTATGCTAATACATATGTGCGGGTAGAGGGGGGCAATACAGGTTTCACTCTGGTGCATCCCGGGGTCCAACGGGTGGAAATTGAGCGCCGGGCAGAGGGCGGTCTGGTCAAACACCTCTTGGCTCGGGATAGGGTCCTTGGTGAATACCGCTGGAGCTTTGACCTGTGGTTCGGCAAGCATCAGCCCCACCAGAGCGCTCAACTGGCCAAGATGAAGCACTGCCATATCCCGCAGGTGGGAGGAACCACATGGTTAAGTGGTAATCAATTATCCGTAAGCCATCCATCGCTGCTGCTGTCGGCGTTCTACCGAGAGGGATCCCGTCTGGTGATTCGCTTGGTGAACTACAGCCCTCGGCCAGTGGAAGATGCCTGCTTCACACTGTCTGGACATGTCGGGCAGGCTGCTCTCACGGATTTTGAGCTGCAGAAGCTGCGGGATCTTCAGACTGTTCCGGAGAACGGGAGGAGTACCGTTATGCTGGGGAAAGCGGCGCCGTGGCAGATTCTAACAGTTGTGGCCGGCGCTTAATAGCTGCGAAAACCTGCTCCAGGTGTTTTGATCTCCTGCGGCGGTGAGCCGCGCAGTGTGCCGTTGGAGGCTAGGTGTGGCAATAGCGCGCCTAGAACCCGACGATAATTCAGTGATAGTGAAGGACAGAACTGAAAAGGGCTTTTGAGCCGGGTAGAATGAAAGGAGGATTGCTCATGCTGCGACAGGTCGGGAACCAACTGTTTCGTAGGTATGATAAGGAGCTGCTCTGCATCGAGCCGTGGGGTAGGAACAGCCTCAGAGTCAGGGCCACCCAGCTGGATAAGTTTCAAGATGATGCCGTTTACTCTGCGCTGCTGGAGCCTGAAAGTGCCGCTGCGGAGATTAGGATTAATGGCAGCCGGGCGGAGATCATCAATGGGAAAATCAGGTGTGAAGTCATGAGCACCGGGAAGCTGCGGTTCTACAATCAAAAGGGAGAGCTCCTGCTGGAAGAGTATGACCGCAACCGCATGCGGGATGTAGTGGAAGATGAGTTCAACAGTGCGCTGGAGATCGACCCCCGTACATTCGAGCCCCATCGGGGAACCAACAACTTCAAGCTGATGGTGCGGTTTGAGGCACAAAACGGAGAGAAAATTTACGGGATGGGTCAATACCAGCAGCCTTACTTAGATCTGAAAGGGTGCCTGTTGGAGTTGGCCCACCGCAACTCCCAGGCAAGTGTGCCCTTCGCCCTGTCCAATAGGGGATATGGGCTGCTGTGGAACAACCCTGCCATCGGGAAAGTCACCTTCGGCAAGAATCTCACAGAATGGGTGGCCTATTCCACAAAGCAGATGGATTACTGGATTACCGCAGGAGATACTCCGGCAGAAATTGTGGAGGCCTACGCTGATGTCACCGGGAAGGTGCCGATGATGCCGGATTACGGAACAGGGTTTTGGCAGTCAAAACTGAGGTATCAGACACAGGATGAGATCATGGAAGTCGCCCGGGGGTACCAAGAAAGAGGGCTGCCGCTTTCCGTAATAGTAGTGGATTTCTTCCACTGGCCGTTCCAGGGTGACTGGAGGTTCGATCCCGCTTACTGGCCGGATCCCGACAAGATGGTGGGGGATCTCAAAGAAATGGGCATCGAGCTCATGGTGTCTGTTTGGCCGACAGTAGAGGAAGCCAGCGAAAACTATCAAGAGATGTTGGAGCTTGGCTATCTTGTACGCTCGGAAGCCGGCAAGCGGCTCGGTCAGATCTTTAACGCCTGTTTCGCAGATATGACGAACCCAGATGCCCGGGAATATGTTTGGTCGAAACTGAAGCAGAATTACTACGACAAGGGCATCAGAATCTTCTGGCTGGATGAAGCTGAGCCCGAGATTACCAAATATGAGTTCAGCAACTACAGATATTTCCTTGGTTCTGTACTGGAGGTTGGCAATCTCTATCCAAGGCTCTACGCCAGCATGGCCTATGAAGGAATGGAAGCTGCAGGGCAGGAAAATATCGTCAACCTGCTGCGCTGTGCCTGGGCAGGTTCACAGAAATACGGGGCCTTGGTGTGGTCTGGGGATATCGACTCTAGTTTCCGGTCCCTGAGGAATCAGCTGGCTGCCGGATTGAATATGGGTTTGGCCGGTATTCCGTGGTGGACCACCGATATCGGCGGTTTCCACGGCGGCAACATCTATTCCGATGCGTTCAAAGAAGTGTTCATCCGCTGGTTCCAGTTTGCGGCCTTCTGCCCCGTATTCCGCCTCCACGGCCACAGGGAGCCGTTCAAGCAGCCTATGGGCACTGTCGGTGGAGCGAGCATGGGCAGCGGTTCCGATAATGAAGTCTGGAGTTATGGGGAAGAGGTCTACGATATCTGCAAGAAATACATGCATATCCGTGAGAAGATCAGGCCATATGTGAAGCAGCTGATGAGGGAAGCCCACGAAAAGGGCACCCCGCTCATGCGGCCGCTCTTCTATGATTTCCCTGAGGACCCGAGGGCCTGGGAGATCGAGGATGAGTATATGTTCGGCAGCGATATGCTTATCTGCCCGATTCTCTATGAGAATATGCGGGAGAGGGAAGTATACCTGCCCGCCGGCAGGTGGAGGAATATCAATGATCAGGAGATCTACGAAGGCGGCAGGACCTATACCTGTGCCGCCCCAATAGATGAGATTCCGGTCTTCGTCAGAGAAGGCACTCTGGAGATGCTCTACTTGCGCGATGTGTGAAACAAGAGCATCTTAGCCGGGGGGTAGGCAAATTGACTTCGAAGGAGCGCATGCTGACGGCGTTGCGCAAGGGTAAGCCGGACCGTCTGCCGGTGACTATCCACCAGTGGCAGCCCTATCATTTGAAACACTATATGGGGGGAATGTCGGAGCTGGAGGCCTTTGAGGCTACAGGAATGGATGCGGCGGTAACCCATTTCACGCCATCATATCTAGAGTCACCTCAATGGCGGGTTGAGAAGCAGCTGTTTGTTCAGAGCGGAGCCAATAGGCGTAGGTGTCGCATAACCACGCCTGAAGGCGAACTTACCTATCTTGAGGGATTTGATGT
>LFTN01000130.1:0-12269 GCA_001513495.1 Clostridiales bacterium DTU087
TGCTCAGCCCACCATTCGGATTCCGGAACTAGTGGTTGGAGGCATCATGGAGGAGGACCAGTAATGACACTAGAAATGCAAGATCTTGCCCGATCAGTACTGAGGCTTGCCGATACCTCCCGGCAGGAAGTGGAGGTCTATACCGTCAAGCAGCGCTCTCTGCGGGTAGAAGCCACCGATGGCCAGGTGGAGACTCTGCAGGAAGCCAATCAGACCGGTGTCGGGATTAGGGTGATCGATCGGGGCAGGTTAGGCTTGGCTTTTACCACCCGTCTAGACCGGGAGAGCTTAAAAGACGCTGTTCAACTGGCGGTGGCCAATGCCCAGAGTGCCGCAGCCGATGAATTCAATAGATTGCCTGATCCGCAGCCGGCGGAGTCCATGGACCTCTTGGATCCTCAGCTGGCGGAGCTGCCGGTAGACGCTAAGATCGATTTTGCCTTGGCAGTAGAGCAAGCAGCCCGGGCGTACGATCCCCGGGTAACCAAGGTGCGGCAGGCTAGCTTTGGAGACGGAATCTATGAAGTGGGCATTGCCAACTCCCGGGGAGTAGATGTGGGCTACCAGGGCGGCTACTGCTCCACCAGCTTGATGGTGGTTGCTGAGGCCGATGGCCAGGCAGAGACTGGCTGGACTTTTGATTTTTCCCGCACCTTTGAGGGGCTGGATCCGGTCAAGGTAGGCCGGGAGGCAGCGGCGATGGCAGTTGAAATGCTGGGGGCGGGCTCCCTCGCTACCTGTCGGGTACCTCTAGTTTTGGCGCCGGATGTGGCGGCTGAGTTCCTGGAGGTTTTGGGGCCAGCCTTGACTGCCGAAGCAGTACAGAAGGGCAAATCGGTGTTCGCAGGCAAGCTGGGCCAGGCGGTTGGCTCAAAGGAGCTGACCTTGATTGATAGCGGCCTTTTGCCCCAGGGGATAGCTACAGCGCCGGTGGATGATGAGGGAGTGCCATCCCAAGAGACCACCGTCTTGGAGCAGGGCGTCCTTAAGACGTATCTATACAATACCTACAGTGCCGCTAAAGATGGAGTCCAGTCCACCGGCAACGGGGTCAGGCCTTCCTTTAGGGGTGCTCTGACCTCCGGTAATCGCAATTTCTATATCCCGGCGGGCGAGCTGTCCCAGCAGGAACTGATGGAGCAGGTGGGCCGGGGCCTATACGTAACCAGCGTGATGGGCATGCATACAGCCAACCCCATCTCCGGTGAGTTTTCAGTGGGGGCTGGGGGCCTCTGGATCGAGAACGGCAAACCGGTCCGGCCAGTGCGGGGAATTGCCATCGCCGGAAATCTTATTGACTTTCTGAAGCGCTTGACTGCCGTCGGCAGCGACCTGCGCTTCTACGGGTCAGTGGGATCGCCCAGCTTGGTGGTGGAGGGGATTACTGTCAGTGGAGAGTAGGTAGATGATGATGCTGCGGTTCTTGACTGCCGGAGAGTCCCATGGACAGAGCCTATTGGGGATCATCGAGGGGATGCCGGCCGGTTTATCCTTGTCTGAAGATGATATCAATCGGGATCTTGCCCGCAGACAGCAGGGGTACGGCCGGGGCGGCAGGATGCAGATCGAGCAGGATAGGGTCCGGATTGTGTCAGGGGTTCGCTGGGGAAAAACCCTGGGCACTCCCATCGGCCTAGAAGTGGCCAACCGGGACTGGCAGAACTGGCAGGAGATTATGTCTGCTGCCGTGCCAGCCTCTCCTGCTGAGTCGGCAGCAGTTACCCGGCCCCGGCCAGGGCATGCCGACCTTTCCGGCATGCTGAAGTATGGGACCGGCGATGCCCGGAACATTTTGGAGAGAGCCAGCGCCCGGGAGACAGCCATGCGGGTGGCAGTAGGTGCTGTGGCCCGCAGGCTTCTAGAGCACTTTGCCATCGAGGTTTTTTCCCATGTGATTCAGATCGGCTCGATCAAGGCCGAGCAGTTTCCCGAAGACTGGCGCCGGCTGAAGCAGCTGGCCGAGGGCTCTCCAGTTCGCTGCGGAGACCCCAAGGCGGCTCAAGCAATGGCGGCGGAAATCGAAGCTGCCAAGGCGGCCGGGGATTCCGTGGGCGGGGCGTTTCAAGTGATCGCCCACCCGGTGCCTGCCGGACTGGGCAGCCATGTTCACTGGGACCGCCGCTTAGATGCAAAGCTGGCCCAAGCCTTAATGTCCATTCCCGCCATCAAAGCCGTGGAGGTGGGTATAGGCGTGGAGGCGGCAGCACGGCCGGGCTCCCAGGTTCATGACGAGATTTTCTACGACGGCGGAGGTGGAGAAGGCCCCTCCAGCCGGATAGATGCTTTCTGCTGGCAGGGCAAGGGCTGGCTGACTGCCGGAGGGTTCTATCGGAGGACTAACCGGGCCGGCGGGATTGAAGGGGGCATCAGCAACGGCTCGCCGATTGTGGTTCAGGCGGCGATGAAGCCAATCCCCACATTGTATGAACCACTGTATTCGGTGGATTTTGAGGACCTGGAACCAGTGGTCGCGGGAGTGGAGAGATCCGATGTCTGCGCGGTACCGGCCGCTGCTGTTGTAGGTGAAGCCATGGCTGCCTGGGTGCTGGCCTCGGCCTTCCTGGAGAAGTTTGGTGGAGATCATCTGGAAGAGATTGAGGAGAGGTACCGCTCTCACCTGATCTCGCTCTCGCCGGAACCTCTCCGGGGCCTTTGAGGGGCTGATGGAGAATTGGAGGAACCAATGATACAGGCAAATCTAGTGCTAACGGGAATGATGGGTGCTGGGAAGACCACGGTGGGCCGGATCTTGGCACGACGGCTGGGCAAGGAGTTTGTCGATCTTGACCACGAGATCGAGAAAGAGGCCGGTGTGACCATCAGGCAGATTTTTGAGGAATGTGACGAGGCCCGCTTCCGCACCCTAGAGGCAGCTATCCTTCAGAAGGTGCTTCACCGTCAGAACCAGGTAATCGCCACCGGCGGGGGAGTGGTAGTCAGCAAAGAAAATCTCCTCTTGCTGCAGGGCCATCCCGTGGTTTGGCTGGCTGTCGATGCCGATACTGCGGCCCAGCGGCTGACATTTGATGGGACCAGGCCGCTGGTTAAGGCATCGCCTGCTGCCGGTGACCCGGCTGTCGCGGCCCGGGAGGGCATGGCCAAGTGGAGCCGGCTGGCAGATGAACGGCGGGCAGCGTACAGCATGTGCGACCTAGTTGTTGATGCCTCTCAGCCGCCTGATGAGGTTGCTGCCGATGTGTTCAGCTGGTGGGAGAGGGTCTGTTCTCGGCCGGAAGCAGCTGACACCGGAACTTGGAAGCTGCAGCACCTGCCGGTTGATGTAGCCGAAGGCCCCTACCTGATTCACATTGGGCGGGCACTACTCAGCAACTTAGGACAGCGTTTGCGCAGAGAAGCAGGCCTAGAGCAGGTCTTGGTAGTCTCCAACCCGACGGTGCTGGGATTCTACCGGGATCAGGTTGCAGAGTCCCTTAATTCCGCGGGCCTCAGATGGGAGATAGCGGTGATTCCCGATGGGGAGGAGTACAAGACTCTGGAGACCGTAGAGTCCATCTATGAGGCAGCCTTTCATGCCGGGCTTGACCGCCGTTCTGGTATCGTTGCCTTGGGAGGCGGGGTGGTAGGGGATATTGCTGGTTTTGCGGCGGCTACCTATATGCGGGGTGTGAAGCTGGTGCAGGTGCCGACGACCCTTTTGGCCCAAGTGGACAGTTCGGTCGGCGGCAAAGTGGGAGTAAACCACCCCAGGGGCAAGAACCTGATTGGCGCATTTTACCAGCCAGTTCTGGTAGCAGCAGACCTTGCGGCACTGGAAACCCTCCCCAGCCGAGAGGTCTTGACCGGCATGGCGGAGATCATTAAGTGCGGATTCATAGCCGATAAACAGCTGGTATCAGAACTGGAAGCCGCAGCCTTTTCAGATGTATCGTCACTGGTTTCCTCAGATATGCTCATCCGCTGGGTAAAGGCTGCCTGTGACCTGAAGGCCCGGGTGGTGGCGGCAGATGCAAAGGAGATGGGGTATAGGGAGATCCTGAACTTCGGCCACACTGTGGGCCACGGGGTGGAGAAGACAGCCGGCTATGGGCGGTACACCCATGGTGAGGCGGTGGCCATCGGCATGGTCACAGCGGCCATCCTGTCCTACAGGCGAGGGTACTTGTCCGATGCAGACTGTCGGCGGATCATCAGCCTGATTGATCGATGGGGGCTGCCCACAGGGATGGATAGTCTCTCCATCTCAGAGGTAGTGCAGGCCTGCAGGTTTGATAAGAAGGTGCGCTCCGGCCGGCTGCGTTTCGTCCTGCTGGAGAGCGTTGGCAAGGCCAGAGTAGGGGAGATCGTGGATGAAGAGGAACTGGCCGATGCCCTTAAGATCCAAGCGGGAGGTGGCCTGTGGTGAGAATCAAGGTGATCAATGGCCCCAACCTAAATCTCTTGGGCAGCCGAGAGCCAGGTGTCTATGGGAGTTCTACCTTGGCTGAGGTGGAAGCCGCTTTGATAAGCCTAGGCAGGGAGCTGGGCTGCCAGTTGGAATTCTTCCAGAGCAACCATGAAGGGGAACTGGTGGACTGCATTCAGGCTTGTCGGGACGGGGTAGACGGCATCTTGATCAATCCCGCGGCTTATACCCATTATAGTTATGCCATCCGGGATGCTATTGCCGCAGTTGATCTGCCAGCAGTGGAGGTTCACATATCCAATGTCCATCAGAGGGAGGATTTTCGCCACCGGTCGGTGACAGCACCTGTCTGCAGCGGCCAGGTGGTGGGATTTGGGGCCGACAGCTACCTCTTGGGGCTGCGGGGGCTGGTCAGCATCATCCGCAGGAGAGACTCCAAACAACCTTAGATTGACGGAAGCTAAACAGCTGGCTGGAGGAAGAGCCGGTCAAAGGAAGGGAGTGAGAGCCTATCCGGGCTGGATAGGCAGGAGCATGCAGAGACTGACGAATTTGCGGCAGAAGCTTAAGGAAAAAGAGCTTGATGCCATGTTGGTGCAGGGACCGGAGAACCGCCGGTACTTGAGCGGCTTTACCGGCTCGGCAGCCACTTTGGTAATTGCTCAGGAAGCAGCGGTCCTGATTACCGACTTCCGCTATATAGAGCAGGCCACTGCCCAAGCGCCGGATTTCCAGGTGCGCCGCTATGAAGACTATCTTGCGACACTCAAGGAAGTCCTGCAGGAACATGGCTGCCGGCGGGTTGGGTTTGAAAGCGACATAGTTACATATGATCAATATACTAAATGGCAGGACAAGCTCGGGGAAGTGGAGTGGGTGCCTGCCCCGGGGTTGGTTGAGGAGCTGCGGATGATCAAGTCCGATGATGAACTTGCCTCTATAGAGAGAGCCGCTGCCATCGCAGATGAAGCTTGGGCGGAGCTGCTGCCCCGGATGCAGCCGGGGGTGACAGAAAGAGAGCTGGCCTTGCAGCTGGAGTTCCTCATGCGGCAGAAGGGGGCCCAAGGGCTGGCATTCGATATTATCTTGGCCGGCGGCCCCAATGGAGCTCTTCCCCATGCTGTTCCCACTGATCGTCCCCTGCAAGAGGGAGACCTTGTGGTGATGGACTTTGGTGCCCGCTTCAACGGGTACTGCAGCGACATGACCCGGACTGTGGTGGTCGGTAAAGCTTGTCAGCGCACCCGCACTTTGTATAATATTGTACTGGATGCTCAGCTGGCAGCGGTCGCTGCCGTACAGGCTGGCAAGACCGGCAAAGAAGTCGATGCCGTTGCCCGGGGGATAATTACCGACGCCGGATACGGCGAGAACTTCGGTCACGGCTTGGGCCACAGCTTGGGGCTTGCAGTTCACGAAGACCCCCGCCTGGCTCCAAAGGGAGAGACTGTCCTGCAGCCGGGAATGGTGGTCACCGTGGAACCTGGGGTTTATATTCCCGGCTTTGGCGGTGTGAGGATCGAGGATTTGGTGGTGGTGACTGAGACCGGCTGCCGGATTCTGACCCAAAGCACCAAGGAACTGCTGGAGCTTGGCGCCGATTAATCCCACCGGCCATTATTGTTTGCGCTAGAAGGAGGAAGGCAATGATTTCCGTAAATGACCTTAGAACAGGATTAACTTTGGAGATAGATGGGGAGATTTGGAGTGTAGTTGAATTCCTTCACGTGAAACCCGGTAAAGGAGCGGCCTTTGTCCGGACGAAGCTGAAGAATGTCCGCACCGGAGCCGTATCGGAAAGGACTTTCCGGGCTGGAGAAAGGGTGGCCCGGGCAAGGATTGAGACAAAGGAGATGCAGTATCTCTACAGCTCCGGTGATGAGTATCATTTCATGGACACCGAGACCTATGAGCAAATCGGCTTGCCAGTGAGTGCCTTGGAAGGCGCCGTTGACTATCTGAAGGAAAACATGATTATCGGCATTCAATTCTATGAAGGCGAAGCCATCGGTATCGATCTTCCCACAGCTGTAGAATTGGTGGTAACCCAAACTGAGCCTGGGTTTAAAGGTGATACAGCTACCGGCGGCACCAAGCCAGCCACCTTGGAGACCGGTTTGGTTGTCCAAGTACCGCTCTTTATCGAAGAAGGCGATGTGCTCAAGATCGACACCCGCACTGGCGAATACTTGTCCCGGGCTTAGTGGTAGACTATACTGGCTGGCAATCGGCGGTGTAGTGCCTTGCTCACGCTGGAATCTCAAGCAAAGGGAGTGCTGCTGGTGAACACTGCAAAGGAAAAGATTGCGTATCTTAGGGGATTGCTGGAGGGAGGTAATCTGTACGGCAAGGATCCCAGTGACCGGGTCATTTGGGATCAGCTCATGGACATCCTCGATGATCTGGCCGTTAGTATCAACGCCTTGGGTGCCAATCAGGATGAGCTGACCGAGTATGTAGAAGCTATTGACAGCGACTTGATGGACCTAGAGGATGAAGTCTACGGCGATGACGATGATGAAGACTGGGTGGAGGTAGACTGTCCGGAATGCGGGGAGCCGGTGACCTTCGAAGAAGGCTTCCTCTATGATGACGACGTACAGGTTACCTGTCCGGAATGTGGCGGTGTTGTGCATCGGGGAGATAGTTTCCAGGACTTTGATGACTTCTTCCCAGACGATGATGAGGATGACGAAGAAGACGATGAGTAGAGAGTGCAGCTGAGCCGGCCGCTGATTAGCGGGGACTGACTGCCAAATATAGCTGTAGTCTAGCTGTACCCATATCCACAGGACTGTTTCTGCCCATTGGGCGGATAAGCAGTCCTTTTCTTTTTGCCTGCTTCTATTTTGCTGCCGCGAGCCATATACATGGACAAGGGGGATCTTGTGTGGAGAAGAAAGCGGGTTTCCACAGCGTGCTGAGATATGTAGCCAGTCCGCTCCGGGAGATTTTGGCACAGGTGCCGGAACAGCTGAAGGCTGATGCCTTGGAAATCCGGATCCGCCAGGGCCGCCCCTTGGCTTTGGTGACCAGTTTAGGAATTGTGCTGATTTCACCAACGGGCCAGCCTGAGGCGGACCCGCTTAAGGGCTATCAGGTGAGGGGACAAGACTGCCGCCTGACCATTCAGCTGATGACCCGTTCCTCAGTCTACATGGTGGAAGACCAGCTGGTGCAGGGGTTCTTGACCCTACCCGGCGGCCACCGGGTGGGTGTTGCCGGCAGCGGCTATGTGGAACAGGGCCGCCTCCAGGCGGTTCGGGATCTCACCCAGCTTAATATCCGGCTGGCCCGGGAGGTGTTGGGAGCAGCAGCACCCATACTGCCTGCCCTGGTTGATGGTGAAGGCAGGTTTCAATCTACTCTGGTGGTCTCGCCCCCTGGCTGCGGCAAGACCACTCTTATCCGGGACATCGCCCGGCAGCTGTCCTGGGGAAAGCCCGGAAGCTGGCATCGTCATACTGTAGCCATTGTCGATGAACGCAGTGAAATCGCGGCAGTCTGGCAGGGGGAGCCCCAGACCGACTGCGGCCCCTGCACCGATGTGCTGGATGGCTATCCCAAGGCAGAGGGCATTGCTGCTGCCATCCGGGCTTTGGCGCCGGACGTGGTAGTCACAGATGAACTGGGCACCAGAGCCGATGCCGCGGCAGTTATCCAGGCGGCGGCTGCCGGCACAGCCGTCTTGGCCAGTATTCACGGAGACTCCTGGGAAGCGGTGCAGAAGCTGCCGGGGGGCGGTCTGCTGGCGGAACACAGCGTTTTTCGCCGGCTGGTGATCCTCAGCCGCCGCCGGGGGCCCGGTACTGTGGAGGCGGTGCAGCTCCTTTAGCGGTACTTGGCATAAATGGAAACCTATCCCAATAGAATTCACTAAAAGATGGGGTGACCGGGTTGTACTTCCTGCGTTTCGGCCTGTGTCTAGTAATTATCTGCGCCAGCGGTGCTGCCGGCTGGGTTTTCAGTGAATCCATCAAGGAAAGGCCCCGTCAGCTGCGGAGCCTGCAGGCTGCCCTCAGCCGGCTGGAGACCGAGATCAGCTGCAGCATGGCCTTTCTGCCGGAGGCCTTTGAGCAGCTTGCCCGCTTTACACAACCGCCGGTCAATCGTTTGTTTGCTGATACGGCAGAGCTCCTGCTCCTCGGCGATGTGTCCATTCAAGAGGCGTGGAGGCAGTCAATTGTCAGGTCGCGAGAATACCTGGTCTTGACCCAGGATGATGAGGAGATCCTGCTGGATCTAGGGGACAGCCTCGGCATCTCCCACCGGGAGGACCAATCCCGGCACCTGCGCCTTGCCCAAAAGGCCCTGAGCCGCCAGGAGGCAGAGGCCCAGAGGGCGGAAGAACAGCTGGTTCGCCTTTACAGCATGTTGGGCTGGGCAGCAGGAGGGGCGTTGGTTCTCATGCTGGTTTGAGCCGGCAGGCAGGGTACCTGCCCCAGAAACCACAGTCTCCCGATAGACTGACTGAACTTGTGGAAGGAGAAAGGGCAGTGGATTTGAGCTTGATCTACCGCATAGCCGGTGTTGGCATCCTGATCGCCATTCTCAACATATTCCTGCAGCAGGCAGATCGGAAGGAACAGGCCCATATGCTGAGCCTGGCCGGTGTAGTCATTGTTCTTCTCTGGCTCGTTCAGTTGATTGCCCAGCTGTTCGCACAGGTGGAAAGCGTATTTCGCTGGTACTAACGGAGGGAGCACTGTGTCGGAAATCGTCCCTGTGGTGGTGGCTGCTCTGGTTCTTTCTTTCATTCAGATCAACCTCCGTTCCGCCTACCCGGAGTATGCCGCGCTGTTGGCCATCTTGTTTGTGGTCATTATCCTATTGCGGCTGCTGAGTCCCATGAGGGACATGATCCGTTTATTCTACCAGTTGGGACAGGGGGCAGGGGTCTCAGGGGGGTATTTTGATGTCCTGTTGCGGACTGTAGCTGCTGCTTACATCACAGCCTTCGGCTCCCAAATCTGCAAAGATGCCGGAGAGGAGAGCCTGGCCATGGTGGTTGAGGCAGCCGGCAAGCTGGTAATGATAGTGATCGCTCTGCCGATTATCGTAGGAGTGGTAGATGCCTTGGTAAATCTCTTGCCTTAGGAGGGAAACTGGGTGGAGAGGCTGACGGTTGTAGTTCTACTGATACTTGTGGCTGTTTCCTGTGCTGGCTCGGCCGCGGCTTCCAGCCTCAACTCTGCCCTGGAAAAAGTGGTGGAGGCCCAGTTAGTTGAACTGGATACAGGAGCAGTTGAGCGGGCCTTGGCTGATATCGATGCCGATATCCAAGCTCAGCTGCCTTCTTTGGACCTGCAGGAGATTATCTTTGGCAGAAGGGGGCTTGAGTGGGGCAGACTGGTACAAGAGCTATCCCAGTATCTCTTTCGAGAGGTGGTTGCTAACCTCCGCCTGCTGACTGGGCTCTTGGTCCTAGCCGTCATGGGGGCGTTGCTGCAGAACCTGCAGGCTTCCTTTGCCAGTTCTGACAGCATCGATGTGTCTACAGCCTGCTGCCTGCTGCTCTTGCTTTACCTGAGTATCAACAGCTTCCAAGTGGCGGTGGCAGCAGGAGCTGGAGCCATCAATGCCATGACATCTCTGATGTATGCCCTGCTGCCGCTCCTTTCTACTACATTGGCGGCAGTGGGAGGTGTGACCTCAGCGGCAATCATGCATCCGATTTTGGCGGCTGCAGTGGGTATGATGGGGCTATTGGTACAGCAGATGATCTTTCCCCTGCTGCAAGCTGCAGTTGTCTTGGGGATCGCTGGCAATCTATTCCACGAGTTTCCGGTCAAGCGGCTGGCTGGCATATTGGAGCGGGCGGGCAGTTTGCTGTTGGGTACAGCCTTTGTCACCTTTGCCGCCGTAGTCACCTCCAGGGGGATGCTGGCACCGGTAGCAGACGGTGTGACTATGCGGGCGGCCAAGTATCTCGGCGGGAAGATCATGCCGATTCTGGGCAACACCTTTTCCCAGGCCTTGGATGTGGCTGTGGGGGGCTCCCTCTTGATCAAGAACGGCTTGGGAGTCCTGGGCCTCTGCGGCATCTTGCTGATGGCAGCCTTCCCCTTGGCTAAAATCCTCGCCTTGGTATTCATCTACCGCATGGCTACCGCGGTGATCGAGCCCATCAGCGACCCCCGTTTGGTGTCTGCCATGACCAGCTGCGGCAATATCCTGACCGCCGTCTTCGTGGCAGTGATGACGGTTACCTTGGCGTTTTTCTTAACCATCACCCTGATGGTGGGAATGGGGAACCTGACGGCAGTCCTTCGGTAGGTGAATGACGGTGCTCCAATGGTTCAAGGAACTGGTCGGCTTTCTTATGATCAGCGGCCTGTTTCTCATGCTGGTGCCCGATGCTGATATCAGAAGGTTTGTCCGGCTGATAACCGGCCTGCTCTTGATTGCGCTTATGCTCCAGCCCTTGACCGGGTCCGGCACCTTGATGGATCCCGGTTCCATTGCCGCCGGTTTTCAGAACCGGTTCCATGCTTTGAGAACAGGACAAGGTGGAATGCTAGAAACAGATGGCCTGCGGATGCAGGCTGAACGACTGGTAGAGAAGGGGACCGGCATCATGAGAGAACAGATGGTAAATCAAGCCAACAGGCAGTTAAGCTCACTGCTCAGCCTGTTCGCCGGAGTTAAGGATGCCCAGGCGGCTGTCCAACTAGGGGCAGGAGGCGGCCTGGAGCGGGTGGTTGTCCAGCTTTACGTAGAGGGTGATGTCCCTTCTCCATATAGCGGGCCCGCTGCTTGTCAGGTCGAACCGGTGGCACCGGTCTTGATCATGAAAGAAGCGCTCCAGCAGGATGAATCCCCAGGCTTTCCGCTAGAGTCCCTGACTGGGCGGGTACAGAGCTTTGTAGCAGATTTTTTCGGCATAGAGCCGGAAGCGGTTATTGTAACCATTGCGGGATAAGGGAGAGATGGCCTGTGCAGTTGCGGGACCTATGGGATAACTGGTGGCCCAAAGGGAGTGTAGAAAGGAGCGGAGTCCCCTTAACCGACCGGCAGCGCAAGCTCACCGGCTGGCTCCTGGTCTTAGTCGTGGGTGCAGCCTTGCTGCTCCAAATTACTGGTCAAAGGCCCAACTCCCCTGTGATGCAGCCCCGGGGCACCATCGATGATTTCCATGGAGACAATGAGCCGGCAGCGGGCAGCCTGTCTGCCTCTAATCTCAGCTACGGGGAAGCAGTAGAACGAAAACTGGCAGCCATCCTTTCCCAAGTTGACGGAGTCGGCAGGGTGGAGGTGATGGTCACCTTAAGTACCGGCAGCCGCCTGGAGCTTGCCCAGGACATCAATGGCGATGAGACCGTGACAGAGGAGGCAGATACCCAGGGAGGGAAGCGCCGGGTTGTATCCCAACGATGGAACGAAAAGGTGGTGGTTGTGAGAGAAGGGCAGAGGAACTCAGATGCACCCATTGTACTGACTGAGCACCGGCCAGTCATTGCCGGGGTTTTAGTAGCAGCCGATGGAGCCAAGGATCCCGGCATCAGGCTGTTGATCAGCCGGGCGGTGGAGACCGCCATAGATATTCCGGCCCACCGGGTCACGGTGGTACCGAGGAGAGAGTGATTGGGGGTTATGCCATGTTCTATGTAATCTCCGGCAAGACATTGTGGAGGGGATTGCTTTTTATTCTAGCTGCGGCTTTGATCCTGTGGCTGGCATGGAACAGCTTCGATTCCGGCATCGGTGTGCCCAGCGGCGGCATTGTCCTGTGGCCCAAATGGCTGCCTGGAAAGGGAACCAGCCAGCCGGCGGAGGATGACAAGGGATTGCCGGGCATTGACAAAGATTACCAGGGTGAGATGGTACAGCCTGAGGGCAGCACGGAAGAGCCGGCGGCACCTGCGGAGAGGCTTCAGCCCGATGCCCCCGATGATCCCGGATTGGC
>LFTN01000130.1:12343-21703 GCA_001513495.1 Clostridiales bacterium DTU087
AATCCAGTATACGGGGAAGACTACACCTTGGCTGTGCCCACTGCGGGGCACCTAACCGTTTCGGTCCAGCCCTTGAGCCGGCGAGACAGCTTCTCAGAATTCAGATGGGAGCGTGATCGAAGCAGGTCTAGGCAGCTGGAGGCACTGCAAGGGATCATCACCGACTTATCCAGCTCCGAAGAGCAAAGGACAGCTGCCCAGGAGCGGCTGCTGGAGATCATGGCTGGTTCTGAAGTGGAAATGGAGCTGGAAGGGCTGCTGATGGCCCAGGGCCTGCCGGATGCCGTGGTGGTGTTGAGTGAGGGCGGCGCTGCAGTGATGGTTGATACCGTCTTGACAGAGGAGGAAGCTGCCCGCGTCGGAGACACTGTCAGCAGCATGACCGGCATGTCTCTGGAGAAGATCCGGATCATCGACCACCGCAGCTGAAGGCCGTAATGCCCATTTTGAAGGCAGAAGCAGGAATGGAAACAAAAACCTAGAAATCAGATGGGGACGGCATTTGGTTTCAGGAGCTTTCCCCAGCCGGCTTGCCGGCAGGTATCAGTTGGCAGTTGATGGGAAAGCTATCGGACAAAGATGGGCTATTTCCGGCTGGAAAAGGATGGTTGTTGCGTGTGAAGATAGAAGATATACAGATGTTGATCCAGGCAGTACAGGACAGTGACTTGGTGGAGCTGATCTGGGAGGATAACGGTTCCCGGCTTGTGCTAAAGAAAGCGGCCCCCGTCCCGGGTGCGGCTGCCCCGGGATCTGGAGTAGAGATCGCCCGATTGACAGGTACAGATAGTGATCATGCAACGGAAGCAGCCCATGGGGCGGCCGAGGGCCGTGTCACCATCGAGGCCCCGATGGTAGGTACGTTTTATCGGGCCCCTGCACCTGATGCCGAACCTTATGTCGATGTAGGCAGTGTGGTGGAGATCGGTCAACCCCTTTGCATTATTGAGGCAATGAAACTCATGAATGAGATCGAATCTGAAGTGAGGGGCAGGATAGTTGAGATCTTGGCGGAGAATGCCCAACCAGTGGAATACGGCCAGCCGCTGTTCGTGATCGAGCAAATCTGAGAGACACTGGCGTGAGCCGCTGGGGGAGGACTATACTTTGTTTTCGAAGATATTGGTTGCCAATCGTGGTGAGATCGCTGTCCGAGTAATCCGGGCCTGTAAGGAGCTGGGCATCCGTACAGTTGCCATCTATTCAGAAGCAGATGAAGCAGCACTGCACGTAAGACTTGCCGATGAAGCTGTGTGTGTAGGGCCGGCCAGTTCCGCTAGAAGCTATCTTAACATACCTAATATCATGAGTGCCGCGCTGCTCACAGGCGCAGAGGCCATTCACCCAGGCTATGGGTATCTTGCAGAACGGGCCCGTTTTGCTGAGATTTGTGAGGATCATGGGATAGAATTTATCGGTCCCAAGCCTTGGACCATTGAGATAATGGGTGATAAAGCAGCGGCCAAGAAGGCCATGGAGGCAGCGGGAGTGCCGGTGATCACCGGCAGTGACGGGCCGGTGGAATCCGACAATGAAGCCTTGCGGGTGGCCCGGGAAATCGGCTATCCGGTGATTGTCAAAGCAGCTGCCGGGGGCGGCGGCAAAGGGATGCGGGTGGTCCATTGTCAGGAGGACTTTCTGCGGGCTTTGAATCTAGCCAGAGCTGAGGCCGATGCTGCCTTCGGCAATGGCGAAGTGTATATCGAGAAATTCATCGACAAGCCCCGCCATGTGGAGATTCAGATTGCCGCCGATAGGCACGGTAATGTGGTCCATCTAGGTGAACGGGAATGTTCACTGCAGCGAAGGCAGCAGAAGATTTTGGAGGAAGCGCCGTGTATTGCCCTTACACCCAAGCTGCGGCAGGCTATGGGGGAGGCTGCGGTAGCCGGGGCTAAGGCGGTTGAATATGTTAATACCGGTACTGTGGAGTTCTTGGTGGATCAGGACGGCCAGTTCTATTTTATGGAGATGAACACCCGCATCCAGGTCGAGCATCCGGTGACAGAGATGATTACCGGTATCGATCTGGTCAAGGAGCAGCTGAGGATTGCTGCAGGTGAGAGACTGTCCTTTAGTCAGGATGATGTCACCCTCCGGGGCCATGCCATAGAATGCCGAATCAACGCGGAGAATCCCGAAGCCGGCTTCATCCCTTCGCCGGGAGTGATCAGTGCTTACCACGCCCCTGGAGGTATGGGGGTCCGGGTGGACAGCAGCATCTACCCGGGCTGGGAGGTCTCTCCCTTCTACGATCCGATGATTGCCAAAATCATCGCCTGGGGGCGGAATCGGGAGGAAGCCATCGCACGGATGGAGGCTGCTTTGTCAGAGATGGTGATCGAAGGCATTGCTACTTCCATACCGTTTCATCTAGAGCTTTTGCGGGATGGAGGGTTTAGAAGCGGCAGATTTCACACCAAATATATCGAAGAAGAGTTCATGACGGGGAGATGAACCTACAGCCGGGCGCGGCTCGACAGTGCTCCAGGGAATGGAATATAGGGTAGTGAGGTGACCACAAGCTATGCCGGAGACCAAAGAGAGAACTGAATTGGGTGAACTTCGGATTGCCAATGAAGTGGTGGGAGTGATTGCTGGATTAGCCGCCACGGAAGTTGAGGGTGTTGCCGGGATGAGCGGCGGCCTTGCCGGCGGCATCGCAGAAATGTTGGGACGGCGCAACTTGTCTAAAGGTGTAAAAGTGGAAGTAGGAGAAGAGCAGGCTGCCATCGATTTGTTTGTGATCGTGGAGTATGGAGTCCGAATTCCTGATGTTGCCTGGAAGATCCAGGAAAATGTCAAGCGGGCCATTGAGGGGATGACTGGCCTGGATGTCGTAGAGGTCAATATCCACGTACAAGGTGTGAATTTCCCTCAGCCGGAAGAACGGGTGGAGGAACAGCCCCGAGTTCGGTGATGGAATGGAGCCTTTAGTTGGGGGGCAGATGCTGTGAATTGGCTGGAGAAATTGGTGATCCTCCTGGTCTCTCTGTTGCTTTTGGCCGGCGGCGTCGGTCTGTTTGCCTTTGTGCTGGGCTGGCAGGGAAGGCCGTTATTTGCCTGGCTCTTGTCCCTGCAGGATGCCCAGATTGAGGGAGCGGTACTGGGCGCAGCCTTGCTGCTTGGCGGCCTATATCTCCTAGCGATGTTCTTCAAGAACGGCCGGGAAGTGCAGGCTATTGTCCAAGAGACGGAGCTGGGTCAGGTTGAGGTTTCCTTGAAGGCTGTAGCCAACTTGGTGCAGAGGGCAGCCCGGGAAATCCCCGGCATACGGGACCTTACTCCGGTGATCAAAGTTGAGCCTGAGGGGCTGGACATACGTGTGGTGGTACAGGTGGTGCCCGAGCGAAGCATTCCCGCCCTTGCCGCACAGGTGCAGAGCCAGATCAGGGACTACCTTACTGAGACCATCGGCTGCCCTGTGCATAGGGTCATGGTGGAAGTGAGAGACGTACGCCCCGAACCGAAGGCAAAGATAGACTAGGGCTCCTGTGGAATGAAGCGGATGGGGTGTGGTATTGTGGATGGACGCCAGGATGACCTGTGGGCATGGCTCATGGTCAACAAAGGCAAGATCTTGGGTACACTCGCCGGCATACTGCTGGGCTGGCTGACCCTCCAATACGGGTTCTTGAAAGCCGTTTTCATCCTCTTGTGCCTCTTGGCAGGATATGCTGTCGGAGCCAGTGCTGATCAACAGGGCGGCTTGCGCAACCTGGCTGCCGGCCTTTTCACTCCCAGAAGACGGTAAAGTTTAACAGACTATGTAGATGTATAGAGAGTGAGATTATGCAAAGGAGAAAAGCAAGGGAGGCAGCTTTACAGGCACTTTTCCAGATCGATGTTGGGAAGGCTGAAGTGGAAGATGCCCTCACCTATGTAGTTGCCCTCAATGATCTGAACGATGCTGCCGAGAGTTTTTGCCGGGGCTTGGTCCATGGGGTGCTGGCTAATCTGGAGCTCATTGATGAGCTCATCGCGGAACATGCCGTTGATTGGAATATCAAGCGTTTGGGCAATGTGGAGCGCAATCTGCTGCGGATGGCACTCTTTGAGCTGCTGTACCTAAAGGATATTCCAGTGGGAGTCAGCATCAACGAGGCTGTAGAGATAGCCAAGACCTTTGCCAATGATGATTCCGGCCGGTTTGTCAACGGGATCCTGGGGCGTTTTGTCCGGGAGAGGCATCTTGAAGATGATAGTGAAGGGTAGAAAGATTCTTGCAGAGCGAAGACAGACATCCTGTAATACTGGGTATTGATACCAGCTGTTACACCACATCGGTGGCACTCATTGCTGGTAGGGATTTGCTGGCTGACCGCCGTTTGCCGTTGGAGGTGCCCCAAGGGAAAAGGGGCCTGCGCCAGGCTGAGGCGGTTTTTCAGCATGTGAGGAACTTGCCCCAGCTCCTTGCAGAGGTGCTTCCCCACAGAGGCATTGCCGGGGTAGCAGTCGCAACTAAGCCTAGGTCAGCAGCAGGTTCTTACATGCCGGTGTTCAAGACGGGGGAAGGCACGGCTCGGGCTCTGGCCCTGGCTTGGGACGTACCCCTGTATGCTGCCAGCCACCAAGCCGGCCACATTTGGGCGGGGCTGTGGAGCAGTGATCTGCCGGCTGAGCAGGACTTCCTGGCTGTCCACCTTTCCGGCGGCACCACCGAGATTGTCGCAGTGCGGCTGGGCAAGCCCTCCGGAGAAGACGATGAAGGTATAGCGATTGACATCCTAGGCGGCACCCTTGACATCCATGCAGGCCAGCTGATTGACCGCATCGGTGTCCGGCTGGGGCTATCCTTTCCCGCGGGCTCCCAGTTGGAGGGACTGGCTGAGACCGGCAGGAAGCAGGGGACAGCCCCTGTCCTTTTGCCTGTCTCCGTCAAAGGGATGGATATCAATTTCTCCGGTCCGGAGGCTGCCGCAATGCGGTACCTAGACGCTGGAGCTGACCCTGTCGGTATAGCCCAGGGAGTCGAGATGTGCATAGCAGAGAGTGTCGTGAAAATGATCATGGCCGGGGCAGAAGCCTCGGGATTGGATAGAGTGCTCATGGTGGGAGGTGTTGCGGCCAATGGCTATGTGCGGCGGGAAGCCGCCAGGCAGCTGGCCGCAGCGGGCATCGGTGCAGTCTTTGCCCCCCGCCGCCTCAGCAGTGACAATGCCGTGGGAGTTGCGGCATACGGCAGCTGGAGGGCCCTTAGGCAGGGACATCCGCTGAGTGAGGGCTGAAGATCCGGTTATTAAGTGAGACAGCGGTGCATAGACTCCTACTGGATGGAGAGATATGGGGCCAAACGGCAGGGGAGGTCTATGCACAATGTGGTGGAAACTGCTTATCGGTGCCATCGTCGGCCTTTTGGTAGGACATTTTGTCACTCCAGGCTACTGGCTTTGGGTTATCGTCGGATTAGTCGCCGGCTACCTTGCTGAGCTTTGGGCTCAGCGGGGGGAAAATACCGGCCAGACAACCGGCTGAGGCGGGTACACCCCGAAGCAGATCTGCTGGAAACGCTAGGAACGGGGCCGTGGACGGTGGGGCCGGCATCAGCGCCGGCCCTTTTCCATTGAGGGATGCCGGCAGGGAATAGGCTGTTGACGGAGAAGGGATTAGCTGGTGAAGCCAATGTCACAAATGCCTTTAGGAAAAATGGAGTCCGCGGCAGCCGGTCCTCCAGTATATTCTGTTACCGAAATCACCCGTCTATTGAAACGGTATATAGAGGCAGAGCCGCTGTTTCAATATGTCACCATCTGTGGTGAGATATCTAATTTCAAGCACCACAGCTCGGGCCATATGTATTTTGTGCTCAAGGATGCCGAGAGCACTCTCCGGTGCGTCATGTTTAGGAGCTATGCCAGCCGCCTGCGATTTCGCCCCCAGGATGGGCTGGAGGTGTACGCCTCGGGCTCCATCGGGGTTTACGAAATGGGCGGCTTGTATCAACTGTATGTCCAGTATCTGGAACCCAGGGGTGTAGGGGATCTGCACTTCGCGTTTCAACAGCTTAAGGATAAACTCCAAGCAGAAGGGTTATTTGATGAAGCAAGGAAAAAACCGATTCCCTTTCTGCCTCGACGGATAGGTGTGGTTACATCCCCCACTGGCGCTGCGATCAGAGATATCATCAGTGTTTTGCAAAGGCGTATGCCCAGTGTGGAAATCCTGCTGGCACCTGCACTGGTGCAGGGCAGAGAGGCGGCAGCCAGTATCACTGCAGCCTTAGAAGCCCTGGCCCGCTGGGGAGATGTTGATGTGATCATTGTTGGACGGGGCGGCGGCTCCTTAGAAGATCTGTGGCCCTTCAATGAGGAGATGGTAGCCAGAGCCGTGGCAGCCTGCCCGGTTCCAGTGATCTCCGCGGTGGGCCATGAGACAGACTTTACCATCTGCGATTTCGCGGCAGACCTGCGGGCTCCTACTCCTTCTGGGGCTGCGGAACTGGCAGTGCCAGTGGCTGCCGATCTAAAGGACGGCCTCTTTGATCTAGCCATGCGGCTGCGGCAGATATGGCTGCAGCACCAAGCCCGGAAGCGGGAACAGCTTGCCCACCTGGAACGGGTACTGCGAAGTCATACCCCTGGGGATGCCGTCAGGCAAAGGCGCCAGCGCCTAGATGAGCTTGTGCAGAGGCTGCTGCAGGAAGTGGGGCGCCAGATAGCCAAGGAAAAAAGGGAGCTCTATCTGGCAGCCCAGCGGCTCGACAGCCTTAGCCCCCTCTCTGTCCTGGGCAGGGGCTATGCCATCGCCCGGGATGGGAGGACGGGCAGGCCCGTAGTCTCGGCGGCGCAAGCTGAACTTGGGCAGGAGCTGGAGGTCTTGCTGCAGGACGGCAGCCTGAGAACCAGAGTTGAAGAAATCCATGCAGAGAGTGCCGGCTCTTTGGGGCAAGGACCTGGAGATAGGGAAGTAGGTGTCGACGAGGGTGGATGACAAAAGGACTTTTGAGGAAAACTTCCTCCGTTTGGAGGAGATTATCAAGGAGTTAGAGAAAGGAGACGCTTCGCTAGAGGAATCCCTTTCCCTTTTTGAAGAAGGAGTGCAGCTGGTTAGGGTGTGTTCCAAACAGTTGGATGCGGCCGAGGCCAGGATGAAGAAGCTCGTGGTGAGTGAAGAGGGCGAGGCAGCCATCGTCCCGCTGGATCTGGAAGCTGATGATGAAGGAGCCTAAGCTTATGATGCTGGAACAGTTTATGGCAGAGCATTTGCCAGCTATTGAAAAGGAGTTGGAGGAGTGCCTGCCGCCCGAGGCCGCCTATCCCGAAAAGCTCCATCAAGCTATGCGGTACAGCACCCTGGGCGGCGGGAAGCGGCTGCGGGCACTGCTGGCGGTAGCAGCGGCGGAGATGGCAGCTAAAGACCGCTTTACCCAGGTGCAGCCTGCAGCTTACCGGCTGGCCGCGGCGGTGGAGATGCTTCACGCATATTCGCTTATCCATGATGACTTGCCCTGTATGGATGATGACGATTTTCGCCGGGGCAGGCCTTCTAACCACAAAGTGTTTGGTGAAGCTGTAGCCGTGCTGGCAGGTGATGCCCTCTTGACCGAGAGTTTTGCCTTGCTGGGTCAGCTTGAAGATTTGGGCATCCCTGTAAAGGTGGTAGTTGCCGTCATCAGGGAGATGGCTCAAGCCGGAGGCAGCCGGGGGCTGATCGGCGGACAAGCAGTGGATCTAGCCTCAGAAGGCCGGCAGATATCACAGGAGACATTGGAGTATATCCATACCCATAAGACCGGCGCTCTGTTCCGGGCGGTGGTCCGGTGCGGTGCGCTCTTGGGGGGAGCCGATGAAGCAGAGCTGGCAGCGGTGACCCTTTATGCCGAGCACTTCGGCCTGTGTTTCCAGATCATCGATGATATCCTGGATGTGGTGGGAGACGAGGCCAAACTGGGCAAGAAGGTTGGCAGTGATGCAGAGCAGGGGAAGGTCACGTATGTTACCTTATACGGATTGGAAGAGGCCCGGGCGCTAGCCCTTAAAGCTATGGAGGAAGCTAGGGAGGCAGTTGCCGATTTCCAAGGCAGTGAAGTCCTGGCCAGCCTGGCAATGTATATAGTCCAGCGGGACCATTAGGTGCCCACTGCCTGGGATGAGGCACTGGAAGGATACCCTTGGGGCAGTCTTGAGACAGTCTGGAGATTGTGCTATAATTAATGCAAATGAGATAGGTGGCGCAGTATCCTAGTCGATACACCCGTTTTCGAAGACGGGCCTAAAAATCCGTCACTGGCATATCGATGAAGTCTCTGGTGGTGGCCGCTGACGCCCAGTTGGGGGCTGCTGCTGGGGGTTAAGATTGCGGGGCGATCTACAAAGGCATGTAGGCGTTGACCCCGCAGTCGCGGAGACCCAAGTGCGTGGGGATAGATCCTTACTTAGGCGAACTACGGCTTGGGGTGAACCTGCACGCGATGCGCTTTAGAAGTGTGTTGGGTGCAGTGTAGCCTGCCTTGCGTGGGGTAGATGGGATGGCGGGTTCAAGCTCTGACTCGAAGGCCAAGAGAAAGAGCCCGATGCTGCCTGAAAACTATTCTGCTAAAGAGGCTAGAAAACGGGGTCGATCGTTGAGGAAATCTCCTAGGCTGTTCCTAAAGGAAGCGGATTGGGGATTGCAGTGTGGACTAAGTGGTAATCCAGCCTTACCTCTGGCGACAGGGTAAAGCGGTTGGAAAGGAGAAATCGCCAGACCGGCGACGGTTTGGAAGACCGTTGGGAAAACCTGCTGGACCTTAAGCCACAATTTTTACTCAATCCGTGGCCACCTATTCCTCATATTTCACGCAGTGCAGGGCTTGGGCAATCCAAGCCTTTTCATCCTTTATTGGGGTGGGTGTTTGATTGGACTCGAACTTAAGGCGCTTTTTCGCGGTGTTTTTGGGGACCTTTTTGATTTCGTTGTTTTCCAGCTATGCCAGCAATACACTTCTAGGTTTAGTGCCTGTGTTGCCGGCGTTCGGACTGCTGGCGGGTATTATTGCCGTAGGGGTCGCATTTGACATCATTGGGGTTGCGACAACTGCTGCCTCAGAGGTGCCGTATCACGCCATGGCAGCAGATAAAGTGCCGGGCTCAATGCAGGCCATGTGGGTAGTGAGGAATGCGGCAACCATCGCCACCCTGTGCAATGACATGATCGGAGATATAGTCGGTACCTTGAGCGGAGCTGTGGCTACCGGCATCGCCATATCTATGGGCAGCAGGGCCGGCGGCGGGGCCCAGCAGGCAGTCTGGGTTACTATTTTAGTATCTGGGTCCGCGGCGGTGATGGTGGGCGGCAAGGCATTGGGCAAAGATGCGGCTATTGAAAAGGCCAATGACATAGTCTATTTGGTGGGTAAGTTTATCTACGTCCTGGAAAGAG
>LFTN01000150.1 GCA_001513495.1 Clostridiales bacterium DTU087
CCTTGATCCATTGCCTGGTTACCACCGGGGGATCATTGGGCCTATACACCGTCTCCTGCCACAACTCCCCGGCTGGTGTCTGACAATAAGTCCTGACCACTAGTTCATCCTCTGTTCTAGACACGATTTCATCCCGAAACTGCCTTTGGTCAGATTTGCTCCTACCCAAACCAACATACCAGAACCAGCCATCGATATTAAACCTGCGCACACAATCAATATAGGCTTTCCAAAGAGGCGGATTATTGTAGTAATAGATGTCCCAAAAAGGCTTGCCAGTCAGCCTGGATGGGATCATGTTGGACAAATCTGGACAGATCGGCACTCGATCGGGGATGCCATTGGTCATGGCCACCAGCATCCGTTCCTTGGAGGTCATCTCACTTTCTCTCATAGGTCTCACCCCTGTCAGCGGACTAGTTTAAAGTTTCCTCTCCAAAAAAGCAAGAAAGCCCTTGCTGCCTGGCTTTCCGAACCGGCAGCAAGGACGTCAATCCGGTTGTCAACTATCTAGATCCCGCACTGCCCCCTGATGTTGCGAACCACTAAGTGG
This sequence comes from Clostridiales bacterium DTU087, assembly GCA_001513495.1. Lineage (GTDB taxonomy): Bacteria > Bacillota > Limnochordia > DTU087 > DTU087 > DTU087. The sequence goes on from LFTN01000150.1 coordinate 554, forward strand.
GGGCTAACGTCTACCCGCCGGGCAGTCTTTGACTCGGCACTCAGTCGGTCAATCAACAGCCGGACAGCTTCTTGACCAACCACTCGCTACGACACTACCTCTATTTACGTTACGGAAGTGCCGCTCTCCTGCTACATGTTGTGTACTCTAGGGAGCCGCTGGCGAAGACACATATGCGATTTTGACAGATGCAAATCTTGTTGAGCAAATCATCGGGCAGTTGAGAAGCGCTAAATGGTGGTGTTAACACCTTCCATCATCCTCTCTGCCGACAACCGAGCGCTGTGCGTCACTTACGCCACTTCCACTCCCAGCACCGACCGCATCTGCTCTAGTGCATACCGGTGCCGATGCGATCACAGCACCGGCCATTTACGTTCCTTGTTCACGCCCATAGTATCCCACGAGCGTTGATAAACCCAAGGGCCGTGTGTACATATCATTTGTAGATATGGCAATCAGGGCCACACTTTCAAGACAGGCAAGAACCCCGATGCCTCAGCGCTATTCTAGAATTCCCGAGTACTGATTGAGGCAGTCCACTGATCCATATGCAAGGATAAATATATCTAGCACCTGTCTCTTATACACATCT
>LFTN01000050.1 GCA_001513495.1 Clostridiales bacterium DTU087
ACTCTGATCAACACTCTGTTCGAAAAGAACCCCCGGGAGGAGCTCCACTCTGAGCGGGTAGCAGAGCTATGCCTGGTGATCGGCAAATCATTGGGGTTTAGCAGTCAGCAGCTTCACGAGCTGAAGCTCACCGGCCTGCTCCATGATATCGGCAAGATCGCAGTCGATGAGGCAATCCTCAACAGACCTGCCTGCCTGAATGAGGGCGAATGGAAAAGCGTACAAAGGCACCCGACAGTGGGTTACCGTTTGCTGAACTCCGTTCCAGGCATGTCCTCCATCGTCGCCTCTGTCTTTGCTCACCATGAGCGGTGGGATGGAACCGGATACCCTAGAGGGCTGAAGGGTGAGGAGATCCCGTTGAACGCCAGGATCGTAGCTGTAGCCGATGCTTATGATGCAATGGTGAGTTTTCGGCCGTATAGGAAAAACCTGACCCAGGAGCAGGCACTGGATGAGCTGCAAAGGAAGGCAGCAACACAGTTTGATCCCCGCATCATCGAAGCTTTTGTCGCCGGGATTGCCAGGGAGGCCAATGTTATGCTCACCGCGGCTGCAGGCCAGGATGCTTTTTCCATCCACAGGTCTATATACTCCAGCCTTGTGGTAGAATAGGACTTCAAGGCTATGGCAGAGGAGTGACGAGCCAGCCCGCAGGCTGGCTCGTCGTCTTGGTATCTATCTGGCCGTTTGCTGTATACGTGGTCACAAATTGCCCCGCTGCTTAACTGGGATCCTTCCTCAGGCGGATCACATTCCACGAAGCAGGGGCTAAAGCCGCAGTTAGCATCTCTTCATCCAGCTTAGCATCGCCATCGCTCTTGGGGGCGACATTGTTAGGATTATCTTCAGTATTGACTGCCTTGAGGTCTCGGTGGGTAAGTGTAATATGCTCCACCACCTGATACCCTACGAAACCGCCCAGGCAGGCCTTCAGGAGCAGCGGCTCCTCCAGATCCCGATTAACTGCGAAGATAGTCAACTCATTGGTGTCATCATCCACCGTTGCGATAGCTTCTAGGTATGGGACCTTGGAGAAATCCTTGGTATCATAGGCCGGGCTGTCGATGACAGGTGTAAGCACCTCGCCGCGGCCGTACAAGGATGCATGGAGATACGGATAATAGATCGTCTGCCGCCAGACTCCGCCGCCGGTGCGGGTCATGATGGGTGCAATCACGTTAACAAGCTGGGCAATACACCCGATTTTCACCCGGTCGGCCCGCTTCAGCAGGGAAATCAGCATACAGCCTACCACCAAGGCATCCTCAAAGGTGTAAATATCTTCTAAGATAGGCGGAGCTACCTGCCAGGGCTCCTGCTTGGTCGTGGCCTCGTTGGAATGGTACCACACATTCCACTCATCAAAAGAGAGGTGAATGGTTTTCTGGCTGCGCTTCTTGGCTTTGATGTAATCACAGATGCCGATTACCGTATTGATAAAATCATCCATGCCCACCGATTGAGCCAGGAAGTTGGGTGTATCATTGTCCCTGTTGCCGAAGTATGTGTGGAGGGAGATGTAATCTACGACTTCATAGGTATGGTCCAGCACCGTTGCTTCCCACTCCGGAAAAGTGGGCATGTGGGCATTAGAGCTGCCGCAGACAACGAGCTCAATGGAGGGGTCTACCAGCTTCATGACCCTGCCGGCCTCAAGGGCTAACCGGCCGTACTCATCGGCTGTCTTGTGGCCTATCTGCCAAGGCCCATCCATTTCATTGCCTAGACACCACAGCTTGATGCTATGGGGTTCAGGATACCCGTGCTTTATGCGCAGATCGCTCCAATACGTCCCGCTGGGATGGTTTGAGTACTCCACAATATTGCGGGCAGCATCGATCCCCCGGCTGCCCAGGTTAATTGCCATCATGGCTTCTGTGCCAGCCTTTTCGGTCCAGTCCATAAACTCATTGAGCCCGAATTCGTTAGTCTCGATGGACTTCCAAGCCAACTCCAGCCGCTTGGGCCGCTGCTCTCGGGGGCCGATGCCGTCCTCCCAGTTGTAGCCGGAGACGAAATTGCCTCCCGGATAGCGGACCACCGGCACGTTGAGCTCCTTCACCAATTCCAGGACATCTTGTCGAAAGCCCTGCTCATCAGCGGAAGGATGCTCCGGCTCGTAGACTCCCCCATAGATGGCCCGCCCCAGGTGTTCAATGAAAGCTCCATAGATGCGGTCATCTATCTTCCCTATTCGGAAGCTTTCATCCAGAGTAAGATACGCTTCCTTGTACCCATCCATACGCCCACTCCTTTCCTGCGGTGAGGTCTAACCGGCTCCGGCCCCGTCGCTGCCGCTTTAAAGGCCTCCAACCGGTTACACCTCTTGTTAGACTCAATTTCTTTAGAATCTTGCTGAATTCCTTTTATCTGTCTGAAGCGGGATGAATGAAAGGGGGCAGAGCGGCAGGAAGAATTGATGCTGCCAAACTGCCCCACTGCTTAGACTAGGTTTAACACGAAAGCAGGGATTTTCGAAACCCTGTCAGCCCATAAGAGAGCGCAGGCGGAAAATATCCCAAGGAGTAATGATCCCCAGCAGCGGCTCATCCTTCTTGCCGCGCTCGGTGATGAGGATCGCTTCTAGCCGGGGCCCGTCGATGCCCATTCGGCATTCGAATTCATTGTAAGCGTCAAACACTGTTGCCTTTTTGGGTAGAAAGGTAACGTTCCTGCCTTTGGTCTTATCATAGACAGTCACATGGGCTACAGTAATTTCTTCCAGAGAGTTTTCCCTCACCTTGTCTAGCTCGAAGGTCAGCCAGCGGGCTAGGCAGCGGTCTGTCAGCAGCCCAGCGAACTTCCCATCTTGATCATATACGGGGAACTGGGTATACCCCAGCTGGCGGATGAGGCCCATGACATCGAGAATAGAATCCTGGGAGCGGACTGTGTAGACTTTCCGTTCAAACTCCGGGATCACCAAAGGGGGCCGCTCTAGAACCTCCGCGATATGCTCCATCCGCTCCACGACATCGGGATGGGGTTCAGCGATGAGCCGCCCCGGCTCAAAGGCATCGTGGACGATGGCGTTGCGGAGTTCTCCGTATTCAAAGAGTTCATCGGCAAACTGGGCTATTGTACTATCTGTGCGGGCGAGGCGCCGCACCAATTGGGCAAAGCCGACATATCGATCCAGCTTTGCCCGTTTAGTCATTTCCCGTTCGATCCTGTTATAGGCTGCGACAAACCGCTCAGAAAACCGCAAACTGTAACCCCCCTGAAACATGCTGATTGCCATCATCCCGCCGTGTGTGGAAAGCACCTGTAGTATCCTATTCTACATGTGCGGAAGTCAGCCCTTTACGGGGCTAAAAAATCCGAGGGCCCAACCCGCGGCTAACACTCAGAAGGCCAGTCAGCGTCAGCGGCCGGGGGCTAGTCGGCTGTCCTTTAGTCCCATAAAGAAAGCCCCGTTTCCGGGGCCTTTGGTAAGCCATTCCATTGACCAAACTCCATCCACCATTGGCTCAAGCCGCAGTTTGCGCCGTTCTGGCAGCCGCTTCAGATCATTCCCAGCACAATCTCCTGCTCCCGCCGCAAGAAGTCCAAGCCCAGCTTCAGGTCACGATCCAGCTGCTCTTTAGGGATATTGCCGCTCCGGGCATCGTAGGGAGCTTTACCCTTGGGAAGCGGCTCACAGGAGATCCCGCCTTCATAGTCAATGTCGTGTAAAGCTCTGATGATCTCCCGCCACGGCATATCGCCCAATCCCGGTGCCTGCCTGGTATTGTCGGCCACATGAAGGTGCTGGAACCAGTAGCCTCCGGCCCGCCGGATGGCGTTGGGAATGCCGTCTCCTTCTTCGATCTGCATGTGGAAGGTATCACCCATGATCCTCACATAGGGGTTATCGACTGCCTTGGCCATTGCCAAAGCGTCATCGATGCTGTTCACCAGGCCAACTTCGTAGCGGTTGATGGGCTCGATGGTGAGGATGATCTTGTGCTCTTCGGCGTAAACAGCTGCCTTCTGCAGGGACTCAATGGCCCTTTGGATATCTTCTTCCTTGGAAGTCAAAACCTCGGGCTGACCCACTAGGCTTGGCACCACCAGTACACTCCTGGCGCCGGTCTCAACCGCGAGGTCAACACAGGCCTTTACGTAGTCGATGCCCTTCTCCCGCTCCCCGGCATCGGGATGGGATAAGAGCCTCAGATCTCCAGGCTCTGGGCCGGGGTGCATGCCGCAGATGCTGATCACCTCAAGCCCATGGCCTTCCACCAGCTGCTTGACCTCAGGGCCGTTATATACTGCTGGCTCTCCCACCAGCTCAATCCCATCAAACCCGATGCTGCTGACCCTAGCGATGACATCGGCCAACGAAGCATTGCCGAAAATCCAGTTGTTGACATATATCTTCAGTGCTCTAGCCATAAGTACCTGTCCTTTCTTCAAGCCCTCAAATCTCCAGTGGCTTCACGACTTACTCTGGAAGGTTGGGAACCCCTGAGATGCCGGGACCGAAGTGTTTCAGCATGACCAGGTCATCGGTTTCGCTCTCGTTGACAATGGTAACCCCTTCCCGAGCCGCGCCATAGGTCACAAAGACCTCATCATTGGTCATCTGCCCGTACCTGATCAAAGTCGGTGCATCTATGACCGGCCAGAATCTTGATGAGAGTCGATTTGCCTGCACCGTTCTCCCCCACAAGGGCATGGA
>LFTN01000006.1 GCA_001513495.1 Clostridiales bacterium DTU087
AGATGTGTATAAGAGACAGGTCCATAAAGGCTGTGATAGTCACTTGGCGTCTTCCATCCGCAACGGATCTCGGCGGGCCCAGCAAGTTTTGGAAAGATATGGAAAAATGTCGACAGCAAAGACAGGAAACTGGAACATGCCGCACAATAGAGCAAACGCAGAATATAAGATCGGATTATACAGAATAGCGGGATAACGTTGGAGATTCGGTTCTAGGCATATCGACATGGACAACCCTCCCGGGCCTGTATAATAACATTACACATACTGCAGCGGCGCTAATGGGGAAGTCTGAGAGAAGGAAGCCCATGGGACACAAACTGAAGGCCTATATCTCAAGGTTCTCCGGAGGATTAAGCATATTGAGAGGATTGGGCCGGCTGCTGGCGGGCTGGCTCAGGAGCTTGGCGGGACTGATGCTGCAGGGTAGACTGCCGCTGCTCAGTCTCCTGGCTTATCTGTTGGGAAGGGCTCCCCTTGTTCCGGGGATTTATCCCTTCGGCATGGCACTTCTGACAAACGTTCTCAAGTACCAGGGCCCCCTTGCCGGCCTTGTTGTCCTGTTCTTTGCCGCGCATGGTATGGCTGCTCGACTGCCGTCCAGCAGTCTCCAATACTGGTGTTTGACAGGAGCACTCACCTGCGGGGCTGCCGTTTTGCCTTACTCTCGCAAGCTGGGCCTGGGATTTAACGGTTTGCTGGTTGTCATCGCTGTTCTGGCTGTGCCGCCGCTGCTTCTGTGGTCCCCTTGGCTGGTGCCGGAGTTTATCACCTGGCTGCCGTCCTTGGCGGCCGTCTGGGCCATCGGCAACCTGCTGGCACCTGTCTGGGACCTGGAGGGCCGGCGCTCAGCCGCTCCCCTTGATTATCAACAGCTGACTGCTGTTGCTCTGCTGCTTCTGGGAGCTTTCCTGGGCTTAACCGGCACCTATATTGGTACTGTGCATCTCCAGGAACTCTTTGGCTGTGTGATGCTCTTGATGGCAGCCCAAATCGGCGGGCTGGCCGCTGCTATCGTCGGGGGCATGTTCTTAGGGCTTTTCACAGCGTTGACCAGCGGCAATCTGATGCTGATGGGCATCTGGGGTATGTTTGGCCTGCTCTCTGGGCTTGGAGCCCAGCAAAAGAAACTGGGCATCAGCTTTGCCTTTGTGGTCGCGAACTTGCTGCTGCCGTTTTTCCTTGGCAGCGGTGATGAACTGTTCAGTGTGTGGACTATGTCAGCTGCCGCATTGGCGGTTTTCTTCCTCATACCTCTCCGGCTCTTGCGCAGGCTCGCCAGGGCAATACCTAACACAGAGGAGCAGCGTCAGAATCAAGAGCTGACCCACAAGCGGCTGCGGGAAATGCTCAATCAGCGTCTGGATGATTTCGCCCGGGTCTTTGACGAACTGTCTGCCACCTTTAATCAGATTCCCCATCGGCCGGCAGTATCTGACCGCGGCTATGATAATTATCTGTTGTCCTTGGCCCGGAAGGCCTGCAGTGACTGCGCCGGCTTCCAGACCTGTTGGGAAAGCCGCTTCCATCAGACCTACTGGGATATGGTAGAGC
>LFTN01000100.1 GCA_001513495.1 Clostridiales bacterium DTU087
GCCTGTACCAGCGGAACAGACTGTATTCATGGCAAAATCCACCACTACACCATCACGGATAATGATCAGCTTTGAGTCCTGACCGCCGATCTCTATGACAGTCTGCACATCGGGTATGCAGTGCATAGCTGCAACAGCGTGGGCAGTGATCTCGTTCTTTACCACATCTGCTCCTAGAATCACTCCAGTGAGCTGACGGGCGGAACCGGTGGCGCCGACCCCCATGATGGTGAGGGAAGAAGGGAGCTCCTTCTCTAACATGCGCAGGCCTGTCTGGATCGCTTGGATGGGCTGACCTTGGGTGCGGATATACAAATCAGCCATCACCTGGTCCTGCTCATCAATCAGTACGAAGTTGGTGCTGACTGAACCGACATCGACTCCTAAAAATGCATTCAAGCGGTTTCACCTCTTGTCATCGCCAATTTGCTGCGCCGCATTCTGAGAAGGTCTACAAAAGCCTCCAAGCGGGTAGCGGTGCCTGCCTTTCCCGTCTGTTCGTCCAGCATCAAGGTCAAAACTGGGATGTTGAGGCCCTTGCTGACCTCCGGTATAATGCTCTTAGCTACTATTTCGGGAATGCAGGTGAAAGGCGCAAGCTGTACAACTCCATCAAAGCCCTTCTTGGCGTAAAGGACCGTTTCGCCTATACTGTTTTGACCGTGGCCGCCGACCAGCTCCGGCAGGTACGGCCTAGCAGCCTTCTTGATACTGCGTTCACCTTCCATGCGGAGGGCATCCAGAAAGGTGTTATCTACAGCCCAATCGGTGAGAAATATGGACCGGTCTACATAGACTCCCATATGGCCCAATGTCTCCACCACATCGAGATTGACGAAGGGCTCCAATACGACATAGATTTCGCCAATGACTCCCACCCTGAGAGGCTCATAGTCATGGTCCTTGGGCATCTCCCTGAACTGCTCCAAGCCGCTTGCGGCTGCATTCTTAACTCCCTTCACAGAGTCAGCTTGATCGATGGCCGCAATCCCTCTAGATAGAATCCGGCTTGTTGCTCCTTTTTTTGCCTCCAGCGGCCTCACCCGGTGACTCTCCCGTTCCAGAGCATCAAGGGCCAATAGCTTCTGCCATGCGAGCCAAGCACAGGCTGCGAACTTCTGAAAGCTGACATTGACAAGCTCGCGGATCATCCGGTATGTCTTGAACAAGTTGCCCTGCAGGGGCTCGAAGGTGATCACCCTTACATCATAACCCAGCTGCTCCTTTAGGATCCTGCCTTGCAGCTGCGTATAGTATCCGGCTCGGCACGGCCCAACGCCTCCCGAGGAGATAATTGTATCAGCTCCCATTTCCAGTGCCTCTAGGTAAGTCCCCAACAGCACTTTAAAGGGGAGACAGGCGAACTCTGGTGCGTATTTGGTCCCGAGATCCAAGGTGCGCTTGGTAGGGGGAGGGGGAAGCACCACCTCATGGCCCATGCCCTCCACCAACGTCTTGAAGGCTATCCAGGAGGTTCCCATATGGGGAAAGGTGATCTTCATCGCTTACCACCCCGCTTTCGCACCAGCATATCTGTAAACGCCTCTAGCCTAGTGATGATCCCAGCTCTGCCGGTGTGTTCATCTAAGCAGAGTGAGAGGTATGGTATGCGGCCGTGCTTGTGGCAGTCAAGCTCCAACAGCTTATCTACCATCGCATCGGGGCCGCAGGCGAAGGCAGTCAAATGGATTACTCCATCAACCATATTTTCCTGGAAGAAGTAGTAGACAGCCCGCATCACTTGGTTGCTGTAGTACCAAAACAAGTACTTGGGCTGCTTCTTAGCCTGGGCCTGGCGCTCTCTGGCCGGTATCATCTCAGGTGTGACGATAGCAGCACCCAGGCGCTTCAGGGCATTCAGCAGCCCACAGTTGATAAAATCATCGTAGATCATGTATGGATAACCCACTACAGCTAGACGGATACCGCTGTTGTGTGGTTCTAAGGTTTGAGCCGACGATGCCCTTGCCGAGGCGGTGCTGCGTCTTGCATCAGACCGCCTGGCTTTCTCTTCACTTCTTAGGGATGCCGTCCACTTGTCGACGAGCGGCATGGCCTCCTCCGGCAGAATTCTGCTGGCGAGCAGTCCTTCGTAGTACTGTCCGGCTTTTACCGACTTCCGGTAGGCACTGAGCGCCTGCCGGTATCCTGCTCCCAGGAGACTGGCTGTCTTGATCCAAGCCTTGACAGGCGCGAACCGGCCGTCTCTGACATCTAGACGGGGAGATAAGAGCGGCGGAATCCCTTTAACAGACGCTCGGATCATTTCCGGTAAACCAAGAAACTTAGGGCACAGGGTGGCATCGGCATCAAGACCAGCTATTCTCGGTACAAAGAGGTAGTCGGCCTTGTCAGCCAAGCTTGCCACGTGTCCATGATAGACTTTGATGGGGATGCAAGCATCGGTTACGGTGTCTCTGATGCCTTCATTGACAATATGCTTGTTGGTAGGTGGGCTTAGTACAACCTCTGCTCCCAGCTCTTCAAAGAATGTCTTCCACTGGGGAAAGAACGAGTAGTATGCCAGTGCTCTAGGAATACCGATACGGATCGCCATCACTCAACCTCCCCTAGACTCCACCAACTCTATTTCGAGAATAGGGGAGGAAAAGCCTGCCTGCAAAGGTGTTTTTCCCCATTGCTGCTACCGCTTGGCCGCGGCGGCTGCCGCCCGCCGCGCCCCTCGGCAGCATCTCGCTGCAGTCAAGGAAAGGGCCTTTAGATCTTTGTGATTGGCCATTCTACGGTCAGCGGATGGCTGCGGATGCTCTCATTGCCGCCTTGATCGACACTGGATACCGATATCTGCACCCAGACAGTCTCAGCGTCCCCGTGGGTGAGGGGCTCCGGTACATAGAAGTACGATGTCTGTCCGCTGGGCACAGCGGCAGCCAGCTGGAAACCGGTCAAGGGATCGGTTTGAATGTAGACCCTGTATCCTGCCAGATCGTTCTCCACCGGCTCGACAGGAGTCCAGAAGATCAGGATTCCATCCCCGTGCTCCTCTGTGGTGACAGAAGTGGGGGGAGGGGGAGGCGCGTCAATGTAGCCGATAATCTCAACACACCCGGTAGAGGGATGCCAGTTCACCTCAATAGTCTGGCCAGGCCGGATGGTAACAGTCTCCCAGTGGCTTTGGTAGACCCGGTTGTAGCTGTGAAAGGTCTTCTCGTAGAGCTCCACCCGCAGATCGTGGGTCTTTGGGGTGAGCCCGTTGAGTTCTACCGTAACGGCAGGGGAATCCCCCCGGGTGAATTCTTTGACCATCTCCGGTTCCACACCGGTACCGATGATGATTCTTCCTTTGACCGGCTGGTCGCAGTCATCAAAATCGCTGATGTCCAGGTGCATGATGAGCACCCCCGGAGCAGCCCGCAGCGGCAGCTCAATACTGGCAGTCTTGCCTTCCTGGACGACGACGCTGGCATCTCCCAGATAGGCCAGGTCTCCCTCCCGGCTGTATACCATCACTTGCAGTTCCCAAGTGCCGATTAGTACCTTGGGAAACCCGCCGGCGGCCGTCATATTGCTGGTATTGACTGTCAGCTCTTGCTCCAAGGTATGCCTGCCCCGAGTGAGAACAGCTTTGACTGTGCCGAGGCCGCCGTCCCCCGTCATACCTGAAGTGAGCAGCGCCTTGACGGCAACGCCACCTGTAGGTCCGGCAAAGGGCGGTGACGCGGGGGAGGAGATTCTTTGTCCAGCCCCTCCGAAGCATCCGGCAAACAGGGTGCTGACAGCGGCAAGGACAAGGATTATGGAGATGGTGTTCAACTGATGATACCTTAGCTGTGGCCGCAGCCGATGTAAGAGCATAAAGAAGATCGCCTCCTCATTCCATCAGGGCAAGGCGGCGATCCGCAGAAGGGAAAATCTCCCATGCCTTCAGTATAGAAGGCGGCACCGGACACTGTCAAGTATCGACTGTCAGTTGGACTCTACGGCGGCAAAGGGATTCTTGTCCAATGAGGCTAAGAGCTTCTCCTTGTCTACATGGGTATAGATAGTAGTTGTAGAGATATGCTCATGTCCCAAGAGCCGCATCAGTGTCCGCAAGTCCTCGCCGTTGAGGTAGAGGGTAGTAGCAAAGGTATGGCGCAGTTTGTGGGGTGTCAGCATCATTTTCTTGCCTTCCGGCAGATCAGTAAGCTCCGCATAGTCCTTGAGCTTCTGCTGGATGGCCCTGGGTGTAATCCTGGTGTGTTTGTTGCCTAGAAAAAGCGCCATCCGGTGGCGGCCCTTGGCTTTGTCGCCCGGCCGCACTTTCTTATACTTGACCACTGCCTCCCGGACAGCCGGAGGTACCGGGACAGGCCGGTTCCTGCCGCCCTTGCCGCCTGTAACCCTGTAAAACTCAGTGTCGAGGCCTATGTCGTCGACATTCATCTGCACGACTTCACCAATCCGCAGGCCCATACTCAGCATGATGAGGAAGATGGCGTAATCCCGGGGGCCTCCGTGCTGCCGTACAGTATTGAGAAAGGTAAAGGCCTCTTGGGCAGATAAATGCATGGGTGCTTCATTGCGGTGAATAGTCCTGGTCTGCAGATCTCGAATCAAGGAGGGGTCTGACAGGAGCTGATGGTCAAACAGGTAGCTGAAAAACCGCCTGACGGCCACTATTTTGCGGTTCAGGGTGGTCTGGGCATAACCTAAGGTTTCCTTAAGGAACAAGAAGTAGCCAACTAGATCATCGGCAGTGACTGCTTGGAGATCGACGGTAAAACTATCCAGCAGCCGGCTGGCCTCAGGCCCCAACCGGTTGTCATTGGCGGTAAGGGACGTTTCCAGCTGGTGAAATGCTGTCTTATCCTGGGGAGGAGTCACACAGTGAGCGCGGCTCAAGACGAGGTGCAGCTTGAGCAGGCGCAAATCGGATCGGTAAGCCATGGCTGTGTTGAGGCTCTTATTGATACCCAGAGCGGCGGCAAATCGTTCTACTTGTAGGTCGAAGTCCAGCATAGGGGATACCTCCGGCAGATAGAATCTTAGTTTTTGCTTCGACAGAGAAACTGATTCTCCTGCATTTCGCAGAAGATATATTATGCGAAGTGGAGGGGTGGGATCATGCGGTTAGTATACTAGCCTCTGCGGCAGCCCTGGTCCCAGTCCTCTGATCCGAAGTCTTGATCTCTTTTTGCCAGGTGCCATTGTCTCTTCAACTCATCTGATCTCCTGGCCTAGCTGTTCACGCTAAAGGCTGGTTCCCATATCTAGATTGCTCTCTGTACAGCTTTGGAATGGTACGGACTCATACTCGCAGCATCCTAGGGAGCCGGCCTGGTTCTATGGACGCAGCGTTGCGCACATGTGTTCCGGGACTTTGGCGGCCTGGCAGGCTGCCGGAAGTCCGCGAGCTCAAGCATAGTAAGATTTTGCCTCGGGCGGTGTTCAGCTATCTGCTGCATACGGCTTGCGACGGTATCATGAGTGTCTGTCCCGGCCGCAGATTCACCGACTGGAGCTCATTGAGCTTTTTGATCTCGTAGACTGTCTTGCGGGGATCCATACCGGGCTGTATTCTCCGGGCAATGCTCCAGAGCGTATCGCCCGGCCGGACTACCATCGTTTCATAACTGGGCTCAGACATGCTGTATGATACTATCCTTGGTGCAGCACTTAGCCCGATTATGAAGGCCGCCAGCAGTACCAACAAGATGCTGCGAGCCCTCCGGCGCCGGGATTGACCGCTGCGCCTTCTAGGAGCCGTCCCTGTGCACCTTCTGCCTGCCTCAATGGCGGTGCCGTCTAATCCTCGCTTTGTCATGTGAGCCACCTCCGAGATTACTGGCGGCGGAACAGATGTCCGTGCCGAACATGTGTGCTATCTACAGGGTATCACGAACAGCTGTTTTGGTCAAGGCAAAATGCCAAAAATGACGAACGGGCGTTTGCAAAGCCCTTGGCCCCTGTGTTATAATGGAAACAATTAATGCTGCAGCGGTGTCTTTAGGTATTAGCCTTGGGAGGGAGCCAGCTGATGCAGGAACTCACTGAACGACAGAGGGAAGTACTGGAGTTCATCAAAGAACAGGTGCGGGAGAAGGGATATCCCCCATCGGTTCGGGAGATAGGCGATGCCGTGGGGCTGCGGAGCAGTTCTACGGTGCATGGGCATCTCCGCCGGTTGGAGAGCAAGGGATATATTCGGCGGGATCCGACAAAACCGAGGGCTATAGAAGTCATCCAGGATGATGAGCCTGTGGAGAGCCTGTTGACCAAGGATCTGGTCTCTGTCCCACTTGTAGGGAGTGTTACAGCCGGGCAGCCGATCCTGGCGGTGGAGAATATTGAGGATTATGTCCCTCTCCCCCGGGACTTCGCGTCAGATGAGGCGACCTTCATGCTGCGGATCAAGGGAGACAGCATGATCGATGCAGGAATCCTCGATGGCGACTATGTAGTAGTGCGGCAGCAGCCCGACGCCATCAATGGAGATATTGTAGTGGCACTCTTGGAGGATGAAGCTACTGTGAAGCGCTTCTACCGAGAAGCCAACTATGTGCGGCTGCAGCCTGAGAACCCCCTCTACGACCCCATTCTCACTACCGATGTCCAGATCCTGGGAAAAGTTATAGGAGTCCTGCGGCGGCTGCAATGAAAGCCTAGAGGCTTGCTCTCGGCACGGAAGCGGGGGCCCACACGGGATGGCTTCGCATGAAACAGGCCCCCTGCTTTCCTGATTGTCCGGTCCATAATAGACACCTATGAGGCCGAGTTCTCGTATTCTTCCTTAGTGATAAACGTACCTGCTTGCAGCTGCTTGTTCACCACCCTGTATGCTCCATCGAACTCCAAGCGCAGGTGCATTCTGTTGAAACACTGATTGCCTATTACCGTCTTGTTGATGAACATCTGATAGCCGCGGCCTGCTTCTTCCCGCTGGATTTCCGATGACTTCCGCAGGCGCAGAGCCAACTTTTCCCCGCATTTGTCGCACTTGATGTAGACCCATACGGCATCCTTGGCAACCTCCACTCCCGGCTGCCTAGGGGCCTGCCCAGCAGATGATAATTTGTTCACCAATTTCGCCAGTAAGCCCAATCTTAGACCTCCATTGCCTTTTCTCTCTGCCAATCTTGAGAGCCATCCATCAGACTGCCCGATGCCCTCAGCTCCTGCATGTCCTGGGCACTCATACCCAGCAGTGTAAAGAACATTTCCAATGCCTGTTCCGTTCCCCGCAGCTGGGGATCGACACTGACTTGTGTATCAAAAAGAGGTAGTTTGGCATACTCCGCCGCAGCGGTCTCAAACGCCAAATCTACCCCTTTTGCTTCTACAAGCTCCATCAAATCACTGTACTTCTGCCGTCGGCTCTCAGCTTGCACTCTCCAGAAGTCGGGGTTGGATGTCAAGCCGCTGGCCAGAAGGTCTTGCTTGGCTAGGCGCTTGAACTTCTTCAACCCCCTAAGTACATCATCTTTGGCTACTTGTATCATCACGCATCCCCCCTTAATCACCAGTTACTTATTACTTCTACCCGGCAGCATCAAATCCTCTCAAAGCCATGGGCAATTCCCAGCTTGATGAAAACCTTGATGGGCTTTAGGCGGCATCCTTGGCGGCAGCTCAGGTAGTATAACGTATGCTGTGAATGCGGGGAAAAGTAACCTGATCATAGCATAGGTCTGATCTATGGGTTATATGTACCCAAAAACCCTCTTGGGAAAACCTGATATTTGACTGAGGAGGCGGCGAAAAGCCCGAAGGCTAGAAGGCGCCGTGCTGCTTCAGTTCTCTTACTGCCTCAGGTGCTTGGAGGTAGTGATAGATGGCCATCAAATACTGCTGCTTTTCTTTGTAAGCAGCACTTAGCAGGAGATGGGTGTATTGGTTGCCGCGGTCTAGTTTCAAGGAATGCTCCAGATGGTGGATGGCCCGATCAATGTCTCCTCTCTCCCCATAGGTGAAGGCACAGAAGTTCCGGGTCCAGACATTATCAGGTTCCAGGCGGATGATCTTCTCAAAATAGTTGGTCGACTGCTCCAGATCACCAAAGGCATAGCTGCCGAAGGCGGCGCAGTTAAGCAGCAGCACGTCATCTGGAGAATGGCGCAGCTCGCTGAGCTTGTCCAAGACGAAACTCGCGACATCCTCATGATATGTTGCCTCTCCAGCGATGGACAGTTCTTCAAACGCCTGTGCTAGAGAACCTAGATTGGCATAGGCGATTCCCCTCAGCAAACGGCTCTCGACGGTGCTGCTCTCTTTATGATCTTCTATGATCTGGGCCCAGTCTACCGCCTGGCGGTTTTCAAGCTTGTCCTCGGCATAGACAAGGCTAGGAATGTGGATGCCGGCCGCTCCCAGACAACATATGAGTATGCTCAATGACACTCCCAAAACAAGTTTCTGCCAGAGATTATGGTTTTTCATAACCTCACTCTCCCTACGCCCCAAACAGCAAATTCGCTGCCAATAATGATATCTGAACAACAACTAAGGTTTGAAACAAGCAAAGGGTTAACCGCACCAAGGCTGCCAGCAGTTCTAAGGCGCAGCTTTTCTCGACCGCCGGGGGCGGCTGCGCTGTAGAAAGCCTTTCCCAAGTCAACACATACACCCCAACTGCAATGAAAGCCAAAACCCCGCTTACCAGTGCCGCGGGCAGCACTGCTGCATCAAGACCCATGATTATCCCCTTGACAGCATATGCAAATGCCGCACAGGGGGCTACAGCCTAGGATTAATGCAAAGTCCAGGCGGCCAACTCCTTGCGAAACTCGTCGTGGGTAAGGTGAAATCGGACTGGTGTAATGGAAATCCAGCCGTCTTTGACCGCCCTGGTATCTGAATCAGGGCCCTCGTCCAGGTCCACAGCTTCCCCTGTCAACCAATAGTAGGGCCGGCCCCACGGATCCTCCCGCTTCTCTACAAAATCCCTGTATCTGCGGATTCCTACCCGGGTGATCTTGATGCCCTTGATCTGCTCCGATGGGAGCCGGGGCAGATTGATATTCAGCAGCGTGTCCTCCGGCAGGCCCTTCTCTCCGATTACCCGAGCGGTTCGGGCTGCCAGTGCAGCTGCCTTATCTAATCCTAGCCATGCTTTTGAGTGATCGGCGATTGATACTGCCATGGCAGGGACTCCCATGATCAGCCCCTCAACTGCTGCCGATACGGTGCCGGAATACAGAACATCGGTGCCCAAGTTAGGGCCGGCGTTAACCCCTGAAACCACCAGCTGGGGCCGGTTGTCCAACAGCACCTCCACCGCCAGCTTGACACAATCAGCTGGGGTACCGTCTAGTTGAAAGGCTTGAACCGCACCAGGGATGCCGGTGATTTCAACTGCCCGCAAAGGACGATGCATTGTTACAGCGTGTCCCATTCCGCTGCGTTCCTGGTCCGGTGCTACGACACTCACCTTTCCCACTTCGCTCAAGGCCTTGACCAATTCCTGCAAGCCTGTTGATCTGATCCCATCATCATTGGTCACCAGAATGTTCACGTCTCGGCCCCCTGCTATTGCCAAGTAATCTCCTTTACTTCCGGTAGAGCGGATAGCTCCTGTATCAATGCTTCTACGCGAAGGGTATGGGGAGTTTGCAGTTTCATCTCAACATGGCATTCCCCGTCATCGGTTGTATCAACGTTCATAGTGCGGATGTTGACCCGCTTTTGTCCCAACAGTGTAGCTATGGCTGCCAACTGACCGGGCCGATCAGCGATATGCAGCCTGAGAGAGCGTTCCTCATGGGGCAGCAGGTACTGTTCCAGCCTGTTGACCAAAGTCAGTACTGCAATAATCGTAGCCACAACCGCACCCAGGTAAAATCCAGCCCCGATAGCGAGGCCGATCCCAGCTACAACCCAAAGGCTGGCCGCCGTCGTCAGCCCCTTGATGCTGGTGCCTTCCCGCATAATGGTACCGGCACCGAGAAAACCGATACCACTTACTACCTGGGCCGCCAGTCTGGCAGGGTCCCGGGTGGTCCCGCTCATACCTGACATATCGAAGCCGTAGATGGAAATCAGCATGATTAGGGTTGAACCTAAGCAAACGAGAATCTGCGTGCGAAATCCAGCAGCTCTACCGTGGATCTCTCGCTCTAGTCCGATTAACCCTCCAGCAGCAACTGCTAGAACCAGTCGCAGAATGATCTCCCATTGAGTCAGCACCTAACTGTACCCCCCATCTTTGGCTCCTCAAAGACACGCAGAACAAATCGGAACAAAGAGATAACACCTCTTAACCTAGTTTGGTGCGGCAGTTGGGACAAAATTCGTGCTCAACATCTACCGCGGCAAAACAGCGGTAGCAATCCCGTTTGAGAGCACCTTTGCAGTGAGGACAAAAGGCCAGCCAGTCGAGGGCTTTTTTCTTGCAGTGGGGACAGATGCGCATTGCGCCCTTAGGACGGACCAGAAGATATATAATGAGGACGATCAGTGCACCAACGGGCCCCAGCGGCCCAAGAAAAAAAAGACCGGCTATAAGTGCGGTGGCGGCCCAGAGAATCGGGTTGGCATCTCGTCCTTTAGCATCCCTGTAAGTCCAGTAGGCAACCGGGCCTGCAAACACCAAATTGATGGCCAGAGCTGTCCAATCCATGAATGCGGCGCTGTTCTGTAGAAGTAATCTTCGCGAGCGCCTTCTCCCCTTTCTCTATCAACATTGGGCTCCCTTCAGAGACAAGGGAAGTCCATATAGGCAGTATTTCTTCAGACAGCCCAAAACCCCTGCCCGGATCGGTCTACGCCTTTTGCCAGTGTCGCTACAGCTGCCTGCCAATTTTGGTTTTGATCCGGCAAAGGGCATTATCGATAGATTTGGTATGGGTGCCCAGCTCTTCAGCCATCTCCTTATATGATAATCCATTGATGTACAGCCGGAAGACCCGGTACTCAAAATCACTCAGTACTTCTTTGATGTAACGCTGCGTATGCTGCAGCCTCTCCCTGTCGATAACCAGTGCCTCCGGGTCATCCACCCGGTTGTTGGAGAGGACTTCCATCAATGTCCGGTCTCCCTCGGCATCATAGATAGGTTTATGTAGTGATGTGTAGGAGTTCAAGGGGATATGCTTCTGCCTGGTAGTGCCTTTAATGGCGCTGATAATGTTGCGGGTGATACACAACTTGGCGAAGGACCAAAAAGAGGATGAGCCTGGAGTAAAATCACGGATTGCCTTATACAGCCCGATCATCCCCTCTTGCAGAAGATCGTCATCTTCGGCTCCCTGCAAGAAGTAGGGTCTGGTCCATATGTAGACTAGCTTTTGGTACTTGTACAGCAAGTAATCGGTGGCATCTTGACGACCAGCTTGGGCCTGGAGTACGATGTCTTCGTCAGGCAGATCCCGGAAGGCCTTAAACCCATCAAGATGGTAATTGAGCGGCAATGCACTACCCATGGACACGACCACTCCTTTGGCTGAAGAAAACAATCCTGTGTTATCAATATCTACCAAATTGTACTATTCAACACAAATACGGCAAATCCTTCAATCCAGCAGGGAAACAAAATATGCCCTTGCCGTCTTTCACAACGGTAAGGGCATACTAGTCGCAACTGCTTTCTTGGGCGTAACACATAAAACCCCAGCTTCACCTCCATTAGGTGGCCTGTAAGCTCTTTACCATCCTTTGCTTTATCACTCCTCTCTTTACTTCAGAGGAGTCAGTTTCCTTGGCTCCAAAGTGCTTGATCAAGTAGTCCAGTGCATCCCATGGGTCGACTGTATCTCCACAGGTGAACACGTCAATGGCTGCATACTCGTATTCAGGCCAGGTATGAACTGCAAGATGGGATTCAGAGATTACTACCACGCCGCTTACTCCCTGGGGCGCAAACTTGTGAAATGCAACTTCCCGCACTTCGGCCCCAGCCTGCAGCGCTGCCTGTACCATAATGTTCTCGACTTGATCTCTGTCGTCCAATACCTCAGGATCACATCCGTATGCTTCGCACAGGACGTGACGGCCCAAAGCATTTTTCATTCCATTCTCAGCCCCCTTCCAGTCTCTCCACCCTTCTGTCAATTTGTACATGTGGCCGCTTCAGTATGACCATTTTAGCAGACCTGCCTCAGATGTCAAGCAATGCAGGCACAGCCCTTACTCCTCCCTATGCAGGTGCTTGGGCTTTTGACACAAGGGATTCCAGCACCTGCCGGAGAGCCAATTCTACATGCTCTTTGCACAGCCCGCCCTGCAAATATGCAGTGTACGGTGCCCGCAGCGGCCCATCGGCACTTAGTTCTATGGACGAGCCTTGAATGAAGGTGCCGCCAGCCATAATGACAGGATCTTCATATCCAGGCATGTCCCCCGGCACCGGCTGCACAAAGCTGTCTATAGGGGAGGCCGCTTGAACGCCCTGACAAAAGGCCAACAGCTCTTCTTCTGTTGACATCATGACTGCCTGCACAATATCGCCCCTGACTTCGTTCCAGCGGGGAGAGACGGCGTATCCGAGATCCTCCATAACCCTTGCTGCTAGGACTGCTCCAGCCAGTGCCTCTCCCACCACGTGGGGCGCCATCCACAGTCCCTGCAGGATCCAGCGGTTCAGGCCGAATGTGGGCCCTAGCTTGCTTCCCAGCCCCGGGGCGGTCATACGATCCGCGACCCTGTCTATGAGATGGGCAGCACCCACTGCATAGCCGCCACCCGCTACTAGGCCGCCGCCGGGATTCTTGATGAGAGAACCGGCTATCAAGTCTGCTCCTACATGACATGGTTCGAGGGTTTCGACAAATTCTCCGTAGCAGTTGTCTACAAAGATGATGATCTCGGGGCTGATCTCCTTAACAAGTGAAACCATGGCCCCGATGTCGTCAATACTCAAAGCCGGCCGCCAGCTGTAGCCCCGGGAGCGCTGAATCATCACCATTTTGGCTGCTGGGCTGAGGGTAGAGAGAATTCCCTTCCTGTCCCACCTGCCGCTTTCGTCCAGCGGCACTTCTTTATACGAGATACCCTGCCGCACCAGGCTTTGAGGCAGATCGCCCTTGATGCCGATGACTTGCTGCAAGGTGTCATAGGGAGCCCCGGTGAGGGATATCAGTTCATCCCCCGGTTCCAACAAGGCGGCGAGGCACGTGGCGATGGCGTGGGTGCCAGAAACAAGCTGGGGCCTAACCAGGGCAGCTTCGCCTCCAAAGATCTGCGCATACAAGGCCTCGATGGCCTCACGGCCGCTGTCGTTGTAGCCATAGCCGGTGCTGCCGGCAAAATGATACTCACTCACATGATGCTCCTGAAAAGCCGCCAATACCCGGGCTTGATTGGCCAGCTTAATATCTTCAATTTCATCCCATTTAGGTCTGATCATTGTCTTAGCATGGTCAATTAACTGTCTAGCTGATTGCATAGTCCTGTCTCCTCGTGCAGTGTCGGTTGTGACCTCGTCTACCCCCTGGTCAGCGCCGTGTCATGCAGCAGGCCAACTGCTCCAAGGCGCCGGTCCCATCTGTCCAAATTGGCGGCCTTGGCCTTATTCGGAGTAGCGAATGCCGGCATTTTTCAGCCGCTGCAAGGCTTCTTGAATCCTCTCCTTTTCGACACAGAGAGATATGCGGACATATCCCTCGCCATATTCGCCATATCCGTTGCCAGGGGTCACTACCACTCCTGTTCTGTCCAGGAGCTTAGCGGCAAACTGTGTGGAAGTATACCCATTGGGCACAGGAGCCCATACGTATATGGTCGCCTTGGGCTTATCGATTCTCCAGCCTAATTCCCGCAGGCCCTCGATCATGAGATCCCGCCGCTCTTTGTAGACCTCCTGCATGGCGTCTATGGAATCCTGGGGCCCCCTCAAGGCCTCTATACCGGCCAGTTGTACAGCAGAGAACACACCGGAATCTATGTTGCCCTTAACTCGGGCTAGAGCTTCAATCACCTGGGCGTTTCCGGCGGCCCAGCCGAGGCGCCAGCCGGTCATGTTGTAGGTCTTGGAAAGAGAATGGAACTCGACGCCAACTTCCTTGGCGCCATCGATTTCCAGAAAGCTCAAAGGACGATAGCCATCGAAGGCTACTTCACTGTAGGCAGCATCATGGCAGACAATTATGTCGTACTCCCGGGCAAAGGCCACAACATCCTGGTAAAACTCCTTGGGGGCCACTGCTCCAGTGGGATTATTGGGGTAGTTGAGAAACATCAGCTTCGCCTGTTTAGCTATGTCCGAAGGGATAGCAGCCAAGTCCGGCAGAAACCCATTTTGTTCCAAGAGGGGCATCTTGAAGCTCTTGCCTCCAGCAAACAAGGTGCCGGTGCTGTAAGCAGGATAACCCGGGTCGGGAACCAAGTTAATATCTCCGGGATCTACGTAGCAGAGCGAAATGTGGGCTAGCCCTTCCTTGGAACCGATCAAGGCAACGATCTCAGAAACGGGATCCAGTTCTACTCCCCGGTTCTGGCGATACCAATCTGCCACCGCTTCCCGAAAAGCCAGCATCCCCTCATAGCTAGGGTAGCGGTGAGTCCACGCTTCTTCTGCCGCTGACTGCAGCCTCTCAATAATGTGCCGGGGAGTCGGGCGATCGGGATCTCCCATTCCAAAGCTGATGATATCAACACCGGCTGCCTTAGCCTTGGCAATCTTCTTATCTATCTCAGCAAACAGATACGGTGGCAGTTGTTGAATTCGTCTAGCAGTTTGCATCAGACCCGCGGCGAAGCCAACGCCGGCCGTCCGCCACCCTTGGGGAGGAAGGCAGGGTCAGCCGCCCTCATGCCTCCTTTGTAAGTTCAGTGGTATATTTCCCAGTATATAGAATAAGCTCCTCTATGCAGATTCAATACAGGCCGGTAACATCCTGCCGCCATAGTGCCAAATTCCCCAGCCTCTCCTGTAGCGGTGCCCTTCTGGCCGGTGGCTTCTTGGCTGAAGTCATGTGGGTCACCTAAGCCTGTGGAGCCGGCATCTTGACCAAAACCGCCGCCGGCAAGCAGGCCTTGGGAAGCACAGATGGGACAGATGCCATCTTCAAGGCTTCTCCGCCGGGCATCCAGCAAGCTGTAGGCCATGCCCTGCTGAAATCCTTGAATGAGCCCCAACCGGCGGCCTGCAGCAAAACCCACCAGTATACTCGCCAGTATCATCAAGGCGATCCTAACCACTGGCCTGGCCTCCTCCTACCGCTTTCGACTCTTGCACAGCTGCAGCCACCAGCCCGGCCGACAGCACCAGCACTAGCTTCCAGAGATCAAGACGGGCTAAAATGATTGCCATCAGCACACCGGTTAGACCGGTCTCTACTACGCCCCACTGCACAGCCCAATTGCCGGCACTGGTCAGCCGATCCTCCCGCTCATCCCGCAGGTCATCGATGGCCTGCAGCACAAAGATCGCTCCCCAGGAGGTAAAGACTTCTTTCCACCCAAAGACCAGTAAGGCAAATACACCTAGAACCAAGGCCTCCTGCCATCCCGTAAGGCCTAGGCTTAGGGGCCGGGTCATGTCTCCCCGCATCCCCATGGCGTAGCTTGCCCAAAAGAGAGTCAAAGACCAAGCTGGGTTAAACGCAGCACCAAGGCTTAAGGCGGCCAGAGCATATGGTAGAGCGGCTTCTCCTAGCTCACCCGCCCAAGTACGCTTGCCCGCCATCTGGTCGAAATGAGCATCTAGATAGTCATCCATGAGTTTCACTGCAATACCGGTAAAAAAACAGCACAGGGCGGAGCCTGCCAGGGAGACAAGGGAAGGGTTAAAGGTGGCGCCAGACAAATTGTTTCACCTCAGCAAAGCCGGTTTTGAGCAGTGCCGAAACTGGGAAAATCACGTGTCCGGGGAATTCCCGGCGGATCTGAAGTAAACCGCTGGCGGCCTCCGGCAGGTCCATCTTGTTGGCGAGAATTGCATATCCTGTGCGCATGCCGCCAAACTGGGCTACCTGCCAGTCCACCTGTCCTACAGCTTCCACCGCCCCCTGTTTGGTGACGCTGCTGGCATCGATTAGGTGAAGAATGACGGCGGCTTGCCGAACTTGGGCCAGGGTCTGGGCCATGGCCCGCCTGACCAATGGCTCTTCCGGGATCCCGTCAGTCAATCCGCTGGTGTCCAGCACGGCAAAGTGTTTCCTGCCCTTTAATCCGGGCATCTGGATGTCAAAGGCCTGCAGGCCCAGGGTATGATGGGGAGCGGGGCTGGTGAGCTCCTCAACAGCCTCCCTCTGGGTTAAGGTGCGGCGGTAGATTTCGCCGCCGGGAGTGGTAAACTCTATCTCCAGCCGCGGGACTCCAAGGTAGCCGGCGAAGTTGATGGCAAAAAGGGTCTTGCCCACATTAGCTTTGCCGATGATCATGCAAGCTTTCAAGCTCACAATCCCTCCCCGAAATCCTCGGCCTCAATGTACATCAGATCCTGACGGGTCATTTCGCCGGATTTCTGCACTAGCCGGACCGCCTGTCGGCGAATAGCCAGTTCAATCCAGTTGCGGACAGTGCGGGCATTTCCGAAGGTATATGAATTGCTGCGCAGGCCCTTTTGAATCAGCAAGGCTAGGCGCCGGCGGGCGCCGTCGCTCAGCCGGTATTGGCGCTGTTCCAGCATCAGTTCAGCGATGGCAAGGAGTTCCTGGGCATTGTAATCGGGAAAGTCTATATGGATGGGAAATCGGGACCGCAAGCCGGGGTTGCTCTGAAGGAAGAAGTTCATCTCATCGGTGTATCCTGCCAAGATGAGGATAAACTCCTGCTTATGGTCTTCCATAGCTTTGACCAAGGTGTCAATGGCTTCCTTGCCGAAATCTTTCTCACCGCCCCGGGCAAGGGAGTACGCCTCGTCGATGAACAGTATACCGCCCAGGGCTTTTCTGATCTGCTCCCTGGTTTTTTGGGCAGTATGCCCGATGTACTCACCGACCAGATCTGCCCGTTCCACTTCCACCAGATGTCCCCTGGGGAGCACACCCATGTGGCGGAACATCCGGCCGAGGATCCTGGCTACGGTGGTTTTTCCTGTCCCGGGATTTCCCCGGAAAATGGTATGCAGCACCAGCGGTTCGGTGACCAACCGCTCTTCGGTCCGCCGTTTCTGGATCTCAACAAAAGCTTGGATTTCCCTCACCAGCTGCTTAACCTCTTTTAGGCCGATGAGGCCATCCAGCTCAGCCAGGACGTCATTCAGCTTCTCCTGGGATTCCTTGGCCTGGCTGCTGACAATCTCAGCCCGCTCTCCTATGGTCCGAAAAAGGGCAAAGGCTTCTGCTGGTGAAACCCTGCCCTCTTCCAGCCAGTCAAGCACTTCTTCTACTGTCATCGGCGCTAGATTGCGGTTGTGCATCCTCCCACCCCACGGATGCGCTGTTGTTGCTGCTTGATCATATATATGTAAATGGGCTTGTAAATGTGTTGCCGATGGGATAAAAAAAGAAAAGAGCTCCTTGCCGCAGCTCCTTTCTCTGCAAAGCTAAAATAGGCATATATGCTTTATTCTCCTTGCTGTACAGTGGTGAGGGTGAATGACTTTTGAGGTGTAATTGTTGAGATGGCGTGCTTGTAAATCAGATCATTTCTACCATCACATTCTAGGAGTACGGTGAAGTTGTCAAAGGCTCTAACAAGTCCCCGCAGCTGTACTCCGTTAATCAAATAGATGATGACCGGTATGTGTTCCTTGCGGATCTGGTTCAGATAGATGTCCTGCAATCCAATTGCTGTCTTTGCCATACATGTGCCTCCTAATGCTGCCGGATTGCTGCTGGTGTACCCCCATGAATTCATATTTCCTTTTCTGTGTGAAAATTCCTCCAATAAATCGCTGCAATCTTGTGCACTGCATCACGGGTACTCAATCTGTCCAGATCCAGCCAGACAATCTCCTGATCCCGTCGGAACCAGGTGAGCTGGCGTTTAGCATAGCGGCGGGTATCCCGCTTCAGCAGGCGGATGGCTTCATCTAAATCATATTGTCCCCGCAGGAAGCCAGCCAGTTCCTTGTAGCCCAAGGCCTGTATGGCAGTGGAATCATCATCTAGGCCTTGCTGCAGCAGAGACTTTACCTCTTCTAGAAGCCCGGCCTCCATCATCAGATCGACCCGGGCATTGATTCTCTCATAGAGACGTGCCCGGCTGCGGATGAGTCCAAACTTCACCGATCTATGGCGGGGGCCTCGTTCTTGCTGCATCTTCAAGTGTTCTGAAAGCGGCCGGCCTGTGGAATAGAATACTTCCAGGGCTCGAATGATCCGCCGACGGTCATTGGGATGGAGGCGCATGGCTGTTTCTGGGTCTACTTCAGACAGCTGCCGATGCAAGACTTTATTGCCCTCTGACTCAGCTTTTTGCTCTAACTCGGCCCGCAGCACTGGATCCTTTCCTTCGGGGCTGAACACGTACCCCTGCAGAACAGCCTGAATATACAGCCCGGTACCTCCAGTCAAGATGGGGGTCTTGTTACGTTTGGCCAGGTCGGCAAGGACTTCCTCCACCATTGCTTGGTAATCCGCCACACTGAACTCCTCCCCAGGGTCAACGATATCCAGCAGGTGGTGGGGAACCCCCTGGCGCTCACTTTCTGTGGGTTTGGCTGTGCCGATATCCAATCCTCGATAAACCTGCATGGAATCGGCGGAGATGATTTCTCCATCTACTTCTTTTGCTACCTGAACAGCTAGTTCTGTCTTTCCTACAGCCGTAGGGCCTACGATTACCAGTATGGGGTGCACACCCTTCACTCCCAGTGTCGAACTTGGCCTAGCTCCTGCCGAACCGCCGATGAAGATCCTCTAGCGCCAGCCTCACTATTACAGGCCTTCCATGGGGACAAGTAAAGGGATTTCTGGTGCTTAGCAGGCTGGTGACAAGTTCCTGCATGAGTGCGGGGGAAAGCTCTTCACCGGCCTTGACGGCTCCTTTACAGGCCATGAGGATCAATGCCGGTTCCCGATAATCCTTAGTCTGTCCTTGATTGATGACTCCCAACAGCAGTTCTTCTAGGTCCTTGCCTCCTATTCCGGATAGGTCAACAGGCACCGAACGGACTAGGCAATCCTTTGAGCCGAATGCTGCCACTTCGAAACCCAGTTCCTCAAAGGCAGAAGACCATTCAAGAACTGCTGCGGCTGCTGCTGGCCCCAGCTCTAGGTTCATGGGTACAAGCAGTGCCTGGGTCTTGATGGCTCTGGACTGCAGGCCTGTCAGAAACCGTTCATAAAGGATCCGCTCATGGGCTGCATGCTGGTCAATGAGCCATAGTTCATCTTCCGCTTCGACCAGTATATATGTCGCCCTAAACTGCCCCAATATCCGGAACATGGCAGGTTGGCCAGGGAAGCCAGTTTCGTCAGATTCCCGCGCTTTGGCTTGTGCAGCCGAGCCCTCCGGTGGGCTGAGTGTGCTGGTGCCAGCAGGCTCCCATGTATGGCCAGGCTCGCTCCTTGTTGGCCTATCTGGCCTAATAGGCGGCATCGCCGGGGCCGCTCTCCATCCACTATCACCCGCCTCCATGGTTTCCTGCACAAAGCCAGGGCCTCCGGCACTACGTAAAGCTCGTGACCAGGATGATCTTTCGGGGCTTTCATCTTGTTGCGCCGGTATATGCCAAGGTTCAAATGGCGTTGATGCTTCTAGAGCCTGCCTTACCGCCACCAAGACTTGTTTGTATACTTCGCTGCTGTCACTGAAGCGGATCTCCCGCTTGGTGGGATGCACATTGACATCGATGCGGCTGGGATCTAACGTCAGGGCCAGCACCCCTATGGGATAGCGGCGCCGGGGCAGCATGGTTTGGTATCCCTTCTCCATGGCATTGGCCAACAGGGAGCTTTCTACAATCCGCCCATTGATGATAAAGGTCTGTGCCTGACGATTACCCCGATGGATTTCAGGTTTGCAGATATACCCGTTGACGGCAGCCAAGCTGCTCTCCCTATGAACAGGAATTAGGTGTTTGCCAATGCGGGAGCCGTAGATGCTCCACATTACAGCCTCCATATTGCCGTCGCCGGGAGTCACCATTATCTCTTCACCATCGGAGACCAATCGGAAGCGCACTCTGGGATTAGCCAGAGCCAGCCGCCCTACTATATCATAGACGTGGCGCCGCTCGCTGGCCGCTTGGTTGAGGAACTTGTAGCGGGCAGGAGTATTGAAAAAGAGCCTCTGCACGGTGACTGCCGTCCCCAAGGGAGACCCCACACTCTCCAGACGGGTCCGCTTGCCGCCGGAGAAGGCAATCAGTGTCGCCGCAGGAGCCCCTTGGGTCCTAGTCACCATCTCCAGATCCGATACAGCCGCGATGCTGGGCAGCGCCTCCCCCCTAAAGCCCAAGGTGATTATCCTAAACAGGTCGTCGGCTGAACGGATCTTGCTGGTAGCGTGGCGTTCGAAGGCCAAGGGTACTTCCTCCGGCGGTATCCCCCGTCCGTTATCTACTACCCGCAAATACTCTTTGCCGCCCTCCCGGATCTCAATATCTATGCTCGTAGCCCCGGCATCTAGGGAGTTTTCCACCATCTCCTTGACAACCGAGGCTGGTCTTTCCACAACTTCACCGGCGGCGATCTTGTTGGCAGTGTTTTCTTCCAACACAATGATTGGGGTCATGGTCTACGTCTCCTTACGCAGTCGAGTTTGCCACTCAACCAATCGGTTCAAGGCTTCAAAGGGCGTCATATGGGCTAGGTCTGCCGTCTTGATCCTCTGCAGGATGTCTGCTTCTCCGTCCTGCGCCAGGCCCTCCCGGCCAGCGGCCAGCTCGCCTTGCTCCGGCTGCAAGTCAGGTGAGCTGCCTGCAGGCACCCTTGCTCCAGCTGTCTCCAGATCATCATCTGCCTGGCCTGCTTCACCCAGGAAAAACCCGTCTAACTTCAGCTGCTGATATGGCTGTTCCGGCTCCAGATCCTGCAGAACCGATCTGGCTCTGGCCAAGACGCTCTTGGGAAGTCCAGCCAGACGGGCAACATGAATGCCGTAACTTCGATCAGCTGCCCCTTCCGCCACTTTGTAGAGGAAGACAACCTCCTTGCCGTCCTCCCATACTTCCATTCTCAAGTTCTTGATCCTAGGCCTAGTGAGAGCTAGCTTTGCCAGCTCATGGTAATGGGTGGAAAAAATGGTCCTGGCTCCGGTGACATCATGGATGTATTCTGCAATGGCCTGGGCAAGAGCCATTCCGTCATAGGTGGAAGTACCCCTGCCCAGCTCATCGATGATAATCAATGAACTGGAGGTGGCTTGACTTAAGGCGATGTTCACTTCGCTCATTTCTACCATGAAGGTGCTCTGTCCCGTACCCAGGTCATCGGCTGCTCCTACCCTAGTGAAGATCCTGTCCACCAGGCCGATCCGGGCCTCATCTGCCGGCACAAAAGACCCCATCTGGGCCATCAAAGTGATTAAGGCGGCCATTCGCAAGTAGGTACTCTTTCCCGCCATATTGGGACCGGTTAGGATTAGCAGCTGGGCCGTTTCATCATCTAGGTAGACATCATTGGGGACAAACTGACCCTGGGGAAGCATAGCTTCCACCACCGGGTGCCGCCCTGCCTTGATATCGATAATCTTATCTTCCGTGATTGCCGGGCGGCAGTAACGGCGCCTTACAGCAACCTCCGCGAGGGCGGCCAAGGCATCCAGCTGGCTGAGGGCCGCTGCCAGCCTTAAGAGTCGGGGAGCAGCCGCGTTTACTTGTGCACGGATTTCCTGAAACAGCTCATACTCTAACTGAATGGCCCGTTCTTCAGCTCCCAGGATGAGATTCTCCTTCTCTTTAAGCTCTGGTGTAATGTACCGCTCGGAGTTAGCTAAGGTTTGCTTGCGCTGATAATGACCGGGAACGCTGGCCAAATTAGCCTTGGTGACTTCGATGTAGTAGCCAAATACTTTATTGAACCCCACTTTTAAACTCTTAATCCCGGTTTTTTCCCTTTCTGCCGCCTCGAGGGCCGCGATCCAGCTCTTTCCCTCTCGGGTGGCCGCCCGCAGCTGATCCAGTTCCCGGGAATACCCCGGGCGGATCAGGCCACCGTCCCGCACAACGGCAGGCGGCGAATCTATCAGGCTGCTTCTTAGGAGTTCCCGCAGCTCCGGCAGGGGTTCCAGGCCTCGGGCCAGTTCCTGCAGTCTCGCTTCTTGGGCGTCTGCTAGTATTTGATTCAGTCCGGGGATCTTCTCCAGTGACTTGCCCAGAGCCGCCAGGTCCCGGGGATTGGCACTTTCATAGGTGATCCTTCCCACCAGCCTCTCCAGGTCGTGGATTCCTGCTAGCTGCTCCCTCAGTCTAGTGCGCATGGGAGTATCCCTGACCAACTCTTCCACAGCATCAAGCCGCTGGATTATCTCCTGCCGATCTAGCCTTGGCTGCAGCACCCACTGGCGGAGCAGCCTGCCTCCCATGGCGGTAACCGTCCCATCTAAGAGCCAAAGCAGCGACCCTCGATATTCACCATCCCGCAGTGTCTGGGTTAGCTCTAGGTTGCGGCGGGTAGCTGTCTCCATCAGCATATAGCTTTCCACAGAGTAAACGTTGACGGTAGTGATA
>LFTN01000197.1 GCA_001513495.1 Clostridiales bacterium DTU087
CTGCTGCGGGGAGGTGAGGAGGTTTCCTCCCGGACCGCGCATGTGTCATATCAGCATCATGAACGCTGTAACGGCAGCGGGTATCCCCGGGCCCTGAGGGGAGAAGAGATCCACCTGTTCGCCAAAATAGCAGCTGTAGCCGACACCTATGATGCCATGACCTCTGATCGGGTGTACAGAGAGGGAGTCACTCCCTATGAGACCCTGAAAGTGATCAAGGAGCTGGCGGCTGAAGAATGCGGAGAGCTGGACAAAGATGTAGTAGATGTCTTTTTAGCGAATGTCATGCCGTATCCGCCGGGATGCAAGGTAAGGCTCACCACAGGCGAAGTCGGCATGGTAGTGGGCAAGGCTCAGCATGCCCGTGATTCCGTGATGGTGGAAGTGAGCTATGACGCCAAAGGACTCCCCTTGGGACAACCCACACTTGTTGAGGTACTGAACATGAGGCTCGCCCAGATAGTCTAGCTCGAGCCGGCAAGAGTTGAGGTGTCTTGAGGTTTGCGCCGGATGGTCCAGAATCGCAGGCAGATTGGCAACTTGTATGAGGCAATGGCCGCCGATTATCTAAAGAAGCAGGGCTACAAGATCCTAGCCCGGCAGTACCGCTCTAAGGGCGGTGAGATTGACTTGGTGGCCAAAGACGGGAGTACCATAGTCTTTGTTGAAGTGAAAGGCAGGCAGACTACCCGCTTCGGCTCTCCCCAGGAGGCCGTTGACCGTCGGAAACAGCGGCGGATCTGGCGCACAGCCCATCATTATCTTTGGAGCCGGGCCCAGATGGATGCCCTGTGCCGTTTTGATGTGATCGTCATCCAGAGTATCAGTCCAGGTGAGCACCGGATTGAACATATCATTGGAGCCATTGACGGCTGGGCCTGACAGCCGTTTGGCAGGTATTTTTTGTGATGTCACCAGCCCTTTCCCTGGAGAGGAAAGGAAGGGTGACTTTTTTCATGATTGCCAAGGTGCATGGTGCCACTGTCATGGGTGTAGAGGGGTTCCTAATCGACGTCGAGGTAGATATCTCCAGGGGCCTGCCTGGGTTTGAGATAGTCGGATTGCCGGATACTGCCGTGCGGGAAAGCCGGCAGAGGGTGCGGGCCGCGATGAAAAACTCAGGTTTTGGCTTTCCTATGCAGCGGCTGACTGTGAACCTGGCTCCGGCAAACCTTAGGAAAAGCGGGCCGGCCTTCGATTTGGCCATTGCTCTTGGAATATTGGCGGCCTCCGGCACCCTGGAGCCCGATCTGCTCAAGGATGTCTTGATCTTGGGAGAACTGTCCCTAGATGGCAGTGTTCGAGGGGTGGCCGGCGTTCTGCCTATGCTGATGGCGGCTGCCGAGGCTGGAGTCCCCCGGGCTTTAGTCCCTGCGGACAATGAAGAGGAAGCAGCATTGGCGGCTGACCTGGAAGTCGGTACTGTGAGGCATCTTCAAGATGCTGCGGCGATGCTGGAAGGGCGCAGCCGGTTCATTACCCCTAGTCCCAGGGAGTTCAGCCTGGAAGTTGAGATTGACCGCGATCTGGCCGAGATGCGGGGACAGTTTACTGCTAAGCGGGCCCTGGAGATAGCTGCTGCTGGAGGCCACAACTTGCTAATGTTATATATGGTTTTATCCTTCCTCCTCCCTTAATGAAATTAACCTCATTTGTATAATAAGGGGGAGGGGCAAAAAGTGGAAAGATGAGGTGATGAACGATGCCCCGAACTAAAAACCGAGGGGATGTGTATGTTTATAACTTGGTTCAGGCTCAAT